>JBIKNA010000500.1:0-5129 GCA_044358965.1 Polyangiaceae bacterium
ATCTCCGCTGGTCGCAGGGGCTCCCAGGCTTTGCCGGCCATCACCACGCTGGCGTACGCCTTGGCGAAGTACTCGCCAAGGCGCCGGCCCGCGGCGTTCGATAGATGGATGGAGTCCTGGTACTTGAACTCGACGGGGTACTCGGGCGCCACGAGCACCACCTTGCCCGGCGCGCGAACGTGCGCGTCGAGCTGATTGGCCGGGATCACGCTCTTGTTGGTGGACGCGTCGCCCACCCAGCCGTGCATTTGCACCAAGAACAAGGGCACGGCTTCACTTTGGCCGGTGATGGCCTTCACTCCGGCCTCGTAGTCGCGCTGCCACTCCATGAGCCCATCGGCGTAGTTTTTCAGCGCGTTGGGTGCACCGTCGGTGCCGTTGAGTGGGAAGTTGCCGGGGGAGTAGTGGTCAGACTCGCCGTGAATCACCGTAACCGCGCGGACGACGTAGGTCTTGCCCAGCGCTGCGGCCAACGCTTTGGCGTCTTTCACCTCCATCATGGCCTGGTCGAAGGGCCGGAGCTGCGGTTCGTTGAACCACGCGCAGCCCCCCTTGCGCAGACACGGGTATGCGTTGCCACTGCGCCCGTGCAGGGTCACCAATACGTCGTGACGTGGGCCGGCCGGCAAATAGCGGTCCATCGCAAGTTGCGTGATCTGGTTGGCCATGCCGCTCGAAAGCGTCTCGACCCCATAGCCAAAGAACTGATCCCCCTCGACGAGCGGCTTGAACCCCGAGGGCGTCTGGTAGACACGGCAGACGTTGCCGTTGCAGCTGCTCATGGGCATCACGCCCGTGTTGAAGCTCAGGTTGCCAAAGGGTTGCGTGTTGCTGAGCACCGGCGTCCCACCGTTGGTCACGGCGTTGGACTGCCCCGTCGAGAGCACGTGATTGATGTCGAAGTGGTGGTACACAAAGACGGGCCCCGGCGGCACCCCTGCCTCAACGGCAGCATCGACTGCAGCGTCGGCGCTCGCCTCGAACACCTCGGCATCGCTCACGTCGAGTGCAGCATCAGGCGTAGCGGTCGGCAACACGACGTCGCCCCCCGTATCTGCGCCTGCCTCGGAGCCCCCGCCATCGGTTGGCTCCACGGAGGCATCCACTTTCGTTCCTCCGACCTCGCGCACCTCGTCGTCTGCAGCATCGCTGGGCACCGCTGCTGGCGTCGCGACGTTCGGCCCTCGGTAGGCTCCAGCATCTGGGTCCTCGCTGTACACGAGGTCGACACCGCAGCCCGACGTGATGCCCGTGCCCACCATCCCAAGACCAAGCGCTACACAAAGCGTCCGGCCATAGCCTCGTTGGTCCCGCATACCGGCGCTCTATCCACGGAACATGCCGGCCGAGCACTCGGCGCTTTTTTGCGGCAAAGCCCGGGCACGTGCCAGCTCAAGGCGTCGTTCTGATGGAGACCCGCGCCACATCGATGCGGGCGAGGGGTCTCTAGAAGCTAGTCGTTTGCGGAGATGAGCCCGTACCGTCGACCGAACCAGTAGGCGATCAAGTACTCGGGCGCCGGCGCCTTCACGTCGGCGGAGCCGCCCTTGTATTGCATGTTCACGCGGAATGCGTAGAGGTCGAGCGGCGCCATGTACAGCGGCACCGTCCGCAGCGACTGCGTGCGATCCGTGGTGGTCCAGTCGTTCTTCCAGGGCAGCGACGGGTACGGCGACATGCAGAACCATGGGTTCACGCGCAGATCGACCACGTGCATGGGCTTCGGGAACGGCATCTCTTGCAGGCGCGCCTTGGCGTCTGCAATGGCCGCAGCGTTGGCGGCGCCTTTGGGGAATGCGCCCTGCAGCAGGTTCCACAGGGGTAGACGCTGCTCCGAGAGCGCGTCGAAGCCATCGGCCACGAGGCCCGTGTACGCGGCTTTGGCGTCGCCGCCCAAGTCCAAACGCTCGGCCAGCAGCAGGTGGAACAGGTTGCTGGCGAAGCCAAGGTTGAGGCCGCTCCAGTCGGCAATGCCTTGGGTGTACGTGGCCGGAGTGGCCTTGATGACCGCTTTCTGCGCGGTCCACGTTGCCTCGGCCTTGGCGCGGTAGGAGATGGCATCGAGCGCGGGGGAGACCACAGCGGTGAGCCACGCAGAGTCGAGCTCGTCGGAGCCGCGGTCCACGTTGATGTCATCGGACAAGTGCCGCGCATTGCGACGAATGCGCGTGCACAGGTCTTCGTGGCCGGTGACGCCCTGGCAGAGCAACTGATGACCGAAGATGTATGCAAGATACAGCCCCTTCATCATGTCGTTGTTGCCCCCCTCGAGCCACTCGAGCCCGGCATAGGCGCCGGTGCCCGCGCGCCAGCCTCCGGTTGGGTTGCCCTTGGCGGGGCGAATGGCCCGGGCAAACTGCTTCCAGTCAGAGGTCACCTCTTGCAGCTTCAAGACGCCATCGAGCACCTTGATGAAGTTGGCCTTGGCCTGGGGCTCTTGCGTGGCAAAAAAGCGCATGGCCTGGGCCGCGGCATAGGTGCCCGTCCACAAAGCTGCCGAGAAGTGCGGTTCTTTGGGTTGTCCCACGGGCCCGCCATCGAGCAACATCCCGGTTTGGGGGTCGATGAACTCGCCAAGGATCTCGTCGTCGAAGCCCCGGGCCTTTTCGCCCAAGGTCTTGCGAAACGCGTCGGCGCGACTGCGCGTTTCGTCCAGGCTTACGGCGTCGATGGTCTTGTTGATCACGCGCAGCGCGCTGGGGTTCTGCCGGTAGAACTCCGCATCCGTGGTGTCGATCAGGTGCCCGTGCACCGCGGTCTCGAACTCCGGGCGCTTTGTGTAGGGCGCCACCATGGGCAGTTCACGGAAGCTCGCGAAAGTGGCGAAGCGGGTCTGCTTGTCCAAGCCCGAGGGCGGAGCGTGGGCCGTGATCTCGCTGCGCGCGAGGCTCAGGATGGGCTTCTGCCCGGGCGCCACGGGGTTCTCCCAGCGCTCGGTGATCTGAAATGCCGACGACACGAAGCTCGCCTTGGCACCGGTGCCATCGAGCACGATGTGGCCCGTGACGGTGACTGGCGCATCACTGATGCTACGAACCACACCGGCGCGCTCGCGAACGAAGTCCCGGTTGTCGAGCGTCACCATCACGTCGGCTTGTTTTGCGTCTTGGGCCAACGCCCCCTGCAACGTGCCAAGCCATGCCCAGTGCAACGTCCGGCCATCTTCGACGGTCTGTCCGGTATAGGTGACCGTGCGCGCGAACGTTGCCTTGCCGCCATCTACGCGCAGCTCGGCCTGCCCCGTGTACGCACCGCGGGCATCGGCGCCGCTGACGTTCCAGAGGCCGACGACACTGCTGGGCGAAGCCGAGCTCCCGGAGCTGCCTTTGCCGGAGCTGCCGCTGGTTCCGCCAGAGCTTGCCCCTTCGCTGCCCGGCGCCGTGCCACCGCTGCTGCTGCTGCCGGTTTCTGGGTCGGCGTAGCCGCTAGAGCCACTGGAGCCACACGCGAGCAAGAGGGTGAGCGGCATCGCAAAGAACCGGAGCTGCATGCGCGGGCAAATCCCACGTGGGGCCCCGGGTCGCGAGTCTCATTTGCTGGCGCCCCTTGGAGACGCGGGCCCTTTGCGTCGGGGTCCCCCGGGGTTTGCCCACGGTAAGGGCACGGCCCAGACGTCCCCGATCGCGCGCACCTGGTTGACAATGTTCGCGAATGCCCGTTCTCCAGTACTGACCCGCGCATCACGCCTGCCGTCTCACCGTTTGGCGCCAAAAGTCCGCACATGGCCCCAAAACACGGGCCGAACGTCGGCATTTTCCGCGTTTCGGCCCCGGGCCCGGACGATTGGCGGCGGACTGGTGAGACGGATCGTCCTGTCGATGCCTCAACAAGACAAGACCGATGCCCGAAAACCTTCGTTCGTTGCCCACCGTTCGCCCTGTTCCCACCGCGCGACACGTACCCAGCTTCGCCAACGCGCCATCGGACGAGTACGCGCTCGACGCCGTGACACACCCTCGCCGCTCCTACACACGGGAGATTGCGCAGCGCGTGGCCCCGGGCGAGCGAACATCACCCGAAGAGACACGCGTGTCGCCGCGGCCGCGCGGCAGGTCCGACTCCCAAGCCAGCGCCGTCGACGTGCCGCCGCGCGTCATCGATGACCGCTACCGCGTGGACGCCCTTGTTGGTGAGGGCGGCATGGCGCGGGTGCTCCTTGCTACGCATGTGTTGCTTGGTCATCAGGTGTGCATCAAGCAGATGCACTCCAATCTGGCGCAGGACCCGGAATGTGTGGCGCGCTTCATGCGCGAGGCTCGCGCCAGCGCAAGCCTGAAGAGTCCGAACGCGATCCGCGTTCAAGACGTCGGCGTCAGTCGCTCCGGCGTTCCGTACATGATCATGGAGCGTCTCGACGGCTGCAACCTGCACGACCTCGTCCAGGACAACGGCCCGAGAAGTGCCGCGGACGTCGCGATATTCATCCTTGATGCGTGCGATGCCATCGGGGAAGCGCACACAAACGGCGTCGTTCATCGCGACATCAAGCCGGCGAACTTGTTCCTGTCGCAGTGCTCGCCGCAGTCGCGTGTGGTCAAGGTGTTGGACTTTGGCGTGGCGAGCGGAGCCAAGGGGCAGGGCCCCGACTTGACGCAGCCCCAGGCGTTCCTGGGCTCTCCGCAGTTCATGGCACCGGAACAAGCCCGATGCGCCACGGCGGCAAGCCCACGTTCGGACGTTTGGTCGCTCGGTGTCACCATGTACTACCTGCTCACTGGCGAGGTCCCGTTCAGCGGCCCCACTGTTGGTGCGGTGCTGGCTGCGGCACAGAAGGGCGACTACGTGCCTGTCGAAACCCGGCGTCCCGATGTGCCCAGGTTCCTGCGCGATGCAGTGCATCGCTGCTTGTCCGTCGACCCCCTGCGTAGGCCCGTCGATGCCAACGAGCTCGGCGCAATCTTGCGCGCGGGCCAATGGGCGCCGGCGGCCCCCTGCCCCGTCGCCTCGCACGCGGCCCAGCGCGCCGCAACCATGCGCGTCGCGCGGAAAGCCACGACCGTCGAGCGGTTTGCGAGGACCATGGCCATTGGCGCCTACGCGCTTTTGACCGTGGCCGCGGCGGGTGGCATCTTGGGCATCGCTCAGGAGACCTCGAGCGCCTGCATCGCAGCGCTCAAGGCTGGTCACTA
>JBIKNA010000125.1:0-16749 GCA_044358965.1 Polyangiaceae bacterium
TGCTCGAAGGCAAAGGCAAGCGCTTGCCACTCACCAAAGAGTTTGTGCGGCGCATGGATGCAACGGAGTCGTTCGGGAAGATTCGCGTGTTCTTGCGCAAGCAGGGTTGGGTGCCGGCCGACGAGCGTGGCGAAGCGGAGACCGCGGAGTCTGCCGACGAACGTGGCGAGGCGGAGAGCGAAGCAGAAGTGGGGCGATCGCAGCCTTAACGCGGGGCACGGATACTCGCCACGATGCTCCCGCCGCGCTTGCCGTCGCGCACAAACACGCTCGCTCCAGTGCGCGTCGCCTGCGTCCGTGCCAAGTCCATGGCTTCGCGGCGCGTTTTGGCTTGGGCAACCACGGTGTCGCCAACGAGTATGTTGAACCGCTCGATCTGATCGCCCCGGGGTCGTGCGCGGCGAACCGTGAGCTCGAGACCGAAGGGGCGAAAGATGCGCGCGAGTGACGAGAGCGTCGGGTTGCCCGCGCCCCGCTCGAAGTCGATGAGCACCCGCGGCGCGATGCCGATGAGTGCCGCGTACTCGCCTTGGGTTTTGCCGGCCACTTTGCGAAGCATCTTGGCGGCTTCGACGAGCCCGAGCTCTCCGGCGTCCACTTTTGCGAAGAGTTCGTCCCGGAGTGCCTGCCGGGCAGCGAGCTTCTTGTCGGTGAGAGCCTGCTTGGATGCCTTTTCCTTCATGGTCGGACCGCCTCGAGTGCCTTTTGCACGCGCCGGATGCGCGGCTTGCATTGAGCGACAACATCGTGGGGGACGCCTGCGTCGCGCATGGTGGCTTCGAGTCGGGCCACCTTGGGCGAAAGGGCCAAGAGCCACCCGCGAACCCGCTTTGCTTCGACGAGTGGCGCCAAGGTATCGGCCACTTGGCTCCAGTCCGGATGGTCGAGTCCATCTTCCCAGCGGGAACCACGGTGAATGCCTCGCGGGTCGAGCATCATGGGGGCAAAATCGTAGAGCGGCGATAGCCCCACGCGTCCGTTGTGATCTTTGAGCACTGCGGTGTTGCGCGCATGATTGTCCGTGTTGCCCATTGCCACATCGAGCACATCGCGCGCGATGAACTCCTCGAGCACCACGTTGCGGTCGCCCACGGAGAGCGCGAGGGCGCGGGCCAGCTTGAGCTTGGACACCGGCGCGCCAAAGTCGGAGACACCCGCTATCGAGCACAGACTCTCTAGCCCCAGTCGCAACACCCCACTCGGCGTGACGATGCGGTCGAAGCGCGGAACGAAGAGGCAGTCTTGCTCCCAAGAGACGGTGCCGAAGGTGTGTAGGCCAAGGGCTTGGGCCACCCGATGGTACGCCGCTTCGGCTTCGAGGATGACCCGGTCGATGGTGTCGCGGGTACGCGGAAACTTCACCAGCCAGCAGCGCGCCGTGCGGTCGTCGGTCAGTGCACCGTCAGCGTGGAAGCGCCCGTCGTGGTCTTCGCGAAGCAGAAACTTTGGGGAGTCGCCCCCGGCGTCGGTGGACCCAGAGACCGGTGCGCCGCTACGAAACGCGTACTCGATGAAATCCTCGCCGCGGCGGAGCACCTCGGAGCGATGGAAGCCACGGTGCTGTTGCAACGGCGGCTCGCTTGCCACGGCCTCGGCGATGCGGATGTTGCCGGGTGGGTGCGCGGCTCCGGCGCGAAGCACACGAAAATCCGAAGCCGAGGTGTTCTGCACCCTCAACCTCCGCTCCCAGTATCTTCGTCCGGCGCCAGACGGGATCACGTCGAGCACGAACGCGGGCCAACGAGGCTCATCGATGGATCCGTAACCAACAGGGTACCGATACGAAACGGCCCGGGCGTCGCGCGCATCGAGCACCGCCTCGTCGATGTAGTCGAACGCGTAGTCGAAGCGCGCAGGCCCCTCGTAGCCAAGTCCGGAGTTCTTGACCGTGAGCGTCCCAACCACGCTCCATCCGCGGTCTGGCAACCACAGCTCCAGCGTGCAACGCTCGATGCCCATTGATACTAAAGTAGCAGTTGGCTCCTCGATATCCGAAGAGGATTGTCATCGAGATGGCAATAAGTGTGAAAGTGCACGTTCGGGAGAACGCCGCAGGTTGCCATCAAGAAGACAATTTCTACCGCTGGTCACGGAAAAACTTGCTATCGCGATGCCAAGAGAAGCCTGCCTCAACCCTTTCTTGGCCGTGAGCCATCCGGCGCGCGCTCAGCGCAGGCGCATCCACTTGGCACGTTCGCTCGGACTCAGGTGCTCGATGGCGTAGCGGAGCGCCGTGCGGGGCATGGTGGCCGCGTGCCGCTCCAGAAATCCACGAAGCAGAGTCAGCTCGCAGCGCCTGCCCACCTCGCGCAGCATCCAGCCCACGGCCTTGTGCATCAGATCGTGTTCATCGTGCAGCAGCCGCTCCGCCATCTGCAGGGCGTCGTCGGCTTGGCCCTTCTTGATGGGGTGAAACATGGCCAGCATGGCAATGCGCCGCTCCCACAAGCTCTTGGAGCGCGCCAGGCGGAACACCTTGGTTCGTACCGAGGGCACGGAAAGCAAAGGGCCGACGATGTGCTCTGCAGAGGTATCCACCAGATCCCAGTTGTTGATGCGCGCTGTGTTGCCCAGATACGCCGAAAGAACCTTGCTGTGGGCGCTTGGCGCTGCCCGTTTGCACAGGCGGACCATGCCCAAGAGGCCCAATAGCCTGGCTTCGTGCCAAGGCTCCTGCAGCAGCGCCACACACGCGGGCAGATCCAGCTCGAGTTCGCGCAGGAGCGCCCGGGTGGCGGGCACAGGCACACCCAGAAACCTATCGCCCTCGCCGTAGTCGCCCGGGCCCGCCTTGAAGAAGCGCAGCGCGCCTTTGGCCCGGACCGGATCTGCGAGCGCGTGCAGCCGGGCCAGCGCCGTTTGGGCTGTTGGGTTCTTTGCCGTGGGGGAGTGCTTGGCCATGGGAGACCTGCGGGTGTAGCGAACGGGCAACTGCCCTTGGCGGGCTTTGGCCGGTGATGACCTCGGCGAGTTACCGTCGTGCTGCGGTCCAGGCCACCAGATCGTCGCGGTGCACCAACGGCTCTGCGTCGCCTTTGGCGGCGGTGCTGGGCTGGCCCGCAAGCGCTGCCGCCGTACGGGCGTCCGTGCGGCAGAGGCCGCGACCAAGTTCTGCGCCCTCGGTGTCGACGAGGCGGACGGCATCGCCTGGCGAGAAGTCGCCGCGAACGCCCAGCACACCCACGGGCAGCACGCTCTTGCCGCCTTTGCTGATGGCCTTGGCGGCGCCGGCATCGAGGATGAGATCGCCGCGGGGGCGCAGGGTGAAGGCGATCCAGTGCTTTTTGGCGGGGATCCTGTGCTCTGACGGCAGGAACATGGTGCCCACGTCGCGCCCGGCGAGCACATCGCCCAAGATGCCGCTCTGCCGTGCGTCGGCAATGACGGTGTGAGCGCCGGCGAGCCCCGCGCGGCGGGCGGCTTCGAGCTTGGTGGACATTCCGCCGGTGCCCACGTCGCTCTTGCCCTGGCGCACCAGGGGCGAGGCTTCGGTCTCCACGTCGCGCACCATGGGCACGCGCTGGCCCTTTGCGTCGAGCAGGCCCGCGATGTCCGAGAGAAGCACCAGCAAGTCTGCATCGACCAGCGGCACCACCATGGACGACAGCGCGTCGTTGTCGCCAAAGCGGATCTCGTCGACGGCCACGGAGTCGTTCTCGTTGAGGATGGGGGTGGCCCCGGCGTCGAGCAGCGCCGAGAGTGCCGCACGCGCGTTGTTGGCGCGGTGGCGATCGGCCAAGTCCGCGTGCGTCAGCAACACCTGCGCAACCACCTGGTCGTGGCGCTGGAACACCTCTTCGTAGGCCCGCATGAGCAAGCTTTGCCCTGCAGCGGCGGCCGCTTGCAGTTTGGCCATCTCTTTGGGGCGCTCGCGATAGCCCAACTTGCGCACGCCCAGGGCGATGGCGCCACTCGACACAATGACGACGCTCTTGCCCGCAGCGCGCGCTTTGGCCACCGAGGCGCCCAGGCGATCGAACACGCCGGCGTCGCTGGCCAGGGTTTTGGAGCCAATTTTGACGACGACGCGCTTGGCTTGCGCCAGCTTGCTGCGCTCTTTGGCAGACATGGCTACGCCCGCAGGTTCTGGGCCACGTCGTCGAAGGCAACCTCGATGCGTCGCATGATCCAGGCCGGCAAGCCCGCCACGCCCATGAGCACGCCATCGACAATCTGCGTGGGTTGATCGCGCAAGTCTTCGGGAGGCTGCACAGCCTCTTCGTCGGAGAAGGGCTGCGTGGTGAGCGCATAGATGAGCGACTGGTCTACGGCACGGCGCACGCGTCGGGCCTCGTCGACGTCGATGCGAATGGCGCGCTCGGAGCGAATGGTCTCGAGGTACCGCTGAAACAGATGCCCCAACAGGAACGTCATGGTGGCGTTGCGCAGCGGCGGAAGCACCGCAAAGGGCCCAATGCGGCCGAGGATGCGCGTGACCGCGTAGGTGACGCCCTGGGCGAGGATGCCCTGGGGGCCGTCGATGCCTGCAGGCTCTTCGAGCATGGTGCGGGCCTCGGGGGTGAGCGACAGGCCATGCCGGGCGGCAATGTCGTGGACCATGGCGCCGCGCACACGCCGGGCCATGATGCTGGGCACCCACGGCAGCGGAATGACACCGGTGCCCGCACCGAGCAACGCGTAGGTGCCCACGCGGCCGGGATCCAGTCGTCGCCGCAGCGCTCCAGATTCTTCACGGGACGCGAGTCGTTCTTGCTCTTTGCTCATGCGAGTCGAGAATGTACCAAACCGCGCGGCATCGGAGCGGAAGGATCGTTCTGCCACCGGCTACACCCAGGCTGTGGAGACGCGGCGAAGCTCGGTGATGACGCAGTTGTTGGCCTCGGCGGCGCGCATCAGATCGAGGGTGCTGCGTTCGCCCAAGTCCAAGCAAAGTGTGTCGTTTGTCCAGCTGGGCGAAAGGCCCAAATCGACGAGCGCCTGCGTCAGCGGCTCCTTGTCGCCCACCACACGGGCTTGCACCACGGAGCTCTGGCTCGCCAAATCTTGCGGGCTGCCTTGGGCCAGCATGCGCCCGGAGGCGAACGTGATGGCCGAGGTGGCCCTGCGCACCAACGCCGAATCCAGGCGTCCTTGGCCGACGAACAGGAGCGTACGGCACTGTGCCGTGGCACCAAGCAACGTGTCGGCGAAGACCTGCGCGGCGTCGTCGGGCAGGCCCGCCGTTGGGTCTTCGAGCACGAGGGTCTGGCAACCCGTGGCCAAGGCTGCGGCCACGACAGTGGCGCGCCGCGCATGTGCCACTGTGCTGCCGATGGGCTTGTCGGCGACGGCTGCCATTTGAAGCGCAGACAGCGCGCGGTCGGCCGCAGCGGCGGCGGCCCGCGTATCGAGCCCAGCGATGGCCGCGCTGTACTCGACGTACTTGCGCGGACTCAGGCGCGGCGGCAACGGCGGGTCGAGCGGAGCGCCCGCAAGCAGGCGTTCGCGAAGCCCTTGCACGGGCTCTGTGCCTGCGACGCGAAGGGTGCCCGACGCCGGCGGCAAGAGCCCCGCAGCTGCCAAGAACAACGCCCCGGGCGCGCCCACCAATACGCCGTGATCGCCATCCATGGTGGCGCCAAACCCCGCAAGGGCACTGGCCTCGCGGGTATCCACACGGAGATCTTTGGCTTCGAGCAGCGCGCTCACATGGTCACGCTATCACGGGGGCCGGCCGGCGCGGCCACGTCCGTGCGGCGCACAAAGCGTTGGGCTGGCGGGGCCGAAGCGTGGGATCCTGCTCCCTGCCCATGGGTTCGCCCAACAAGACCGGTGTCGGGACACTCGAAGCGCGGGCGCGGCGTGCGCTCGAGCGCGGGCAGGCCCAAGAGGCCGTGCGCTTCGTTGCCGCGTGGTTGGCCGAGGCCGCAGCCGAAGGGCAAGAAGAAGAGTCGTTGCAAGCGCACCGCCTGGGCATGGTGGCGCACATGGCGGCCTACGCGCCGGACGACGCGCTGGCCCTTGGGCAAGAGGCGCTACGCATCGCGCGCAGCTTGGGCCACCGCACCCAAGAGGCGCTGTTGCTCGCGCGCATGGCCGAAGGGCACCGGCAAAAGTCCGACGCCAAGGCCGCCATGGCGCTCTTGGGCGAAGTGCTGGGCGCACTGGACCAGGTGCCCGAGTCCGCGCACTTTGCCATTCGTGCCGAGGTTGCCTTGGTGCTCTCGCGCATTGGCGACGACGAGCGCGCCAACGCGTTGTACACGGCGCTGCTGGCAGAAACGCCAGCCCTCGATCCTGTCGAGGCCATGCGCTTCTATTTGCATGCTGCACATAGCGATTGGCAGGCCGGTCGCTATGCCCGGGTGCTGCGCATTGCCGCGGACGCCGAGCGATATGCCGAGCGCGAGGGCGCGCGGCGTTTGGTATGGCCCATTCGCACCGCGGCGTTGCTCGCGTATCTGGATTTGGGCACCTACGACATGGCGCGGGAGCTCTTGGCACGCTCGCGCCTGCCGGACGATGCGCCGGGCATCTTTCGCGCTCAGTACATGGCCTTCGAGGCCGTGTTCGACTTGTTCAGCGGCGGCCGGCCCGAGCAGGTCGAACAAAAGTGTGCCGAGGGCTTGGCCATCGGGCCGCTCGAGATCCAAACGCGGGGCCTGTTGGAGCTGATCCGAGGACACGCGCTGCTGGCCCGGGGCGCCCGCAGCGCCGCCGAGCAAGCGGGTATCATGCTGGCCGCCGAGTGCACCCGCGGCGGTACCCGCGGCACCGCCGCGCAGGCCCTTGGGTTGTCGGCGCTGGCCGGGCCGCCCGATGCGTGGCAACCCCGTTGGCTCAGCGCTGTCACCATGGCCGGCGGCGGCGCCTCCATGCGCACCGAATACGAGGCCTTGTGCGCGTTGTCCGAGGAGCCCGAGCCCTTGGGACAGCTCGTGCGCAACGCGCTGACTGTCTGCCAAGCGCGGTTTTTGGCCAACACCCCGGCAGAGCTGGTGCCGCGGGTGCGCACGCACCTCGAGCTCATCGAAGAGCGTCTGCGCCGCGCCAGGTACGTGGCGCGCACGGGCGATGCACCGCCCGACGACGAGACCCTGCGCGCCAAACAAGAGCTCGGCCTCGCCGGAGGCTCTGCGGTCATTGGACGCACCGTCGCCATGGTGGCGCGGGCTGCCCGCAGCAACGTGAACCTGGTGCTCACGGGCGAGACCGGTGTTGGCAAAGAGGTTTTTGCCAAGCTCGCACACCGGATCTCCGATCGCCGCGCCGGGCCCTTTGTGGCCATCAACTGCGGCGCCATCACCGAAAATCTGCTCGAAGCCGAGCTGTTCGGGCACGAGCGCGGTGCCTTTACCGGCGCCGACCGCGCCCGCGCCGGTCTCTTCGTCGAAGCCGATGGCGGCACCCTCTTGCTCGACGAGGTGGGCGAGATGAGCCCCGCCATGCAGACCAAGTTGCTACGGGTTCTCGAAGATCGCCAGGTGCGGGCCGTCGGCGGCGACCGGTCACGCCGGGTCGACGTGCGCGTGCTTGCGGCCACACACCGTGATCTGGCCGAACTCGTGGCCAAGAAGGTGTTCCGCGAAGACTTGTACTACCGCCTCGCCGCCATCGTGGTGCGCATCCCCGCCCTGCGCGAGAGGGCCGAAGACTTGCCGCACATCGCCCGGGCGTTGCTCGACCGCGATCCACAGACCCGCGCGGTTCGCTTGGACGTGGCAGCGCTCGCGGCGTTGTCCGAGCACTCGTGGCCCGGCAACGTGCGCGAACTCGACAACGTGTTGCGCGCCGCGGCGGCGCTGCGTACGGGCACCATGATTGGACGCCCAGACCTGACCGACGCGATCCTGTCCATGCGTTCGCGCAGCGCAGCGCAACCCTCCGCAGGTGCAGTGCCGGAGACCACTGTTGCCGCAGTTCGTGCGCGACATCGGGCAGAGCTTCGGGGCCTCGTCGACCGGGCCCTGGCCGCCGCCAACGGCAACAAACTTCGCGCCGCCAAGGCATTGGGCGTCAGTCGCCAGGGCCTATACCGCCTGCTCGACGAAACCCCGCCGGCCGACGACACCGACGAGTAGCGCCTTCGGTCTCGGGCGTCCGGACGGCCTGATGTCGTCCTCTGAAGACGCATTACCCCAGGGCAACGGATCCGACGCGATCCAGCCTCCGTACCTGGCGCCAGCCCAAAACCCCTGGAATTCTCGGGTTTCTGACGGTGCCAGCGGAAGCTTCCGCCCCGGCAGGAACTGGCATCGCACTTGCTCCTACATTAGGGCACCATGAAGTTCTCGCTCAGCTCTGCCGCTCTCGTCGCGTTCGTTGGAGTCATCAGCGCGGCCTGCGCGGCACCCACGGACGACGCTCCGGATGCTGACGACGAGGCTACTGCCGAGAGCGCCGTCAACGCCTGCGCCGAAGAGGGACGCGGTGTAAGCGATCCGGACGACTGCCACCCGCGTGTCCGCGCCAACGTTCGCGGCGCCTACTTCCGCAAGGTGACGAGCCGGGCAAGCGCGGCCCACACGGGCATTCGCGGCGAGGGAACGCTGCCCCAGATCACCATCGATCGGTCGCGCTGGCTCAGCACACCAGCCGAGCTTCGCGGGGCCGACGCCGCACCGCACGCGGTGTTCACCTTTGGCCCGCTCGATGCGCCGAGCGTGTACATGGGTGGCCATGCCGGCAACCAAGAGGTCGACTGCGGCCTGAGCTGGAACCGCGTGTTCTTGCGCGATGGTCGCGGCACCTGGACCGACAACCTGAGCAGCGGCAGTGATGGCGGCAACCCCGCACGACGCTTCGTTGTCGAGCCGAACGGCAAGGTCGTCGACGGCCTCGGCAACGTTCGCGCCCGAGGTCTCGACGGCCTGGTCGAGAACTTTGCATTCCGACCCTACTGGCGCGTGCAAGCGTGGGCCAACCCGTCGCTGCGCAGCGCCGAGAACCGCTACTTCTACCCTGGCACGCCTTTCCGCATGAACGTCCGCGCGATCTCTCGGAACACCGTGCAGATGCGCATCGACAGTGGCGTCACCGACACGGCGCCCTTCATCACCACCTTCAACGCTCCAGGCTTCGGCGTCGGCCTCGCCCAGTCCTTCAAGCGCGTGAACTCCGTCGACCAGTTCCGCATCCTCAACGGCAAGCGCGACGGCCTCGAGGGCTCCAACGTGTTGCCCACGCAGACGCGCGTCACCGACGCCAAGTGGAAGAACGTCTCGCTGCTTGGGAACGGCGGCGTGCAGCGCTGCAAGTTGGCCTGCGGCGCCCAGTCCGTGACCGGCCTCGACATCGCTGGCAACTACGACCAAATCTTTAGCCTCGACGACCAGTCTTCGGATGGCGGCGAGACCATCGACATCCACCCGTGACCTCACGCGTGGCGCAATGAGCCGCGCCGCCGCAACGTCTGTACGACAACTGCGGATGCAGCAACGCCAACGGAGTTGGCATGCAGGGGCAGTATCCGGCGGGACGACGAGTTCGTTTTCGGCCGCATTGCAGTGATTGTCCCCGCTGGTACAGCCGTTGCTGAGCGCTCGGCTCCATGCCTTCGCGAACTGCACTCGTTACGGTTCTCCTGACGCTTACGGGCGTGGTCGCCTGCAGCAACATGCCCACGCTCGAAGCGAGTCAGGGGATTGCGGACTCGCCGGCGCCGGCGGACTGGGCCCGGGAGGCGGCGTTGCAGCAGGCCAGAGCGGCCGCCGCTGCATGTGTCGAGCAGACCAAGATCGACCCGTGGAACGAACTGCTCATCGTCGAGCCTGCGGACCTCGTGCCGGGGAATCAGGATACGCCCTGGGCCTTCGCAAGCGTGATGCGTAGCGTTGCGGGCGCCCTGGCGGGCAGCGTCGCCAACGACTGGCTTCGGGCATTGGACAAGGAGGAGTACGGCGCGGCACAGCCAGATGCCACACTGCGCAGCAGCATCGAGAGCGCTGTGCTCTGCCCGTGGAAACGTGCCTACGAAGGAAACGAGTGCGACGCAACGTGCGCCCACTGCAAGTACGAGACTTTGCGTCTGCGTGACGCTCCGTTCGTCCCTATCGCGGTGGTCAACCGTGGCGACTTGGCTGCCAACGCCAGCGGCTGCACGGCGGGGCGCGGCGAGGCACGCATCGTGTACAACGCCATTGATCTCGAGACTCGGGTGCCCCTGCCGCTTACCGTGAGCTTCGAGTTTGGGTTTGGTGACGCCAAGGTGCGAGTTCACGAATGGCACGCCCTCGGCGCGCAGGTCGATCCTCAGAACGGGCGCAGCGGCCTCGAGGCCGTTGTGGCGAAGTTCGTGTCGACAGACAACTTGCTCCGCGTGCGGACGGGTGAGAGCATCCGGTCGCTGAACAAGGGCGCGTGGCACATGCGCGACTTTGCCTGGCGTGGCGACCGACTGCAGCCACAGGCACTCGCCGAAACACCGCCGAACGAACTCTGGAACACCCAGGAGCTTTCGCTCCTGATGGCCGGGCGCAATGCGCTCAGCAACAACATCCCATCGAACCAGCTCGCCTGGGTGTCCGTCATCCCGACGCCCGCGTTCACCTGGGTCGCTCCACTGCAATCACCCCGTGTGGAGCGCTCCTTCAGCCAGATCACGTGCAACGGCTGTCATGGCGGCGACCGCCCGTACGATGGCCTCACGTTTCGGCACATCATGCTGGACGATGAGGGCCAGACGCGCGTGTCCCGCTTTCTGTTCGACCCGGACGACCGCAACACGGGCGAGCTCGCGCGGCGAGCGAAATGGATGCGCGAGTCGCTCTGTGGCGTGTGCTCCACGGGCGCCGGGGGCTACTACGCGCCCTAGGTCACGTCAGCCACTAGGTTCGGTAGTCGGGACGGACCAAGCGGCGCGCGAGCATTGCTCCGGCGAAGGCGCCGAAGGGCGACACGACGAATACGGGCGGGAGCAGGTCTTCGTAGGAACCGCGGCCCGGGGCCAACAGGCCGCCGATGAACACGACCCCCACAAGGGCCGCACCGAACCCGACGACGGCGCCCAGCACGACAGCCACTGCGGTAACGGCTCCGGCCCTGGTCATTTGGGTCATGCTAGGACCCAAAGGAGAAACGTGTGCGCAGTACTTGGAGGCCGGGCCAATCGAGCGCGGACCAGGCTGGCCCTGCGCCTTCAAGGGCATTTTCCGCTGAGACAAAAAGCGCCTTGAGGGGTTCGCCAAGGGGTCCTGTGTCGGCTATACCGCACGCAAGACCCGAGGCGTTCGGCCTTCGGGTTCGCGCTCGGAACTTCAAAGGACTCGTCTACATGCGCACCTTCGCCACCAAGGCCTCGACCTTCACTTTCGTTGCCACTGCCGCTGCGTGGTTCTTTGCGTGCTCGTCCAGCAGCACCGGCAGCAGCTCTGGGGTCACCTTTGTCGACGCGGCCGCCGACACCAGCGCCAGCAACGATGCCGCCGAGGCCGAGGACTCGGGCAGCAGCACGAAAGATGCGGCCACCGACGCCGCGCCGGTGTCGTGCACGCAGCAGCTACTCACGCTGCTAAAGCCCATCGACTCCGTGTCCACCGGCGACGCGCAAGTTGTCTCCGACGTGGGCGGTGTCAAAACGCTCTACATCGACGCCAGCGCTGGCGGCAGCTCGTCTGCGGCCAAGAACCCGCGCGTGTACATCAAGCTCAGCACCGGCGCAAAGGTCAGCGTCACCGACGTGGCGGCGGCCAAGTCCACCGATTGGGACTTGTCGCTCAAGCGCTCGGTGCTGTTCACCAACAGTGGTCACGGAGGCCCGGGGCAGGGTGGCGCGGGCAAAGTCCAAAAGGCCTTCGCCGATGTGACCCTTGCCGATGCCAAAGGAGCCAAGGTCGACTTCGAAGAGTTCGTCGACGCCGATTGCGAGCCGTACCTGGACCAAATCGGCGCCGTAGAGACCTCGTTTCGCGGTTGGTACGATTACCAGAGCCAGGGCAACGTGCTGACGCCCAACGCCGGCACCTGGATCGTCAAGGGCGCCAAGGGCGAGCTGTACAAGGTGCAAATCGTGTCGTTCTACGGCAGCCCTGATGGCGGCGAGGGCGACACCGGCGGTCGCTTCGTGCTCAAGGTCGCCGCGCTCTGATGCGCTCGCGGGTTCTTTCGGGCGTGGCCTTGAGCCTTGGCCTCGCGATGCTCAGCTCCAAGGCCCGCGCCGAGTGCGCACGCCCCACAGACGCCGGAGGCGCCGCGGGCTATGCCTACGGGGCCGCGCCGGTCAAAACCGTCGATGGTGCGCGAGTGCGCGTGCATTACACGCTCGAAGGCACCTCGGCCGTGCGGGCAACCCCGGCGCGTCCCTCCGGCGTGCCCGAAGACGTGGCCCGGGTGCAAGAGGTGGCCGACGACGCGATGACCCGTTACGAAGCCAAGGGGTTTCGCGCTCCGCTGGCCGACAACACGGGTTCGTGCACCGAATTCGGCGGCGACGCCAAGCTCGACATCTACCTCGTCAAGTTTGGCGGCGGCGACGGTCAGACCGTCCCCGAGAGCTGCAAGTCCGCGGGCAAGGCCAAGGTCTGCACCAGCTTCTTGTTGGTCGAATCCAAGCTCGGTGCTCGTTACGCCTCGGCCGAAGAGGGCATTCGTACCGTGGTGCCCCACGAGCTGTTTCATGCCATCCAGAACGCCTACGACGCCAACCTCGACGGGTTCTTCTCCGAAGGGTCGGCGCAGTGGGCCACATCTTCGCTGTACCCCGAGCTCAAAGACCTAAGCCGGTTCTTGCCGTCGTTCTTCAAAGAGCCCGAGCGTTCGCTCGACGTTGCGTCCGGTGGCGTGACCTCAGGGTACTTGTATGGTGCAGCCATTTGGTCCGTGTTCTTGGCCGAACGGTTTGGCGAAGACATGCCCAAGAAGGTGCTCGAGGCCCATGCAGCGTCGGGCGGGCCCACCCTTTCGGTCACCGACACGGTGTTGGCCGATCAAGGTGGCCTGGCTTCGGCGTTTGGCGAGTTTGGCGCGTGGAACGTGGGCACGGGTTCCCGTGCGGGCCAGGGCGGCTACGCCCAGCGCGCCAGCTACCCCCTGGTCCCGGTGCTCAGCGCCACCGATGATGCGCCCATCGACGGCGTGCTGTCGGGGCTCTCTACGCGCTACTACAGCATCTCGCTCAGCGGCCGTCGCCGGGTGGCGCTTGTCGGCGATTCCCAGCGCATCTCCGTGCGCTTCGTGCCTTCCGTCGACGGCAAGGCCAACGTGTCGGGCGCCAAGGTTCTGCCGGCTGATTTCGAAGGCGATGGGTTCTTGGTGGTGTCCACGCAGAACACCAAGAAGAGCGACGCGCCCTACCAGATCACGTTCCAAGACGCGCCGGCCGATGGCCCCGGACCCGATGCCGGCGCCGCTGCAGACGCGGGCACCGCAGCGCCGGGCGCGGCCCCGGGCGACGACGGAGGCTGCGCCGTGGCCCACGGACCGAGCCCCGCTACAGGGCTTGCGTTGCTTGCGCCCGCGCTGGGCCTGCTTGCGCTGCGTCGCTCGCGCCGTCGCCGCTAAATGCGCGTAGCCCGCGTCGTGTAGCGGGACGGGGCGTCGCACGCGCGGGTGCCAAGCGGAACTGGGCTCCCTTGCACGGATCATCCGTCGCCGCTTTAGCACCCCTTCAGTGACGCAATGTGCCCGCGGCAGGCGTCGGTGGTGCAGCACTTGTTGGCGGTGGTCCACTTGCTGTCGCTCCAGGGCGTGACGCCCCGCGCGGCGCCATCCCAGCACGCCTTGGCCTCGGAGAAGCCATCGACCTTCATCAGATCGCCCTCCACCATCTCGCACGAAAGCACCCGGATCACTGGCCGCATGCGACAGGTCAGATCGGGCTCCGTGGCGAAGCGGCCTTCGCGGATGGCGTCGGCCACGGTGCTGGGCGCGGTGGTCGAGCCGGGGCGTCCGCCAGGCAGGTTGCCCGTGCGTCCGATGGCCGCCGCGGCGACTTCGACCAAAGGAGCCATGCTGGGCTCGTCGCCGCAGCTCTGCACCAGGTTTGCGCCAAAGAAGGCATCGGGGCACGCCTTCACTGCGTCTTCGCACTTGGCAGTGGCGCTTTGCGCCGCAAGGCAGCCCACTCCTTTGGATGCCTTGGCGATGCGATCCGTGCAGTCTTGTTGGCGAACACCCATCGCCGCGATGGACGGGCCAAGCGCTTCGTCCATGCCCGCATACGCAAGTTGCCCAAAGAGCATCAGCGCGCCCGCCGGACCGATGCAGCGCACGGACGCTTTGGTGATGCTCCACCCGGCAGACTTGAGGCCTCGGGCTGCCTTGTCGATGATCCACCAGGTGCCTTTGGCATCGCGCGCAGCGATCTTGCCCACTTCGGCAACGACTTTCCCGCCGGGGCTACCCTTGCTGCCAATGGTCACGAGCTTGCCGTTGCCGTGCTGATCGATCACCAGCTCCACGGCTCCCTCGTAGGGGGCCGACAAGAATCGGAGGCCCCCACTCTGCGCGCGCACACCAGCATCGGCGTCATCCGTGCTGTCGAGCTTTGTGTCGCTCTCGGGCACGGTTTCGCTCGGCTCGGCCGAGGGCGGCGTCTCGGTGTCGACCTTGGCTTCATCGGTTGTGGTTTCGGTGCTCGGCTCGGCAGCAAACAGGCCTTGGTCGTCCAGGGCGACGCTCTTGCCATCGGCCTCCCAGTCCGTTCCCGTCTCGTCCTTGGCTGGACCGTCGACGTCGTCCTCGCAGATGTCCGTGTCGAGCGCAGCTTGTGTGGCCGCCACGGATTCGTTGGCCGGGGTCTGGGCACAGCCGGTTCCTACCGATGCGACGGAGACGAAGAGAGCAAGCAGTCCGAGGGTGTTGATGTGACGCATGTCACGGTGCATCTGCATGGGGCCTGCCAACCGTTCGATGCGCCAAAAGACCTCGAAATGTCGAGGCCCGACCAGCGGTCGCGCGTGGAGGTGACGCAACACCGGGTGCCCATGCTTGAAACGCACGCGGCCCAGCGCCTGCCTGGCGCGGCCGCTGCGCGCTTGAAGGGGGCGCCGTGCGGGGCAGGTAGTCCAATGTGCCACCAGAAGGCTCGCGCAGCACCATTACCAACGGCACTGGCGTTGTCTCGGGCATGGGTGCACGGGGTCTTGCGATTTAGTGCCGCAGAGCGGACGTGAGCGAACAGCACTTTTGGGGACCAAGTGCGCAGGCATCAGCCAGGCACCCGCTCCAAGCGAAGCGCTCCCTCGGGGCAAGCCACCACGCAAAGGCCGCAGGCCCGGCAATCGTGTGCAGCTGGCGTGTACGCCGTTTGCCGCCGGTGCACCACGGCCTTGAGCTTGCCCAGCACCGAGAGCTGCTGGAAGTCCGCGTCGTCCATGCGGCGAACCTCGAACACGTTGTACGGACACACGTCGACGCAATCGCGCTTGCCCTCGCACATGCCACGGTCCACCACGGGCACGTAGGCGCCGGCGGGTGCACGGCACTTCTCGCCGGGGCGCGCCGGATCGTCCGCCGCGTGTTTCGCCTTTGCGGGGTTCTTGCTCTTGCTGCCGTCGCTCGCCATGACAGCCCCAAGGCTACGCGGGCCCACGGCTCCGCGTGCGGCCCTTCATGGAACTTTACGTCGGCGCACAAAAGCGAAACGCCCGAACCGCGGTTGCGGCCCGGGCGCTTGCAGGGCAACGAGATCTTACAGACGCTGCGAGTAGTACTCGACGACGAGCTGAACGTTGATCTCGAAGGGAATGCTGGTGTCGTCGGGGAGCTGCGTCACTTGCGCAGAGTTCTCCGCCGTCTTGACCTCGAGCCAAGCCGGGGTCTGCAGATCGGCGCGGGCCGGACCCGCAGCGCCCTGGACCTTCTTGCGGTCTTTGAGGACGATGACCTCGCCAACGTTGACGCGGTACGACGGGATGTCGACGCGCTTGCCGTTGATGAGGATGTGGCCGTGGTTCACCATCTGGCGAGCCTGCGGGATGGTGCGCGCGAAGCCCGCGCGGAACACCACGTTGTCGAGGCGACGCTCGAGGAGCTCGATGAGCTTGGCGCCCGCGGCGATGTCGCTACCGCGCGACTCGACCATGAGACGACGGAGCTGCACTTCGCCGAGGCCGTAGTTGAGACGGATCTTCTGCTTCTCTTTGAGGCGGATCGCGTACTCGGTGGGCTTCTTGCGGCCTTGGCCGTGCTGACCCGGCGGGTAGGGGCGGCGCTCGATCTTCTTGGGGGACAGACCGGGCAGCTCGATGCCGACGGCGCGCATCTTTTTGACGCGGGGACCAGTGTAACGACTCATGGCTTGCTAGCTCCAACTCGGGGGGCTTGAGGGCTGCATGCAGTCGAGCCGATTTGCTTGGCTGGATGCGACCCGGAGCCCCAGTTCTTTGGGGAGGCGGGGTTTTCCCTCAAAGGAGGGGGCACAGCAAGCTTTTTTCTAGGGTTTTTGGCCGCTGCTCGCAGGTTCAGTCACCATGGACCGTTGACATCGGGGCGGAAAATCGGCACTTTCGCGAGTGGAGAGCTGACCGAGAGGCCGAAGGTGCCTGATTCGAAATCAGGTGTACGGAAACGTACCAAGGGTTCGAATCCCTTGCTCTCCGCCAATCCCGCCTTCGGCGGGAGGCGGTTCGCCGGGATCGGACCTGCGCTCGCACGCAGGCGTGCTCGCTGCCGGTTTCGAATTCGCGGTGGGTGAGGGGGGCGGCTCGGGGGCTGCGCTCGGAGGTCGTCGCGTTGGGCGCGAGGCGGCTCGGGACTGCGCTCGGACGCAGGGGGGCTCGGGGCGGGACTCGAGCTCGGCGCGATGGCGCTAGGCTTGGCGTTGGCGCCGGCGAAGCATGGCAAGGCCCGCGACGGCGCTGGCGACGAGTG
>JBIKNA010000501.1:0-5120 GCA_044358965.1 Polyangiaceae bacterium
TCTCGGTGACCTTCTTGGCCCGGAGCTTGGCTTGCTTGGCAAGGTAAGCCGCAGCCTGGGGTTGCGTCTTGACGTAGACGCGGAACTCGAGCGCCGTGCCGCCTTCGTCTTTGCCCTCGACCTGGATGGACATGGTGCCGCTGTCCCATTGCACCTTGCTGAGCTGGTGCCAGGGAATGCGCCGAAGCTCGCCCTTCTCGAGGGCCACGCCCGGGTCGCCCACGCGGAGCGCCGCGTCGCCACTGGTGCCGAGCCAGATGGCCACGGCCACCAAGAGCGCGCCACCGATGGCGACCATGCTCATGGTGCTGAAGGTCTGGTTCTCGGGCTTTTCGAAGTGGCCGTAGAACTGACCCCACAAGCCGGCGCCAAGAGCCATGGCTCCCACGCCGCCCAGCAACTTCACCAAGAGCGGGCTATTTGAGCTTTGCGGCAAAAACCGGAACTCTGCGCGCTGCTTCTTGCTGCCCTTTTTGCTTCCTTTGGCCATGCCAGGCGAACCTTAGCGCAGGGTGCCCGGGCCGGGGAACTTACCGTTTGGCCAAAGGGCCCCTGGGCCCGCGTGGACCGCGCGCAGGCAGGCTTAGCGCTTGGCCAAAAGGGCCAGGGCCTCTTTGACCAAGTCCGTGATGGGGGTGCCATCGAGCTTGTCTTTGAGCGACTGCACCGCACGCTCGGCCTCTTGGGCCTTGTATCCAAGGCGTGTCAGGGCGCTGGCGAGCAGTTCGGCATTGCCCTCGGGAGCGACGCCGAGCTTGGGCACGCTGGCCGCGGCGCCGGTGGCTCCTTCGTCCATGGGGAGCTTGTCGCGTAGCTCGAGCAGCAAGCGCTCGGCGGTCTTTTTGCCGATGCCGCTGATGCTGGTGAGCTTGCCCAACTCTTTGCGCGCGATGGCTTGGGCGAGCTCGCCCGCAGGCAACGCCGACAGCACCGCCACGGCTGTACGTGGGCCGACGCCGCTGACGCCAATGAGTGTGCGAAAGGCGAATCGCTCGCGGTCGGACGCAAAACCAAAGAGCGCAAAGATGTCTTCGCGGACGTGCGTGTGAACGAAGAACAACAAGCGCTCTTGGGCATCGGCACGCATGCGCCCGATGGTGCCAATGGGGACCGTGAGCTCGTACCCCACGCCGCCCACGTCCACGACGATGGTGCCGTCGTCTTCTTCTGCGATGACCTTGCCGCTGAGCCGCCCAATCATGAGGGCCCCTACGCTAGCGCAAAACGCGCGACGGAATGCTGCCGTACGGTGTTTTGCGCCCCAACGAAACGTTGGAGCCGGGGGCTACGCTGGGTCCAGCGCCAAGCCATCGTAGATTTCGTCGACGGAGAAAGTTGCCCCATGCGCCGCGAGGGACACCGTCTTTCCGGCGCTTGCGGCGAAAGGAATTCGAAAGGCATCAGTCGTCTTTGGCGCCTTGGGTGATCCAGCGGCGGACCGAGAGGCGTTGGGCTTCGTCGAGCAACGGTTTGCCTTTGGGCATGGGGTCCAGGCAGTCGCCTCCCTCGCAAGATCTTTGCAGAGTGCACAGATCCCCGTCGAGCTTGTGCATCAAGAAGCTATTCGAAGGGTCGCCAGGCTTGACGATGCTCATGCTGGGCAACGTGATGGACGCCTGCGTTGTGGTCTCGCTGGCCACCCGCGATGGGTCTTCGGCCCCAAGGTAGACGCCGTTGTTGCCGCCGCGGGTGGATCCGTGGCACGCCGTCGATGCGCAGTGCTGCGCAAAAATGGGCATGACGTCGGCGCGGAGCGAGACCCTGGGGGTTCTTCCGTCGAAGCCTGCGGGGGGCTGGTATGCCGTGCAGCTTGGTGCCAACGGTGCGCTGGTGCTCTCGCCGCATCCGATGGACGCGGCGAGCAGCACACCGATGACCGCGCTCGCGGCTAGCGCTGCTTGCGACGCGAGCGGGTCCACGCAAGGCCCAAGAAACCAGCCATGGCCACGAGCGTCATGGGGGCGCCCAAGTCTTTGCGGGCGGTGCTGGACACCGTGCACAACGTCTTGCCGCCCGCCACGGCGTTGTTGTTGACGTCGGTCTGGGCCGCGGCTTCGTCGCGTGGCGCAGTGCCCACTTGTTCGCAACCCGAGAACACCGGGCACTGAGGCGGCGACAGCTCTTTGGTTGCGATGCGGCTGTTGGGGAGCAGCGCCTGATCGGAGCTTGCGGTGAGCAAGAGGTCCGACGCCAAGGCCGTGCGCGCCAAGTCTGCGCGGATGCGCGTGACGCGGCTGCTGCCCGCCGGGATTCCCTTGAACAGTGCCGCCATGTCTTCCTGGTAGACCTCTTGGGCCGTCTTGGTCACGACGCCCTGATCGTTCTTGATGGGTGAGTAGCCGGCGTAGTCGCCCCTGCTGTCTTGGTACTCTGGCAAGTACAGGTTGCTGTTGGACAGAGCGATGGAGCTTTCGAGCTCCCAGATCTTGCCGCCACCGGCGTCGGTCTTGCTCTTTCGCAGGTCCGAATAGTTGCTGCGGTTCTGGGTCCAGTCCCAGGCCAGCTCGCTGTCTTCGATGCGGTAGCTCGGAAAGTTTTGTGGCTGGTAGCGGCCTTCGGCCACAACCCACAGCGTCACGCCCACCACGGCGCCTGTTCCGGCGGCCACCATGCGAAGGGGCAGCACGGCTGCGGCGCCCGGCGTGGTCACCCGCACGGGCTTCATGTCGTTGACGCCCTTGCCCGGGATGAGCTTGAGCGCCAAGAAGTCGAACTTCTCGGCGACGTACTGCGCGATGACCGGCTTGATGTCGTCGGGGACGCTGAACTTGTTGTCTGCCAGCCACTTGCCCAGGGCATCGGGGTCCGTGGACCGGAGCTGCACGGTCTCGTAGGGGCCGACGACCTCGCGCGCGAGCACCGAGACGCCTGTATCTTGCGCGCTATCTCCTCCGGCCGCCGATGGGGCCGCTGCTCCGCGGCAGTTGTTTGGCTGCGCGGGGCAGTTGCGTGGCGGCGCCTGCACCGTGGTCTGCGTGGTTTGGTCGAGGCTATTGAACAGCTGGTCGGAGCTGAGCCCCACCTGCACGGTGCCCACGATGGGGAGCACCCACGCGAAGGCGCTTGGGTCGCCTTGGTAACGAAACTGGTCGTAGAGCGAGGTCTGATCTTTGGACACGCTGAGGATCATCCGGTGGTCCGTGACCACGGTGGGCGTATCGGGCGGGGCGAAACAGCCGCCGCAAGCCCGGGCGTCGCTTTCGAGCGAGAGCAGCGTGAACCCCATGGCGGCCAACCCAAAGCCAAGAGCGGTAAGTGTTTTCATCGTGCGGGAGCTCCGTTTCGTTGGTCTTCGGCGCAATGCCCTCGACCAAGAGGCACAAGGCTAGCAGGACCTGTGCCGTGGCGCCAAGTTGGTGTATGTTGTTGATGTTATTGTTGTAATGTTGGGGTGTCACGACTCCGGTGTCGTGTCCGTGGCGCATTGTGGCACGCTCGCGCGGGGCCTTCGTCCGGCCGGGGTTCCCTTTTTTCTTGTCCTAGGCCTGGGCAGAACGGTAGAAGGCGCGTGTTTTCCGCCACGCTGTCAGTTGTTTCGTGGCGAACCTCCTAAGGAGAACTCGAACGATGCAAACGAACAAGCTGTTGGTCCTCACCCCCTTCGCCCTCACCGGTGTCATCGCCCTCTTCGTTGCCTGCGGCAGCGAGCCCGCGAAGCCCGCACTCGAGCCCGTGAACCCGACGACGTCGGCCTCGGTGCCCGACATGCCGGCCACCCCGACCACCGCGTCGGCCGAGCCCGCCAAGACGGCCGAGCCCGCCAAGACGGCCGAGCCCGCCAAGACGGCCGAGCCCGTTGCCTCCGCCGCTGCCAGCGCGTCGGCCAAGCCCGCCGCGAGCGCGTCGGCCAAGCCCGCCACCACGGCGAAGCCCGCCGCCAAGCCCGCCGGCAAGAAGTAACCCGAACGCTCTCCATCGAGAGCGTGTCAGGGCGGCGAGTTCGTCTTCGGACGGGCTCGCCGTGCTTCTTTTGTGCCCGGCCGCTTTGTGCCCGGCCGCCGTTGCGCGTTTGGCCAACCTTCGCTTGATTGGCCGAAGTCCGTGGCTCAGGCGGCCGTTCCCGGTGCGTCGTTGGGCGCTTTCGCGAGTGTTCGCTCCGGTCGGCGCAACGCCGCAGCTGCGAGCACGCACAGGGCGGGTGTTGCCACCATGTGGTAGCGGTCTTCTCCGAAGAACGCCGCGTGCGCCGCTGCGGTGGTGAGCACGACCGCAGACGAGAGCAGCACGGCGGGGACCCGGGCCGGTCGGTCGGGCAACGGTAGCCAGGGCAACACCGCCGCGGCCAGGGCCAGCGGCCAAACGGCGGGTTCCGGCAGCGCCAAACATGCCCAGGCGCAAATCGCCGTCAGTCCAAGCAGGCCTGTTTGCACCGAGAAGCCGCGCAGACGTCGCGCGATGCCCCCGAGAACAGCGGCGCAAACGAGCCATCGATGAAACGTGGTGAGCAGATCGCGCGCCCGGGACTGGCGGGCGTCGGGCCACGCCGTTGGGTTGGCCTCGTGCAGGTACCCCACGGCGAATGACTCGTGGTCGAAGGTGTACGAGAGTTTCTTAGGGACCAAGGAGAGCCATCGCAGCGGCGCCTGTTTGATGTGCTGCACCCCATAGGCGAACCAGCAGCGATCTTGCTGCACCTGCCCCGTGACCTCGCGGCAACCGTCGCTGGACCTGAGTGTCTCGAAGCGACCGGTGGCCCTGGGAAACGCGCCAATGGCCAGGTTCCATCCGGCGTTGGTGCTGACCAGCGCGCAGCCATCCATGACCTTGCAGTTGCGAGCCGTCCACGGCAACACCGGCAATAGCGTCAGCGCGCAAGGCACGAGCCAGCGCAGCCACTTGCCGGCGGGCAGCTCTTTTGCTGGCAACGAAAGGCCCAAGATGGGCGCAAGCAACAGTGCCTGCGGTCGCACCAGGCACGCTAGCCCCAGCAACAACGACCCGGCAACGAGGCCTCGGCGACCACGAACGGTAAACGCTGTAGCGAAGGCCGTGGTGGCGGCGAGCGCGGCGAGTTGCTCGGTCATGGTGAGCGTGGAGTACAAGACCAAGCCCGGGTGCAACGCCAAGAGGCCACCGGCGATGGTGCCCCGGCGGTCGCCCAGACCACACCGCGCCAGCAT
>JBIKNA010000502.1:0-5119 GCA_044358965.1 Polyangiaceae bacterium
GCCAACGCATGCGCTGTGTGCCAGTACCAAGACGTCCCTTCGTGCGGGATCTTGGGCCGCAGCCTCGAGGGCAAAACCAAAGAAGAACAGCGCGAGGCCTGCAACACCCACGTGGACGAAGAGACGAAGAGTGCCGACTGCGTGTGGTCCGAAGGCCGCAGCGCATGTCTGTCGCGCTTCGAGGTTGGCTGCGACCGATGGATCAAGGGTCGCACCGAAGCGGTGACAGGCTCGTTCTCTTGGGGCACGGATATCCTGCAGCAAGACGACCAACTGGTGTCGTGCGGGAGCCTCGCCTACACGTTCATTGGCCACGGGGGTCGGCTGCCCGAGCTGGGCAAGACAGTGAAGTCTTGCGTAGGCAGCATGAAAGCGTGCTCGAGCTTCGAGTTCGTCGACCAGAGCTGCTCCACCTTCGCGGACACTCGCTTGTCGGACCGTTTGGCCGCGCAGGTGCAACGACTGCTCAAGCAGTGCCCCAAAGATCCGCCGACGGTGACCATCTCGGCCAACCAAGCCGTTTCCTCAGAGTTCAAGGACACGGGCAAGACAGCCTCGTCCAGCTACCTGACGTACGAGATCACCGCGGGCTCGAGAAAGGTCGCGCTGCCGGCCTGCCTTCCCAAAGGCGAAATCCCGCAATGCGAACAGGGGGGCCAAACGGCGCGATGCCTGGACGAGAGCGGTGCCGAGCAGGTCAAGGGCTGCTGCTGCGTCGGGTCCGGGCCATCGGGGCTGTGTCGCTGGACGATCTTTGACGACGCACAGGAGCAATGCAGCGCCTGCGACGCGATCAACATGTTGGGCGGCGCAGCGTGCGCCGACGGCAAAACGCTGCTCACGTGTAAGGACGGCGAGCCGAAGCAGACGGAGTGTGAAGCGGGGCAGTTCTGCCTTGCCACGGCAAACCAAGCGGCCGCAGCGGCCCCGGTGCCGGGTGCCGTGCAGACCCGCGGCAAGGTGTTGGGGGCGCTGCCCC
The DNA here is from genome assembly GCA_044358965.1 of Polyangiaceae bacterium. Lineage (GTDB taxonomy): Bacteria > Myxococcota_A > Polyangia > Polyangiales > Polyangiaceae > SXNL01. The sequence continues at coordinate 980 of JBIKNA010000502.1, forward strand.
GGCCCAGCGGCGAGTGCCGGGCCTTTCCCAAAGATGCCGACCCGCGCTGCGTGAAGCAACCCGAGCTGACCATGGGCAAGGCGTGCGACGGGAACGACGTTGTGTTCTGCGACACGGACGGGCAGTTCCACGTCGAGGAGTGCGCCACCAACGACAAGTCGTGCCGCGCGGCCAACGGCACTGCAGCGTGTGAGTAGCGCAGCGAGAGCGAGCTCGCTGGCCGAGCGCTGGTTGCGCTACGGACACTGCTCTGCATTCTAGGAGGTTGTGCTTCATAGGGCCTTGGACGAGGTCGTGTCGCCAAGTTGTGGCGCGTCTAGGCGCGCCGAGCCCCTCAGCCCAACCCCAGGCGCTTACGGGTGCCCCGCACCCGCACCCGCACCCGCACCTGGCCCTTTCAAGCGGCGACGAGATGTCTGCGGCTTCGCCAAAGCTCCAGTAGGTTGTGGCATAGGTGCGCGTGCGCGTGCGGGCACGCGTTAGGGGCTGGGGCTGAGCCAGCGGCAGAGGCGGGGGCAGAATCTATGCTGCACACGCTCCTAGCGGACGCGCGCGTCGGCCAGTTCGTTCAGGTAACACTCGAGGGCCGTGTACCCTCGGGTGCAACCCGGCACGCCGTTGTTGGCGCGCGCACCAAGGTCGAGCGAAGCTCCGTCGGCGCGTTGTGCGTCGGTCCCGTGGGCCCGCTCCCACGCGTCGGGCATACCGTCGCCGTCGGCATCGGCGGGAGCCACGTCGGTGGCGGCAGGCGGCGCGTCGTCGCCAATGTCGATGCCCTTGCCGTCGCGAAACGAGGGCGGACGTTGGTCTACCGGGCGGGCCAGGTAGGCCGCGAGGCGTGTGTCTTTGGCGTCCCTGGGGAAGGCGCCGGCGCGTTTGCCAAGCAACTCGGGCAGTGCAAGAGCCGGCGTAACCTCGAGGCCATGGGGGTGAGGCGCCGCGCCTACCCTTCGCTCTACTTTGCTGCGGGAGGCTCCAAGCCCGAGCACGTTGTCGAGCGCGACGATGCGATTGGCGCCTTCCCAGACGTGGGGCTCGATGAACGGCGCGTCGGCGTCTGCACCGGTGCGCCGCACCAGCACGTTGCCCACCAGGTTCATGTCGAGCAGCACGTTTTTGGGGGATACAGCGCAGTCGTTGCCCTCGTTGTTGCCCGTGCAGCGGTTGACCCAAATGGGGTCCTGCACATCCCACAGCACGTTGTTCACGAGATCCACGCGCAGCGTGCGCCCTGCGCAGTTGCTCTTGCCTGGGCCATCGCCGTTCTCTTCGCAGGAGATCTCGGGCAGACGTCCGGCCACGCCATTCCACACGTTGTGGTGCAACGACACATCGCCCAGCGGCATCACGTCTTTGGAGTAGTTGAGCAGCACGCCGCCCCACTTGTAGTGGTCGCCCCGCGGCTCGGCGATGACGCTGTATTGCACGGTGACGCGCTCGGAACGGGTGATCTCGAGGTTCTCGTCCTCGGCCCCGGACAGGGACACATGGTCCAAGATCACGTCGTGGGTGCCGCCCAGACGAACGCCGTCGGGGGCACCTTGGCGAAAGCGCACGTGACGAACAATCAGATTGGCGCAGTTGTTCTTGTCGTAGACGTTGTCACACACGAGGCCGCCACGAATGGTGATGCCCCCAGGTGCCGTCTGACCCGCAATGGTCAAGTCGCCGCTGGGGATCTCGAGCGGACCTTCGATGGTGCCTCCCACGCGGAACACAACGGTGCGCGGGCCCTTCTGCTGCAGGCAAGCGTGCAAGGTTCCGGGGCCGGTCTTGCCCAAGCTGCCCACGACACACACCGCGCCGCCGCGGCCGCCAGTGGCCTGGGCCCCAAACCCTTGGGCCGACGGAAACGCGAGCGGCCCAGCTTTGGTGGGTAACGCCGCAGTGGGCACCGCAGCAGCGGACACCGCAGCAGAAACGGGCGCCACCGCAGCCACGGAACTCGGCGGCGCGGCGGTGTCTGCGCCCTCACGCTTGGGCCTACAGCCGCCAGCCACCAAGACAGCCACGGACAGTGTGACGACACCTCGAAACATCCGACCGTTCATGCGCAACGTCATACCGTCTCGATGGAGCAGCGACAATGCTCGAAGCGCCAAGATGCCGCGGCACGACGCAACAAGCGCCACGCTCTCTTTGCACTTCAGGCAGCGCGGGCCGCGGCGTCGGCCGCCACAACAGGCGTCGCAGGGGCATCGCGGAGGTACTTGGTGTCGGCGTTCTCGCGGCGCCAAATCACGTGGTCCATGAAGTAGTGATGAACGTTGACGATCACAAAGAAGGCCGCGAAGTACGGCGTGTTGCCCATGGCCTCGTGCAGCGGGCGCCCATGGGCCCTTGGCACGAAGGCATCGTCCAAGAACGTTGGCACCGCGCGGAATAGCAGGAACCCAAGGCCCAACGCCGAGAGCAGCAGAGTCCCAAGACGCACGGCAACCGGGCGACCAAACGTTGGCGGCCCCTCGTGCGCTCGCGCCTCGTTTCGACGCATGAGCCACACGAAGTAGAAGTACTGCACCGAGTGCAGCGCCGGCACCAGGTAGCGGAACACCGGGTCCGCGCCGGAGTAGATCGTCCACGACCAGATGGTGACCAGAAAGCCCGCAAGCGGCGCAAAGGGCAAACGGCGGCGCTTGGTCATGATTCCGCGTAGGAGCACGCCGGCGAGCAGCACCACGCTTGCCCCCAACACCCCCAGGGCAATGAGTTCGAACCAGCGTGGGTGCGCGAGCTGCCGATACACGACGCCTTTCTCTTCGAATTCCCCCGCAGGCATGGATGGATTGGCCCAGGCGTAGGCCCAACCGGCGAACGCGTGAAACAAGCTGGCCCGGCGCTCCCAAACGGTGAGCCCAATGCCCCGCCGCGCGCACAGCACCGTGAGCACGCCGAAGCCCTGCTTGACGTAGTGCCACCCCACCAGCAGGTACATGAGCTGCACCATCCACCCCAGCGTCTGCGCCGATTGGTGTCCCAAGGCCCAGAGCGCCCACGACACCAGCGCAACAGGGACCAAGAGCCCCGACACCAAGAACCGCACCCGCTGTGCCAAGGGCACGTCAGACCCAAAGGCTCTGCGGCGCACGTCGCGGTAGAAGAGCAGGTACGTCACGGCAAAGTGCGGATCGTTGACGACGTACGCCGCATAGAACGTGGTGAACCCCGCGGCGAGCTCCGCGTCGTCGAGCCCCACGAACCTGCGCAGCAGCCACCCGAGGGGCAGCAGCACAAAGGTGGCACCGCCCACGAGCATGAACTCGACGAAGCTCGACCACTTGTTGCTGGCACCAACGCTCGGCGCCGGGGAGCCCTCGCGCATTCGCGGCAGTCTATCGCAAGGCCGTCGGCCAAGTTGCACTCCATGGCCCCGACGCAACATTGGCCCACTGGCGGGGCGATTCCTTTCGTCTACGCGGCCGCTGACGTAGCCTTGAACGCGCCATGCCGACTGTGCCAACGAGTGATGCGCCCAAGAGTGCGCCGCCTCGCCCCATCTTCTCGAACGATACGCCACCACCCGAGCCCGCCCGCTCGCTCTCGGGGACTGTGGGCACCGGCTCCTTGGGGGTGTTGGCAATTGTCGCGCCGTACATCGTGTACCTGATGGTGTTTCCTCCGGCCCCAGGCCACCACGGCACCGCCATGGGCGCGCCGGGCTTCGCAGTGCTGGCCTCGGGCATTGGTCCCGGCGTTGGTGCCATCGTGTTTGGGGTCCGCGCCCTCATCCGCCGGGTGGGCAGCCGCGTCATGCCGGTGTTCGGCGTGGCCACCGGCTCGCTCGGCGTCTTGTGGGCAAGCTTCTTGTGGTTCGTGGCCTTCTTCGTGGGCTACTAAAGCAGCGAGCATGATCTTCGATCAAGCTCGCCGCTTTAGCTTCCTTTGTTATCGGAGGACTTCGTCCTCCGCCCCAGAGGCATTGCCGCTGGGGCCCCACCTCCTACTTTTGGGTCCCAAGCCCAAAAGGCGAGCGGGGCCTGTAGTCGAATCGCGCTCGGTCATCTAGCGAGCCCAAAGAGCATTCACTGGTCGTGCAGTTCGGACGCGTCACCAACATCGAGGGCATCGAGTTCGCCCTGCCGCAAGACCTACCGGTCGAGCGAGTGGCGCCGCCTACCGTTCATACCTGCGAAGTGCTCG
>JBIKNA010000503.1:0-5108 GCA_044358965.1 Polyangiaceae bacterium
TGCAGAACAACCGAGTGATCCCGACGCTGGTCGGTAACGCGCAGTACTTGTGCAACGGCAAGGCGCAGGACGCACCTCCATCCACCGAGATCTGCGACGGCATCGACAACGACTGTAACGGCGTCGTGGACGACACCGGCAACGCTCTTTGCGCCAGCAACGCCCAGGGTACCCAATGCCTCTCCGGCGCGAGCGCTGGCTGCGGCTGCGCGACGGACCAGGACTGCACCGTGGCGGCTCCACTGTGCAACGACAAGACCCGTCGCTGCGACCAAGCCTGCCGCACGGACGCGGACTGCAAGAGCCCGGGTCGAACGCGATGCTCTGGGAGCCTATCTGCGGGCGACGCAGGGGCGGACCGCTGCGTGCAATGTCTCCGCGACGCGGACTGCCTTGTCTACGGCCGTGCCACGTGCGATCCATTCACCGGAGACTGCCGAGGGCTGCTGCCGGAAGCGGGCGTGGATGCTGGCACGCAAGGCAAGCCCGCGGACTCGGTTAGCCCGCCGGATGCTGGCAACGATGCTGAAGCGTCGAGCACTGGGCCTGCAGTGGAAGCAGGCGGTTGCAGCTGCCAGACGGGCACACGCTCATCGGGTGGGAACTTCACCGCCGGCTTGGCGCTCGCAGCGGCGCTGGCGCTTGTTCGTCGTCGTCACCAAAGGTCGAGCACGATGGCAACCGGACGCAAACCCGCGTCGTAGCTATTCGCAACGACGTACAAGCGGCCCGCCGCGCGATCGATCACCGGAACAGGCGTTGCCCCGTGAATGTTCGTATCGAGCAGGATGCGCTCGCAGGCTAGATCACCTACGGCGCAGCGCCACAGCTCGGTGGCTCCGCTCACCCGCAGCCCCGACGTGGTTGCATGGGTAAAGTAAATGTACTTGCCCGCGTCATCGACCACGAGCTTGGAGGTGGCCTGAAACACGATGTTGCCGTCCCTCAAGACGCCGGGCGCCACCGGGAACAGGCGGCTGCGGCACTGCCCGAGATTCGTATCGCACACGGAGAGCATGTATGCGGGCTCGCTGCTTCCGGTCACAGTGCTGGCGAGGGCCAGCGCGTCTGTGCCGATGCTGCGCAGATCGTTGTAGCGAATGTCAGCGAACCCGGGCGGGACCGCGGGGCCGCCAAAAGACGACGCTTTGCAAACCGGCGGTGACTCGCCATTGCATCGGAACAGCTCCCGCGTGGGTCCAAGGCCCACGATGCCGATGGGCTTGCCATCCTCGACGTTGCCTGTCTGAAACTCGCGATTCGGCGCGGTGCCCAGCGGCTGCGTTGTGCACCCAAGTCCGTTCTCGTCGCAGGAGGTGAGAAATGCCGGGGGGAACGTGAGATCCGACTGAATCACCGAACTCGTGACATTGCCGGCCCGGCGACTGCCCAAGAGCACCCGAAGCTTTCCGGACCCGGGCACCGAGCCGATGATCGGCGCCCCGGCGGAGTTTGGGCCTAGACCCGCAGCGCCGTCGCGCCATGTGCACTTCGACCCGTCCGTGGGGCACATGTAGAGAGAGAGCGACAAGTTTCGACCTTGTTGCCCATCCTGGGCGGCGATGGCCACGCGCGTGCTGCCGGGCAAAATGGTGAGCGCGGGGCAGTACCCGCTGTCCGACGCCTGGCCCGCCGAAGCGTCCGTGCTCACGCATCCCCTGCCGTCAAGATCACACTGGATGAGCACCGCGCGACTATCCGACGCAGAGCCGGACACGCTGACCAAGAGCTTGCCCCGCACAGGGTCTACCGCTGCGCCCAGCGATGGCCACGGGAATCCGACGCCGACGATGCCTCCGCGCTGCGAGGGAACGGACAGGTCTGCTTGCGCGCACGCAAGACCACTTAACGGGCATGAAAGGAGTGATGGCCGCGATTGCCGCGCCAAATCTGAAAATGGAACGATGAAACGCGCGGCGGCGTTGTCGAGCGTCAGCCGAGGTAGGGCCAAGGCGATAGCATCAATCCCGGTACCCACCGTGACGAACCGCTTCACGCAGGCTGTACCATCCGGCGCACATTGCTGAAGCACCGGTCTGTCGAAGCCGTTGCCCACCAAGAACAAAAGTTTGTTCGAAACCGGGTCCAAGCTCGCGCTGCTGAAGATGTCCGTCGCCGCGGTGTTTGTTATCGAGCGCGCAATGCCAACAGTGCCGTCGAGCCCCACGGAAAACAAATATGGCCTGGCGAAGCCCGGTGCGTAGCTGAACTCGAAGAACCGCGCCGTGGTGGCGATGCGCAGCTTGCGCGCGTTTTCGTCGAGCATGACGATGGGGCAAAACTCTTCAAGCCCTTCGAGGTCGACCTGTGCCGACAAGTCCGAGTACGCGCAGGATGGCGCTGCCACCGGACATCGGAAGAGCCCGAGGTGAGTTCTGCCCATGACGGCGCCACCGTCCGAGTCCGCGGTGTAAAGCGTGCCTGTCACGGCGTCGAGCGTCACGCTGAAGACTGGGTCTCGACCACGAAAGCCGTAGATGCCGCGGCCAAGTCCCGCTTCGTTCTCCATGATGCGAACCGTGCACGATGCACCATTCATGTCGCAGCGAAACAAAAGATGCCGTCCAGTATCGGAACTGGTGGTGACAAACAGGGCCTTCTTCGTTCCGGGCTCCAGTACTCCTTGAAATGAACCGGTCTGCCGCCCGGTGAGCCCGGTCAGCGCCTGCAAGTCCGTGCGTGAGCAACCCGTGCCATCGTTCTTGCAGGCAAAGAGCAGCGGCCGCGCGCTGAGTGTATCGGACACGGCGAAGAGCGCAGTGCCCGCCTGGTCGTCGAACACCGAGCCGACGCCGTATACGCTGCGCACATCCGAGGCAAGCACCCGCGCTGTACACGATGCCCCCTCCGCGTTGCAGGTGCGCAGCACCGGATGACCGGCCTTATCTTTGCCCGCCTGCGTGAGGCGGTCCGGCCCCGGGCCTACTCGCGTGGAACCGACGAATGCGTCCACGCCAGAGTCGCCGCCGATGTCGACGATGCGCGGAAAGTTGTCCGCGCGCACACGCGCTGCCGGCCCGTACAACTTGGACAGGGAGCGCGAGCGCACGTACGCGACCGCGGAGAACTGCCCAGTGCCGGCGGGTACCGGCGTGCCGGGCAGCACCGTATACTGCGCAACGCCGCTCGCGAATGCGCCGCTTGGAAGGTCCACGAAGGGCGTGACGCTCTTGCCTTCCTCGTCAGTCCAACGTATCTCGACTCCATCGTAGCGCGGGCCGTCCGTAGGGGCCTTCACGGTCAGCTGTCCCATGGTCACGCCAGGCTTTGGGTCCGCGTCGCGGTACGCCAGCGCGACCGCGTGCGGTGCAAGCTCTTCCGGCAATACCAACGGCGCATCCAGCCCTGCGTCCGGCACCCTTGGCTCCACTTGCGGAGGGTTGGGCGGATCGCCTTCCAGCACGCATCCCCCCTCGGAGATGCACGCTTGCGGGTCTAGCTCCGATGGCACGCAGCGCCCTTGGGAGTTGCACGTCGTGTTGTCATCGCAGGCGACGCCGAGGCACTGCGCGTAGAGCGACACCGGCACGTTCAGCTGCTGATGAGCCAAGTACCTCGTGCTTCGGCGGGCGATGATGCAGTTGCGTGTGTCTTGCACAGAGCAGCCGGCGGGGTCACGCCCCACGGCGAGCACAACGCGCAAATCAAGCCGTGCCTCTCGGTTGCCCGACGGCGGGACCGCTACGAAGTCACCGACGCGGCCGTCGCCGGTCCAAGGCCCCGGCGTGCGGATCTGCGGCTCCGTGACTGCACCGGCCCAGGCGGCCACGGAGATCCCGTCCTCGAAGGCCATGTTAGTGTACAGGCCCACCTTGGCCTGCGTGGCGGACTTGCAGCCCGTAAGCAAGAGCAGTAGCGCCAAGGCGACGAGGAGCACGAACGTGTGTTGCCAGAGCCTCATGGCTTAGAACAGGTCCAGCACCAGCACTTGCGGCCGGTTGTAGGTGTGAGCGTTCTGCGTTGCCATGTACAAGCGGTCGAACTTGGTTCCAATGATGAGATCCGGGTGCGCACCGAAAGAGGATGCGTCCGTTTGCAGGGTGGTGCACCCCGGTACCGACAGTGGGCACCGATGAAGTGTCGTCTCCCCGGAAACCGAAGTGCTTTGGGTGATTCGTGCGACGTACGCCACGTTGCGCCGTTCATCCACGGCGAAGCGGACAGTGAAGTCGGATGCGCTGCCGGTCGGGAACGCGAAAAATGAACAAGTGCCCAGCAACGGACATCGTCCAAAAAAGCTCGCGTTGCTGCCCGACTTCACGACGACGCCGGCGACGAGCAGCGCGCCATCCTTGGTTTGGCGCACGTCGGTATAGTACGCAGTCGACAAGGCTGGCATCGGCGGCGCCGGAGCGACCTGCGTTTGGCATGCAAAGTTCGTAGACCTATCGCAGCGCAACACAAGGAACGCGTCGCCGACTTTCGCGATGACGTCAGCCCCCTGCGCGTGAAAGCGTGCAGTCTGCACGGTCATCGTGTCCGCCGCAGGCACCAGCGGGTTGTGGGTGCAGGCAGAGGCCCCCTTGGCGCAGCGAAGCATGTACGGAGCGGTTGCCATGAGTCCGCGGAGCTCCCCGGTGCTCTCGTCCTGCTCCGTAGCCACCACCAGCTGTCCTACCGGCACGCTGGATCCCGCCAGGTCCTTTGCGGTACACACGCCTGCACCCGTGCACGAGATCAGGGTGGGCAAACCCAAGCGCCCCTCCTGCTGATCCTGCGTCACCACCCGCCGGGTCACGTCGCTGGCGACCAAGAGCTGAGGAGCAAACGCGCTGTTCGCACCTTGCCGCGCAGAGCCATCGGTAAACGAGCACTGCTTGGCTTCGTCATCGCAACCGAAGAGAGCCAGGCGAGCGTTGTCAGATAGGTTGGTGGTGGCGAGCACCATGCCACCTTGCGCGTCCACTGCCAGCGACAGAGAGTTCCCAGCAAACACCGTTTGCCCCTTCACCGCGGGCCACGAAACGTCTTGGCTCGTGCAGCCTTGGGAACCGTCTGCGGCACAGCGGAACAGCCACGGGCGCAGGCCACGCGAGGCGTTGCGCGAGAACACATAGATGACGTTCACGGAGGGATCCAAAGCGGCCACCGCGGCCACGCCGCTGCTC
>JBIKNA010000504.1:0-5095 GCA_044358965.1 Polyangiaceae bacterium
GACGGTCGCTCGGTGCGAGAGCTCTCGAAGGATCTCGAGGAGTCGGTCCGCAGCAAGGGCTTCGGCGCCAAGAACCTGGTCGGGGATGACTCCATCCTCGAAGCGCAGGAGTAGTACGGAAACCCCCGCAGCGGGTCTACCGGCCGCCGCTACGCAGAGGCCCTCGGCGTCAAACACATCGTATTCGGGCATGATCCCGGCGCCTTCAACGAGCGCGGGGACATCACGTCGGCGCAGGACGGCTGGCTCTTCAAGCTCAACGTCAACATGGGGCTGCGCGTCAGCGATGCCAACACCGGTGGCCAGCTCTTGCACATCCGCACCAAGGGCACGGACACGGCCGAATCGTTGGACGCTCGCGGGAACAAGCGATCGCTTCTGTAGAGCGCAGCTTTCGTCGCGAATTGTGACAGTCCTGTGGCAGCCCTGCGACGATCTTGGCGCGCCGCCAGAGCGTGTTGCCATGGGGCCCTTGGCGCCAGTATCTGAGCGACCATGCGCCGCGCCGGCATGGCACTTGTTTGGCTTTGGGCCGTTGCGTCGTGCGCGGACGAACCCGCCGATGCGCGCCAGGCAAGGGTGCTCGGTAGCATTGCGGCCTTCGACGAGTCGATGATCCGGGCGCGGCCGGCCCTCGCGGCCGGCAAGTACGCCAAGATGGCGGGCAACCCCTTTGACTACCATCGTGGCGCGGTGCCGGTCTTTCGCACCGACATGCGCAGCGGCGGCACCACCGTGTCTGGCTCTCGCTTCGAGCTCAGCGTGCCCTTGGTGCCGAGCCTTGGCGACCCTCATCCCGAGAACTTCGGCGTGCTGCTCGGTGGCGATGGGCTGCGCACGTTGGAACCCAACGACTTCGACGCGGCAGACCGTGCGCCATACCTATGGGACGTTCGGCGCATGGCCGTGTCCATGGCCATGGTGACCTATGCCGCCAATGCCGATGATCCTACGGCGCAACAGCTGCTCTTGGGTGCTGCTGGCGAAGTGGTGGCGCGTGCGGTGACCGCGTACGCCGAGACCATCGGGGCGCTGGCCCGCGGGGCCGAGGCCCCGGCGGTGCTCGTGGCGCAACAAACGCCCATTCTTGCGGACTTGCTACGACGCTCGGCGCGGGACGAAGCCTCTCGGCAGGAGCTGACCGAACTCACGGAGTTCCGAGACGGCGCCCGCGTCTTCCGGCGTGGCAGCGTGGACCCGGAGGACCCGCAGAGTGTCCTTGCGAACCTTCCCCCCTACGCACTGCGTGCGTTGCCTCCCGCCGTGGCTGCCTATCGCCGCACGCTGCTCAGCGCCCCACCCAGCGAAGACCTCCAGATTCTCGATGCGGTCCGGCAATTCGGATCCGGTGTGGCCAGCTGGCCCCGTATTCGGGTGTTGCTCCTGGTGCGTGGACCGACGGCAGAGCCGGGCGACGATATCGTGCTCGAGCTGAAGGAACTCGCGGACTCGGGCATCGGGGGACTTGCGCCACCGTTCGTATACGCAGACTCGGTACAGGAGCGGACCTTGTCCCTCGCGCGCGCGTCTTGGTCGCGACCCGTCGCGGCGCCGTTGTGGGGGACAACGTCGCTGCTGGGGTTGCCGTGCCAAGTGCGTCTCAAATCCGAGGGGCAGAAATCGGTACGCATCGAGCGTATGGTCGGCGACCGCGGCACCAAAGAGGCCGTGGGCGATCTCGGTACACAAATCGGCATCATCGTGGCGCGCGTGCACGGCGGTGCGGATCGCGATGCCGCCCGCTTGATTGCGCAGCGCATCGCCCAAGACCCTACGGGCTTCGTGGACGAGCAAGTTCGCGTGGCCCTCGACTACGCCAAGCTCACCATCGCAGATCACGCCCGGTTTCGCGCGGGCCTCGCGCGCGTTGGGCCGCGCCTTGGGCTGCCCTTCGATCCCACTGACACCCCAAGCCCGGACGCGCAAATGCTCATCGGCGTGCCGCCCGCGGCACCGCCCGCGGTGACCCCATGACTGCCTCAGTGACCACTCGTGCACTCCTCGTCGTTGCCGTGCTTTGTGTGGGACGCACTGCGGCGGCCCAAGGCGAAGCCGAGCCTCAGCCGGAGCCGCCGATCACCGCGCCGGTGGCTCGGCCAGCCCCGGCCACCGAGGCCGCCACCCGGGGCTCCGGCCCCTTGCGTGCTGGTCTCGAAGTGTTTGCGCAATACAGTTATCGGCGAACGCTGGACCCCGATGGAACCACCCAGTGGTTCCACGTGTTCGATGTTCCGCGTGTGCATGGCGCCGTCGAGGGAACGTATCGCTGGGCCCGGGGGCGCGTGGTGATCGAAGGCGTTCGGTCCGCAGCCGAGGGGTCGCTGGTGGGCGTTGCGGGAGACAGCTTGGTGCTGCGAGCGCGTGAGGCCTACGGCGCCGCCGAGCCGTTGCCCGGCCTCGAGATCTCGGCGGGGGTGGTGCCCACGCTGACGGTGCCCACGCTCGACGGCACATGGATGATGCGCCCCATTGCGCCATCCGCTGTCGAAGCGAACGGCCTACTCTCTGCCGCAGACATCGGCGCGCGGGCGACCTATGAGCTGCCGCGAGGTTACGGACGCGCTGGGCTTGGTGCCTACAACGGCGAGGGCTACACGAGCCGGGAGCTCAACCGAGGAAAGAACGTCGAAGCCGCGCTGGAACTGCATCCGGCCCCAGGAACTCCCGCAGCGCCACTTGGCGTGTTTGCATCGTGGGTCGCTGGGTCCCAGGGGACCCTGCTGTCCCGTGCGGATCGCGGAACCTTGGGCCTCGTCTGGCAAGACACCTGGCTGCGCGGTGGCGCGTTTGTCACGCACGCCTGGGGCGTTGCGCAGTTCGGAGAGCAGCGCGCGCTCAACGTCTCGGCCTTCGTGCGTGCAGAGCCCATCACGAATCTCTTGTTCGCGGCGCGGGTCGACCACGTGGTCCGAGACACAGCGGCAAGCCCCGCCAACGCGATCACGACCATGTGGCTCGCCGGCGGCTACCGACCGCTGCCGCCGCTGGAAACCTTCTTGTCGTTTGCACGCAGCCTCCCCACGCGTCTGGCCCGCGCCGAGGTGCCAGGTGTGGATTCTTGGGAGCTTCGGCTTGTTACTCGCGTCGTCTTTTAGGAGAGGTTCGTCATGCGCAAAGAGATCATCCTGTTCGCCTCTGTTGTCGCCATCTTGGGCGCCTGCTCCGAGTCCACAAGCGGCGTACCCAAAGACCCCACCGACGGCGGTGCAGTGACCCCCGGCGACGACGCTGCCGTTTTGCCGTCGGACGCCGGGACCACACCAAAAGACTCGGGCAGTTTGACGAAGCCCGATGGTGACATTGCTACTGCCGAGGTGCTCATCAACGAGATCTCGGCGAGTGACGACTGGGTCGAGCTGGTGAATGCCGGCACCACGGCCGTGGACATCTCGGGGTGGAAGCTTGCGGACAGCGAGAAGGACGGGGGCGCTCCCAAAGAGAGCGACGCTGTGGTGTTCCCGAGCAACACGGTGCTTTCGCCCAAGGCCACACTCATGGTTCTGGCCGGTGATGTAGACGCCGGTACCCCATGCCCCGGCACGGGCTCCGCCTACTGTCTCTATGCCCCCTTCGGCATCAGCAACAAAGATGGCGAGACGTTGTACCTCATCGGCAAGACGGGGGTTGTGGGCTCCGTGACCTACCCGCCCAGCGCCGCCCAAGATACCGAGACCTTCTGCCGCATCCCGCACGCGGACCCCACGGGCAAGTTCGTTGCCTGTGCGCCCACCCCCGGGGCAAGCAACAAGGCCAAGTAGCGCCTCAGAACATGTCCACCATGCAGGGGAAAGGTCCTGCAAACAATGCGCTGAGTTTGTGTAGAGCCGCGGTGTTGCCGGTGGCAAGGCCCCGCACCGCCAGCTCTTCCGCAGACTGAAACCCTGTGTACAACGCAGACAAACCTCGCTCCGTGAGGGTCACCTCTGCAGGGAGGTCGCTGGGTTCTACGGTGGCCGCGCCGTCGCGGACGGCGAGCGCGTAGGTGCCGCTGTTGCCGGGCATGGCGGGGTCTTGCACTGCCACAATCAGGTGCGCGGAGACGAGCGGGTTGTAGCCCCGTGCGGCAAGGGCCTGCGGCACATGCAGTACGCGCAGCATGAAGTGCTCGGTGATCGCGGTCTTGTGGTGGCGCTCGGGGATCTCCGTCATGAGCGCACTGCCCGGGGCGCCATACCAACCCACAAGATCCGCGATGGACCGGTAGGCGGCGAGCAGACTGATGAGTGCTTGGGCGGCATCTTTCGTGTGCGCCGCGATGTCTGTCACGGCGACCTGCGTGGTGCCCTTGGGGATCATCTTGTTGGACAGAACCACGTGCCCCTCGCAGTGTTCCCCGCGGCGCACGACGAAGGACTTGGTGACCATGTCTCGGGGCTCGTAGACCCGGCGCCACACGTACTCGCCCCGGGCCAACATGCCGTTGCCGCGTCGCGCGGCGCGGGCGTAACTTGCGCGAATCTCCTCGGGGCAGCCCGGGACTTCGTGCAAAGACAAGCCCGAAGCACGCGGGCTTTCCACGAGGGACTGCGGGGCGAGCTCCACGCGAAATCGTGCGCCAGCGCGCTCGTAGCCCACGCTCTGGTAGAGCTTGACCGTGGCTGGGTACAGCACCGAGATACAGTAGGTGTCTCGGACTTCGGCGAGCGTTCGAAGCATGAGCTCTTTGGCCAAGCCGCGCCCGCGTGCGTCCGGGCGTATGCCCACGCCTGCGACGCCCACCATGGGCACTTCGCGGCCACCAAAGAACTGTCCCATTGGGATGGTGAAGAGTCCGCCGAGCACCTTGGACGCTTCGCGCAGGACGCGAAGGTTCTTGTGGCCGGCCCGCTCGAACCACAGCGTTGCGCTCTCTTTGGGAAAGCCAAAGCTGTGCGACAACACGTCGGCAAGCTGCTCGCGGTCGCTTGCATCGGCGCCGCCCAGTTCTATGCCCTTCATGGCGTCGAGCGTACACTGCCTGCCCGATGCGCGCGTGCTGTGGCGCCTCGATCAAGCTCAGCGATTTGGCTTCCTTTGTTATCGGAGGACGCTGTCCTCCGCCCCAGAGGCAAAGCCGCTGGGGCCCCACCTCCTGCATTTGGGTCCCAAGCCCAAA
>JBIKNA010000505.1:0-5086 GCA_044358965.1 Polyangiaceae bacterium
TGAATGTGGACTTGCCGGCATTGGGGAAGCCCAAGAGGCCCACGTCCGCCATGACCTTGAGCTCGAGCCGTAGCGCGCGGTCTTGCCCCTCTCCGCCGGGTTCGGCCCGTCGCGGTGCGCGGTCTTGAGGCGTCGAGAAGTGAATGTTGCCGCGTCCGCCGCGTCCGCCGCGGGCGATGACCGTGCGCGTGTTGTCGGCCGTCAGGTCGAACAGGTGCGTGCCGGTGATGGCGTCGATGACCTGCGTGCCTACGGGCACGCGCACCACCAGGTCTTTGCCCGCGCGGCCGTAACAGTCGGAGCCCTGGCCATTCTCGCCATCGGCGGCGCGGAGCGTGCGCGCGTGGCTCAGGTCGAGCAGTGTGGACATGCCCGGATCGGTCTCGAAGATGACGTCCCCACCGCGGCCGCCGTCGCCACCCGACGGGCCCCCGAAGGGCACGAATTTCTCGCGCCGGAAGGCCACGGAGCCGTTGCCGCCGTTGCCAGCGATCACCCTGATTTCGCAAGAATCGACGAACTTCACGCCTCTCGTATACCTCGTTTGGGGGGCCGCCGGGGTATCATCGGCCAGAACGCATGACGGAAGACAGGCTCGTTCGGTTCGGGGTGGCCATGGAGTCCGAGTTGCTCACGGCCTTCGACGCCTATGTGGCAGCGCGGGGCGGTACCCGCTCCGAGGCCATCCGTGATCTGGTGCGCGCCAAAGTCTCGCGCACGCAGGTCAAGGCGGGGCTGCCGGCGGTGGCGGCACTGACCCTCGTCTACGATCACCACGTGCGGGATCTCACCGAGAAGCTGACGGAGATCCAGCACGAGCTGGGGGACAAAGTGCGCTCCACCATGCACGTGCATCTGGACCACGACCATTGCCTCGAGGTGATCATCATGCGGGGCGCAGCCGACGAACTCGAAGCCGTTGCCGAGCGTGTGTTGGCCACGCGTGGCGTGACCCACGGAGGCATCGAAATTGTGTCGGATTTCGGCACGCCGGCCCCGCGATCGAGCCGCGGCAATGCCCATGGGCACGCGCACGGCCACCCGCATCCGCATCCTCACGTGCCGGCCGGCGGCAGCAGCGACGCGCCCAAGCCGCGCAAGAGCGCCCGAGATGACGCGCACGCTCCGCGAAGCCGCAAGGGTTCGAGCAAGGCATGAAAACGCATCATCTGAACTGCGGCACCATGTGTCCGCTCGCCCGTCGTCTCGTCAACGGCGACGGCAGTCTGTTCGAGCGAGGCCGTCTCGTGATCCACGTGCTCTTGGTCGAGCGCGAACACGGGCTTGCGTTGGTGGACACGGGCCTCGGTCTGGCCGACGTCAGCAACCCTGGTGCGCGGCTCGGGCCGGGCTTCGAACTCAGCGCCGGTCCGAAGCTCGACCCTGCGGAGACAGCCGTGCGACAGGTCGAAGCCCTGGGGTTCCTGCGCTCCGACGTGCGAGACATCTTCTTGACGCACATGGACTTGGATCACGCCGGCGGCCTCGGTGACTTCCCCGATGCCACGGTTCATGTCCTTGGCAAAGAGCTCCGCGCCGCCACGGCCCGCGAGTCCTTCCTCGAAAAGGAGCGCTACAAGCCCGCGCAGATCGCCCACAAGCCCAAGTGGCAAGAGTACGAAACGGGGGGCGACCGCTGGTTTGGCTTCGAGAGCGTTCGCGCCGTCTCTGGCGACGACATCGTGCTTGTGCCGCTCATCGGCCACACCCGAGGACACACGGGCATCGCCGTCAAGCAGCCCGGCGATCGCTGGCTCTTGCACTGCGGCGACGCGTACTTCTTCCACGGGCAAGTGTCCGAGGGCGGCCCCACGTGCCCCGCGTTCCTAGATGGCTACCAGCGGTTTCTGGCCATGGACGAAAGTGCCCGTCGCCGCAACGTCGACCGACTGCGGGAACTCAAGAAATCCCATGGCAACGTGTCCATCACGTCGGCTCATTGCCCCGTCGAGTTCGACGGGTTTGCCCACGGGGCCTAAGGGCCCATGCGCGCCACCCAGGTAGCCTTCGGGGCGGCGTTGCTCGTGGCCCTGTGGTCCGGCGCACCCCTGCGCGCCGAGGCACCCAAGGCCGGCGCGCCGCGGGCTCCAGCGTCGGCGAGGCCGGTGCCCATGCCTCCCAGCAAGTATTTCGCCTTTGGGGCCTCGCAATACGTCGCCCCCCAAGAAGCGAAGACCGCCGGCCTCGTGATGACGCCGCAGGGCGTCGCACCGGGGACCAAGCTGCCCGTCGTGGTGTTCTTGCACGGCCTCAACGAACGTGGCCCGTTGCACATGTGGCTCGGATCGCCGGGGCGCCCAGATCTGCGATCGGTCTTCGCCCGTGCCATGCAAGAGCGGCCCTTTGTGCTGGTCGCACCAAGCCAGACCATCCACGCCGATGATCCTTGGAAGCTGTGGGATGCGCTCGACGCATCTGCCCTGGTGGCCGCCGCGGCCTCGGCGCTCGAGGGCGCGGCGGTGCTCGACAGCGACCAGATCTTCGTGGTGGCCCACAGCGGGGGGGCGTGCAATCTGCACGGGGGGGCCCTAGGCGCTGCGATCTCGGCGGCGCCCGCCCGCGTTGCAGGGCTCGTGGTCCTCGATGCGTGCTTCGACGTCAAGACGGCGGCCAGGTACCTGCAGATCCCGCCGCAGGTGCCCATTTGGGTGCGCTACCAGACCGACTCGTGGGATCGCGACATCCCTGGCTTCTTGCGCGCCATGCAAGGGCGGTCGGGCTTCGACGCCGCCCATGCTGGCGTTCGGGGCCCGGGGGCGCACGACGCCGTGCTCACCGGGCAGCTCGGCGTCATGCTGCGCCGATTGCCGCTCGCTACTGCACCGAGAACCGAACCGTAAACTTGCCGTCTTGCGCCGGCGGGGCGTCGATGACGAGGTAGTACGTTTCTCCGTCTTTCACCGCGAAGCTGAGCGTTTCGCCCAGCTTGCCGAGCTTCTCGTTGGCGCAACGCCCTGCGGCATCGATAACCGGAGCACAGACGGTACCGGCATAGATCACCTGGTCGAAGCCGACGTTGCTGTTTTCGATCTTCAGCATGCCCGTCTTGTGAACGACGAGCTCGAACACGCGGTCGGTGCCGACGGTGGAAGCCGAGGCCCCGCCGTCGGGCGTGCAGTTGTTCTTGACGCGGAATTGCTGCGAGTAGCCCGTGGTGGTGCCCGTGTACTCCAAAGCATCTCCCCAGATGTGTACGGGCATGCCGGGGCACTGCCTTGCACTCTCGGGGTTCCCGTCCGGGAGGCACTTGTCGCTGCAACCGTCGCCGGCCTTGCTGTTGCCGTCGTCACAGGCTTCTCCGGGCTCTACCTTGCCGTTGCCGCAGCCCGCGGGGCCAGGGCCTGCATCCAGGGGGCCAGCGTCGCGTTCGGGCAGCGGGACCGGGTCCTCGTCTGGAGGGAGCCCCGGGTCGAGAGGGTCCGGGCAGCCTTGGCAAACACCAAACGACGCGCCGTCGTCGTTGCAGGTCCATTGCCCGTTGTTGGCGCCATCGGAACAAAGGCAGAAGTAGTCGGAGCCGGGCTTACAGGGGGTTGTCGGCTTCTTTGCCTTTGCCGAAGAGGAGCTGCAGCCTGTTGGGGCCATGGCCAGCGCGAATGCGCCAAGCACGGCGAGCGGCGCGATGACGGCCAACCGAGCAGCGACGCTGCGCATGACCCGGCGTGCACCGGAGCCCATTACTGGACCTCGAGGCTGATCGTGTAGTTGCCCTTGGCGGTGAGTCCGCCGCTCGCGGCGACGTAGTAGGTCTTGCCGGATGTGACCGGGAACTTGAGTGCCTCGTCCTGCATGGCACTTGTGCAGTTTGCACACATGCGTGTGGAGGTCGGTGTGTTGCAGAAGCCGATGGCGGGCTCGGTCCAGGCGTTCTCGTCGGCGCAGCCGCCTTCGTTGCGCGCCAAAAGCATGCCGTTGTAGGTGGTTTGCGTGAGCTTGACCACGAGGTTTCCGGTCTTGTGAACCCGGACCTCGTAGACGTGGTCGAGGGCGCCATTGTTGCCGCGGCCACAGGTTGTGTCACCGGTCTTCCAGGTGTCGACCATGTTCTCCGTGGAGCCGGTGCCCGTGACGATCTTGCCGGGCCAGATGTCGACGGGGTGCCCGGGGCACGCCTTTGCCGCACCTGGGTCGCCGCTGATGCCCTGGCAGTTGTTCGAGCAACCGTCGCCTTCGACCTTGTTGCCGTCGTCGCAGGCCTCGCCATCGTCGACCTTGCCGTCGCCGCAGAAGGACCCGGCCTTGACCGAGGCCGTGAGCTTGTACTTGCCGGAGGAGCTCTTGCCGTCGACCACGAGCCAATAGCTCGTTCCCTTGGTCACGTTGGCACGCAGGGTTTCTTTGCCGTCGGCGCCGGTTGTCTCGGCGCAGGCGAGCTGAGACTCGGGCTCGGCGCAGCCGGTGCGAAGGTACAACATGGGGTCGAAGCCACCTTCGCCCTGCACCTCGACGGTGAGCTGCCCTGTCGTGGTGGCGGCAAGCTCGTAGACGTTGTCGCCGCTTTGTTTGCCCAATGCACAAGCGCCGCCCTCTTTGCCGGCGCCGTCGTCCGTGGAGTTCGTGGTGTCGCCGTTGAGGGTGATGGTTTGGGCGCCAAGGCCCACGTACTTGCCAGGGCACTTGTCTTCGAGGCTGACGGGCGGGCCGGCGTCGGACTCGGCGCACGATGCTCCCTCGGACAGGCACTCTCCGAACTCGGTGCCCAGATCGTTGCAAAGCTTGGTGCCACCGTTGCCATTGGCGCACTGGCAGAACTGATCTTTGCCTGGCTCACAGAACGTTGCCTCGCCGCCGGGGCACACTTCGCTCCCTTGGAGCTTGCACTCGGCGAAGCCGGTGCCGTCGGCGTTGCATTGTTTGGTGCCGTTGTCGCCGCTCCTGCACACGCAGACCGAGAACTCGCCGGCCACGCAGATCTTCTTGGTGGTGCCACCGGAGCTGCTGCCATTGCTGGACGTGCACCCTTGCAACGCGACAGTGACGCCCAACGCGATCAGGGCCGAAAGGAGCAGGGGCTTCTTCATGACAAGCAGTCCTTTGGAGAAAGAGAAAGATGAGAAAGGGAACAAGTGACTTCGGGAAACCTCAG
>JBIKNA010000506.1:0-5079 GCA_044358965.1 Polyangiaceae bacterium
CCGGTGCTCAGCTGCTGGGTCGCGCTCGCGCTGGTGCTGTTGTGCGCGTTTCTGAACCGTCGCGCGTGCCGCATCGCGCTTTTGTGTGCCGCTGTCTTGCTTGGCTTGGTGCTCACCGGCGGGCGCTTGGCTACCCTGGGCCCCCTGGGCGAAGCGTTGCTCGGCTTCGTTCAACCGCTGCGGCTTGTGGCGCTATTGCCGTTTGCCGGAGCGTGCATGGTCTGTGTGGCCATCGAAGAGCTCACGACCACGAGCTTTGCGGTGCTCTCCCGATGGCGCCCGGTGGGCGTGTCCGACAAGGCCTACGCAATGCTCGTTTCGGCGTTGGTGCTCGCGGGCTTGGCGGTCGGTGGGCTCTTCGCCATTCCGGCGCGTGTCGCCTGGCTCAGCAAGCGCATCGCCATCGGAGACCGAAGCCTGGGCGATTGCGGACGACATCGTCCCGGCGCAGACGAGTCGAAGGTGCTCGCTTGGCTGCCCTCCCTAACCCGCGGACGCGTTGAGTTCTACGACCGGGCGCCGATGAGCCACTGCGCCATTCCCCGAGGCGTGGCCCTCGAGAGCCCGATCCCCCTCGCCCGCTCCGGTGGCGCCGGCGCGCACGTAGGCGTTTTGGACGTCGCGTTCGCCGCGCTTCGGGCCGAGATGCCGGGTTCGGTGCAACGCGCCGAAGCGCTGGGCGTTCGCGCCGTTGTGCACCCCGCGGCCATGGCGCTTCCGCCCGGGTGGCGACGCGTTCACGAAGGGGGCGAGGAGGCTCTCTCCGTCCGAGAGGCTGGCACAGACATGTTCGGGCCCGTCTGCATCGAGGACGAGCTTCAAGGAACGGATGCGGCGTTGCGCGCAGCGCTGCTCGCGGACCTGCAGGGTGACGCTCGTACACTCCGGCAGCGCACGTTGCTGGTTCCTGGCTCGCAACAAAAGGCGCAATGGGTGCCGTCAACGGCGCCGATCTGCCAGACCGATGGCGTCTCCATCCACGAATCGATACGCGAGATGGGCGCCTATCAGGCCGATATCGCGACGCCTCGCGAGATACAAATCGTGCTTCGAGCGTCCAGCTTTCCCACCTGGCGCATCGACCTTGATGGCGTATCGGTGCCGTTCCGCGTGCTGGCGCCGGGCTTTCCGCTGATTCAGGTCCCCGCAGGCGAGCATCGCATCACCGCCGTCGCCGGTCTGCCGTCCGGCTATGTGCCCGGTCTCTGCTTGGCGGCAATGGCGTGCTTTGCGTTGTCCCGGCGCCAACTTCCTTTTGCCCGCGCTCGGCGACGCTACCGTCGGCGATGGGCACAAATGCGTGGTGGCGCGTAACGGCCCAGCCTGCGGCTCACTGCACGCGCAGCGTACGCAGGCTCACCATGCGACTCTCGGGGCCTTTGCCAAAGTTGGCCCACACGCTCACCTCATAGAGGCCCGGCTGCGGGAACACATCGGCGGGGAGCAACATCTGGTAGCTCTGGCCATCGGTCTCCATGGCCACACGGGTAACCATGCCCTTGCCCCAGAACATCTCGCTCGGCCGCGGCACCGGGTAGCTCCTGCGCTTGTTGAGCTCTGCGGCGGCCAAAGGCACCGGGGTCTCGAGCTTGACGACGCCCACGCCGGTGACGCGTACCTCGGGCACCACCTTGCCAGCAACGCGAAGCGGCTGCGCCTTTTTGTGCTCGCTCGGCATCTTGTCGTGGGCGCCGTACACGGCCAGGAACTCTTGGTTCAGGCAGGGAAACGGGATCTCTTTGGCGGTGGACGGAGACATGGCGAGCCCGATGCCCACGTGGGTGTGCGTCGGCGTCAGGATGTTCTTCTTGTGCCCATCGTTGGGCGGTACCTCGTCCATGAACAGGCGCTCGATGCGTTCGAGATCCTCGGCGGAGAACCGGGCGTTGGGATCCACGGGGCGAGGCTGCTCGTCACCGATGCATGCTGCGTTCTCCATGACCATGTCGCTGCCCCCGGCCTCGGTGAGTCGCTGCTCCGGCACGGAGCCGTCGCTGCCCCAGTGCCCCACAAAGCCGACCTTCAGCATGTCTTGGGCATGGCGCTGCCCGGCCACCGACGGCGGCCCCTCGTCAAGCAACACAGGCCGAAGGCCTGCGGCCGACCGGTCGCGGTTGATGAGGTCGACCATGTACCTTCGTGCCTCGGACATGCCCATGGGGCCCACAGGCTTCTGGGGCGCGCCGCGACCAACGTTGGAGGGGCCGGCGAGCGTCGGCGCGGGCCTGCCCATCGACCCAACGGCCGGCCCAGGGGGCGACGGGGCCACTGAGCCCTGCGGCACGGGTGAAGGCGCAATGCCCGACGTGGGCGCGGTGGAGGCGCCCGACGGGCTACCGCAGGCCATGGCGGCCAGGGTCCAACACCCGAAGCCCCAAACGGACACAAGACCTTGGCGCAGGGACGGCATCCATTCCTGGTACCACATCCGTTCCTGGCATCACCTGATCCTGGTAAAAGTCTGGGCCGTGACGAACGATCGCACTCTCGCAGGGCAGCTCCTGGTTGGCGGCTTTTCGGGGCCTTCCGTCCCCGCCCCCTTTCTGCGGGCCATTCGCGCCCAAGAGCGCGCGGGCGCCATCCTGTTCAAGCGCAACGGGGACACCCCCGAAGCCTTCTGGGAGGTCTGCCGTACCCTTGCCGATGCCGCCAACGGCTTGCCGTTTCTGCTGGCTGTCGACCAGGAGGGGGGCCGCGTTGCCAGGCTCCATGCGCCGGTGCTCAAGCTTCCGCCGGCGCGCAATCTGGCCCAGTTGGGTCCCTCCGCGGTTCGGCGCGTTGCCCGGGCCCTAGGCGCCCAGCTTCGGGCCGTCGGGTTCACCATGGACTTTGCGCCGGTGCTCGACATCCACAGCGAGGAGCACAACCCCATCATCGGCGACCGCGCCTTCGGCACCAAGCCCATCGACGTGGTGCGCCTCGCCCTGCCCTTCGCCCAGGGCCTTGGAGACGCCGGCATCTTGTGTTGCGGGAAACACTTCCCCGGCCATGGCGCCACCACACAAGACTCCCACTTGGTGCTGCCTCGGGTCGACAAGAGCGCCGATGCGCTCGACCGCGAAGAGCTGGTGCCCTTCGCTGCATTCGCGGCCGCCGAGCTCGATTCGCTCATGACCGCACACGTGGTATACCCGGCGCTCGCCGAGGGGCCTGCCACCATCGAGCGCAGCATCTGCACGGACCTCTTGCGCGATCGCCTTGGTTACCGCGGTGTCTTGTTCTCCGACGATCTGGAGATGAAGGCGCTCTCGGCGCCGATCCCCGAATCGGCCATTGCAGCCATTCTGGCAGGGTGTGATCTGCTGCTCGTCTGCTCGGACGAAGACGCCCAGGAGCAGGTCGTCAGCACCTTGGCGCAAGAGATCTCAAGGTCCAAGGCCTTCCGAACGCGATGCGAGGAGGCCCAGGCGCGCAGTCTTGCCATGCGGCGCAGGTCCGTCGCCAGCCCAGCTCCCTCGGCGGCAGCGCTGGCCCAGGCGCTCCGCGAGGCCGGAAGCGCCGAGGTGCTGGCGGACCTGGCGCGGGTGATGCCATGAGCCAAGGCGCACCGCACTCAGCCGCCGCAGGCAACCAGACCCATCTTCGGGGCCTCGTGGTCGAGCGGTTGATCACCTGCGACGAGGCCCGCTCCACCAAGGACAATCCCTTGGGCGCCCTCACAGACGTTGCCATCGTGTGGGACGACACGCAGATCGTTTTCATCGGCCCCAAAGACGAGGCCCCCAGCGGCGCTGCGCTGGAGTCGCACCCGGGCTGCGTCGTCACCCCAGGGCTTGTCGACGCGCACACGCATGCGGCGTGGGCCGGTTCACGGCATCATGAGTATGCCCTGCGCATGGCCGGCGCCGACTACCGTGCCATCGCCGCGGCCGGCGGCGGCATTCTGTCGACGCAGAGAGCAGTGGCCGCAAGCACCCACGACGAGCTCGCCCAGATGCTCGAAGCCCGCCTTCGGCGCATGGCAAGCCTCGGTGTCACCAGCGTCGAGGTCAAGAGCGGCTACGGTCTCGAGGCGGAGCACGAGATCAAGCAGCTCGAGGTCATTCGAACGCTTGGAGCAAAGTCCGATCTTCCGCACCTGGTGCCCACGTTCCTGGCTCTGCACGCCATCCCCGAGAGCGCCAAAGCCACGCGGGACTTGTACATACTCAAGATCGCCACGCAGTTCGTTCGGCAAATCGCCGCTGCGGACCTTGCCGTGTTCGTCGACGCATACGTCGATCAGAACGCGTTCTCCGTCGAAGAGGCCCGACTGGTGTGCGAGTCCGCCCGGAGCGCCGGGCTTGGCCTACGGCTGCACGTGGGGCAGTTCCATGATGTGGGTGGTGCCGCCTTGGCCGCGCAGCTCGGGGCCCGCACCGTCGACCACCTCGAGAACGTCTCGGATGCAGCCATCGCGGCGTTGGCCAAGGCCAACGTTGCCGCCGTACTCCTGCCCCTGGCGAGCTTTACCCTCGGGCAGGCACCACCGCCGGTGGCGCGCCTCCGTGCTGCAGGCATCAAGCTCATCGTGGCCAGCGATGCCAACCCCGGCACCGCCCCCACGGAGAGCTTGCCCTTGGCCATGGCCATGGCCGTGCGCATGTACGGTCTTCACCCCGACGAGGCCATCTTGGGCGCAACACGACACGCAGGCGCGTCGCTGTCGGTGCCACGCAACGGGCCAAAGCCACGCGGACAGCTCATGGTCGGCGGCCACGCAGACCTTGTGTTGTGGAACCTGCCGCACGAACACGCCATCGTGCAACCGTGGGGTGTGTCGATGACCCGCAAGGTGTGGCGCGATGGCGTGTGCATCGCCATCGCCCAGCCAAGCTAGCGCGCTTCACGGGTCCGCGTGGATCCCAAGCCCCGCCGGGGCCCCCGTGCCGCGCCCGCGTCGAAGCACGACCACCAGGGCCACCATGGCGGCAACGTATGGCAGCGTGGAGAGCAGTGCCGGCGGTGCACCACCCTGGTTCTGCAACGCCACCTGCGCCGCATCGAGCACCGCAAAGGCCACACACGCAAGTGCTGCACGGCGGATGTTCCACCCCGAGAGCACCACAGCGGCAAGCGCAATGAACCCACGCCCGCCGG
>JBIKNA010000126.1:0-16575 GCA_044358965.1 Polyangiaceae bacterium
CTTCGCAAGGTGCGCGAGCACCGACGCAAGCTGTTCGTCGAAGCCGCCATGACCGTGTCCAAGGCCGAAGACTTTCGTCAGCTTTTGCTCAACGCGGACATGGTGGACCAGCACGCTCCGAGCCCCCAAGGTGGCGGTGCCACACTGCTGCGTGAGATCGTCATCGAGACGCTGCCGGAGGGTCGCGCTGCGGGGCTCTTGCAGTTGCTGATCGCCGACCTCGACCACGCGCAGCGTGACGAGCGTCGGGTGGCGGTCCTGACACCACTTCTGCGGGCCTTGTCCACACCGCTTCTGCACGAGCGCTCCGCCGATGGCGATCTCTTGCTGCAGGAACTCTTGCGTCGGAACATTCTGAGCGACCGCGAGCTCCCGAAAGACCTGGCAAACATTGCCCGTACGGAGCACCTGGCAGACACCTTGGCGCGGGATCCGGCCATGGTGCTTGCCGCCCTCGAGAACATCACCGACGAGCACCGCTACGCCGTCGAGATGCTGCGCGTCGAGGCCGCCGCCAAGTCTCTCGCCAAACGCGGCGAAGCCCACGCTCTGCTCACGGTCATCGCGGCGTTGGCGCGCTACGCCAAGGGCAAGGGGGGGCAGCGCCGAGGCCCGCGAGAAGCCGAGGCCACGCGGGTGCTGATGACCATCATCGAACGCGATCGCTTGGTGCCCCTTGCCAACGTGCTCTTGCGCGGGCACCCAGACCTTCGAGAACCCGCGCGGCAGATCTTGGTGCTGGCCGGAGGCGCCGGCGCCCAGGCCCTGTTCCTGGCCCGAGAGCAACTGCGAGATCCTTCGGGCCGAGCGGCGTTCGTGGTGGCCATGAAGGAGTCGGGCACCGCAGCCTGGCCCGTGATCAGCCAGGTCTTGCAGCGGATGGACCCTTCGCGCGAAGACTTCGACGTTGCCCTCTCCGAGGATTTGTTGTTGACCGTCCCGGAGCGGCTGGACCCAACACTTTCCGAGAGCCTCCTGCGCTTTGTCATTCACGGCCGCCTGCGCGCCGTCGCCGCGGCTGCGTACGGCCGCGCCTCCGGCGACGCCGGCAAGCCGAAGCTCATCGAATGGCTGGAACATCCGGACGAGACCATGCGCCTGGCCAGCCTCGCCGAGTTGCGTCGCCGACGCGTCGACGAGCCCGTGCTCGTGGTGCTGGAACGCGCACTGTCGCAGCGGACAGCGTCCGACGAGTACCGAACCCAGGCGGCTCTCGCGCTCTCCGACGCGGCGGCCCCCGCGCGAACCCGTGCGATCCAGTTCCTGGTCCGCGGTGTCGAGGCCCGTCGCGGGCTCATTGCCACCCTACGGGGCGACGGCCCCCAAGAAGAGAGCCGCGAGGTGCTTGTGGCCATGGCCAAGAGCCTGCTTGCGCTCGACCGCAAAGAGGGCGCAAGGGTGGTCCGCGCCCGCGCCAGCAAGTCCGACGCGGAGCTGGCCCGGCGCCTGAGCGAACTTTTGCAAGAGGCCTAGGGCCGCCGGGGCTGCGATGTTTGTCGGCCCCAAGCGCCGGGAGGCCGAGGGTTGCCGACCTAACCGCGGCCCGAGAGCGGCTTGCCCGAGGGCGAGCGCGTCCAACCGCTCAGATCGAAGAGCCCGAGGCTCACGGCCAGGAACACCGCCCGGCGTGCATCGTCGGGGGCATCACACGAAGGCGACGAGGCCAAGAACTCGCTGAGGCACCGTTCGCTGGTCAGTTGAACGACCACGCGCTCTTCCCGGGCGGCCAGGCGGAACGCGTCCGGGCGCACCGGCGATGGACGCACCGGCGAGAGCATGGCCCCCATGTAGGGGGCCATGAAACCTTCGATCTCCTTCGGGGTGTAGAACTCGCGGACACCACGCAACACCAGTTCCACGGTGTCCACCGCCAGGGGGAAGGTCTCCTCGTGCGAGCGCAGCCCCGACACGAAGCCGATCTCGCCGCTCTGCCACTCGAAGATTTCGAGGAATCGTGTCTCGGTCTGCAGAGCGATGGCGCGGAACAGTTCGATGGGCCGCAGAACCCCGAGCCCCACCAACGCATCTCCGATGCGCCCCCCGTACTGCGGAAGCAGCGCCAAGGCCATGTCGACTTCCATGGGCAAGACTTGGCCGCGATGCACCAAGAGTTCGCCCAAGAGCTCTTTGGAGTCCGTCGACGCAACGAACTCCGGCCGGCCCTCGACGATGAAGAGCTTCTTCTTGCGCGGGCCGTTTTGCAGGAACAACGCGCCGGTCTCCCGGCCGAGGGCCAGGCGCAGCAACATCCGCGGAAGCCGAAAGCGGTCGAGCGGTCCGCGCAGGCTGGCCTGCACGGGGATGCCATCTTCCCACCGCATGGCAGAGCTCGACACGAAGCGATGCAGCTCCGGGAACGTCTTGGCCGCTTCGAAGGGGCCTCCCTCGCGCGATACCAAACATCCGACGCCAACCCGTCCGGTCACGAACAGCTCCACCAGCCTAGGATAGGGCATGGGGCCGAGCTCTTCGCCGTCGAGGGTACGTACGCAATAAGCGATGGCTGGCGTCGCCACGGGCTCGTGCTCGACGTGGCCCGGCGGCAACGAGCGTTGGCCCCCGTTGGGCCGCGGCGGGGCCTCGGAGTCTTTGCGCCGCACGGGCCGCTGAACCAGTTCGAGCCGTTCGAGCAAGCGCACCAAGGGTGCCGGCCCCATCTGGAGGCGCCGCCGCCGAACAATCTCCTCGAGGGCTTCGGCAAACGATCGCGCCGACGGGAAGCGATCGCCGCGATCGCGGGCCAGCGCCCGCAACAGCACCTGCCGCACGTCGTCGGGTACCCGATGCCCCGCCCGATCGAGGGGCGACAGCTCGGCGTCCCGAATGCGGAGCAGCACGTCGAAGTCCGTGCCGCCGCTGAACAGGGGCTTGAGGGTGCATAGCTCGGCGAGCACAATCCCCATGGTGAACAAGTCCGACCGCGCGTCGAGTTCGCGCCCGGATACCTGCTCCGGGGACATGTATCCGAGTTTGCCTTTGAGCTGCCCGGCCTCGGTGCGTCGCTCGAACTCTGCCGCACGGGCAATGCCGAAGTCGGCGATCTTGACTGCACCGTTTCGATCGATGAGCAGGTTGCCCGGCGACACGTCGCGGTGCACGAGCGACAGAGGCACCCCCTTGTCGTCGCGAAGACTATGGGCGTAGTCGAGCCCGCGCAGAACGCTCAGCCCAAGGTGCATCACCACCTCGAGCGGGATCTCGAGCCCCCGGCTGGCGGCAGCGCGAATGAGCCGGGCAGCCGTGGTGCCCTCGACGTACTCCATCGCCATGTAGAGTTCGCCACCCTCTTCGCCGAAGTCGAAGACGCTGACGACGTTGGGGTGCGAAAGGCGGGCGCACACCCGGGCCTCATCGATGAACATCGCGACGAAATCCGGATCGCTGGTCAGCTCCGGCAGAATGCGCTTGAGCGCGACCTGCTTGGCGAAACCAAAGGGGCCATCGCGCCGCGCGAGGTACACCTCTGCCATGCCGCCCGTGGCAAGGCGGGACTGTAGTTCGTATGGCCCTAGCGCGAGGGGCGCAGGACGGCTCGACCCGGTCATGTCGGGCACATGGTAACCCAGACCCTTTGGATTTTCGCTGCTGTGATGGATAGACGAAACGTCGTACCTTCAGTAGCCGGCCTGCGGCACCAAGCGCCAGTGGGGCCGCCCCAGCTCTTGAGCCAAATTCACGGCGTTATCGTGCTCGACAAGCCCAAGGGGCCCACGAGCCACGACATGGTCTCCAAGCTACGGAGGGCACTTGGTACCCGCGAGGTCGGTCACGCAGGGACCCTCGACCCCATGGCGACGGGCGTTTTGGTCATGGTCGTCGGCGAGGGAACCAAGCTCAGCCCGTACCTGACCGAGAGCGACAAAGAGTACAGCGCCACCGTGGAGCTGGGAGCCCTGACGGACACCTTGGACGCCGACGGTGCGATCACGCTGCAACAAGAAGTGCCCGCCGCGGTGCTCGACGAACTTCGGGCGCCGCTGTCGCCGCTAGGGCCGCGCATCGCCAGTGCGTGCCAGGCCGAGCTGACCCGAACGGCGCAGGTGCCTCCGGCCTACTCTGCCGTGCACGTCGACGGGCAGCGCTCCTACGACCGGGCCCGACGCGGAGAGGCATCGGTGCTTCCCGCGCGCCCAGTGACACTGCGCGAACTGCGCATCGAAGGTCTCCGAACCGAGCCAAGCAACGCCATCGACCTCGCGCTTGCCGTGAGCAAGGGCTACTACGTGCGCAGCTTCGCCCGAGACTTCGCCGAGGCCATGGGCACCATCGGGCACTTGTCGCGACTACGCCGAACCCGCTCGGGATCCTTTGCCATCGGCGATGCCGCCTCGAGCCTTGCCCCCGATGCGCTCCGGGCGGCGCTCATTCCACTGGTCGATGCCGCGCGAAGGGCCCTGCCCTGCGTCGTGCTCGACGACGTGCACGCCACCCGCATGCGCCACGGGCAGCGCTTCGATGGCGCGCTCATCGGCCCGCCCGGCGTTGCCACGGCGTGCTTCGACACCGAAGGTCGCCTGGTGGCCATCGCAGAGAGCAACGACGAGGGCGTGAGCCGCGTGCTTCGGGGGTTTCGTGCCCCTCCGGCCGTGGCTACTTCTTGACCTTGCCGCGGGCCAGCTTGGCTCGCTCTTGCGCCGCTTTGGCGAGAGGTCCATCTGGTTCGAGCTTGAGGTAGGTCTCGTAGCCCTGCGCGGCTTCGGCGAACTTCTTGTCTTCGGCCATGCGGCCGGCCAGGTAGAAGTGGGCCGGGGCGTACTTGGGCTCTTTTTGCACTGCAGTCTTGAGGTCCGCGATGGCGCCGGGGTGGTCTTTGAGACCAATGCGGCACAAGGCACGGTAGGTGCGAAGCTCGGCGGCATCTTTGAGGGCGATGGCCTTGCCGAGCACCTCGATGCACTCGTTGTAGGCGCCAACGCCCTTGAGCTCGAAGCCCGCCGAAGCAAGCACCCCTACGTCTTTGTCCGCAAGGGCCGCGGCCCGGTTGAGCTTCTCGACCGCCCCCGGGGTGTCCTTCCATCGGCCGAGCCACTGACCGTGACTCAAGAGCACCATCGGGTCCCGCGGAGAAAGCTTGGCCGCCTCGTCGAAGGCCCGGGTTGCCCCCTCGCGATCTCCTTTGGCCGCGAGCGCCAACGCGAGGTTCAAGCGAAGCGCTGGGTTGTCTTTGCGCTTGTCCGCAGCGGGCCGAAGAACGCTCACGGCATCGTCGACTTTGCCCGCATCAAGAAGCAGCGCGCCAAGGTTCGTGGCCGCGTCGTGGTCGACCTTGAGCTTGACGGCGTCGCGGTAGGCCCGCTCGGCGCCGGCGAGGTCCCCAGACTTCTCTGCGCAAAGACCTAGGTTGTGGTGCGCATCAGCGTCTTTGGGATTTTTGGCGATGGCGGCTTCGAAGGCTGCCTTGGCTCCGGGTACGTCTCCGGCCTCGAAGAGCTTGATGCCGCGCGCGACGTCTTGGGCGCTGGCTCCGCCCGATGCGGGCGTCGAAGCACTCGCCGCCGGCGTCGGCTTCCCGTCGCCCAAGATGGACGCAGGATCCTCGGCGGGGGTCTTGGCCGCAGGGGGGCTGCTGCAGGCTGCGAGGAGCACGAAGGCGCCCATCACGGACAGTTGTTTGTTCATGGTCATACCTCGGGGGTTCCTTGGGCAGTTTGCGCAGCCGGCGTTCCTCGGGACGAAGGCTTTGGGTCTTCGGATGCGTCTTCGAGGCAGGAAAGCAATGCTTGCCGCACGTACTTGGACCGATCACCGACCGCAACCTTGGTGCCGTCGAGCTCGGTGACGTAAAATACGTCGGCCACTTTGCTGCCCTCGGTGTTGATCTTGGAGAGGGCGATTTGCAGTCCGAGGTCCCGAAAGGCCCGAGCCAGTGAGAACAAAAGGCCCGGGCGGTCTTTGGCAAACACCTCGATGACCGTGTGCGTAGGCGAGGCGCGGTCGTCCACGCTGACCTCTGTGCGCACCCGGGGACTTGGTCGCTCGCGCCATTGCGAGGCCCGGCCGAGGCGGCTCTCGAGCAGCTCCTCGGAGGACATATCGCCGGCCAAGATGCCCTGGAGATCGCGCTTCATGGCGAGGATCACGCCAGGCGAAAGGTCTTGGGACTCGCCCCGCGCCTTGACCCAGAAGAGGTCGACGGCTTCGGTGCCCTCGGGCGCCGTGCGCGAGTAGACCTCGGCGGCGAGCACCTCGAGCCGGTGCGCCGTGATGACCGCAGCGATGCTGGCGAGCAGGCCCGGGCGGTCCAGCGCCGTGACACAGAGTTCTGCGATGCCCGGATGGCGCGACGGCACCTGGTCGACATGCACCGGTTGGCCAGCCCGGGCGAGAACAACCCGCGCATGCGCGCACACGGCCTCTGCGGAGGCCGCCAGTGTGTAGCGCTCTGGCATGCTCGACAGAAACGAGTCGAGATCCCCTTGCGGCCCGTTCCAGAGACCTCGCGCCTCGGAGAAAGCTCGTACCCGCCTCGAATCCCTCCGTTGCGCTTGCGGCCCCGAGTCGCCCAAGAACGCGTCGCACGACAGATAGAGTTCGTCGAGCATGCGCGCCTTCCAGGACGAGAGCGCCGTGGGCGAGGTCGTACTCAAGTCGACGACGGTGAGCAGGTACAGGTTGCGCAGTCCCTCGCGCCCGCGCACGAGGCCCGAGAAGTCTTGGCTGGTCTGCGGATCATCCAAGTCCCTTCGCGTGGCCGTGTGGTACATGGCCAAGTGCTGCAGCACGAGGTCCGACGCTTCGGCGACATCGTCCGCAGAGAGCCCAAGGCGCGGCAGGATGGCCTGGCAGAACTCGGCACCAACTTTCGAGTGGTTGCGCCGCGAGCCATCGGCATCCGGGTAGCCCTTGCCGACATCGTGGAGCAGCGTGGCCAAGAACAGCGGCACGGGCCTCGCGATCTCTGCAGCCAGGCGGCTCGCGAGGGCATGCTCGTGAAGCAACTCGCCGCGACAGAGCGCCCGCAGGCGGTCCACCGCCGCCACGCTGTGAACGTCGACGGTGTACACGTGGTACACGTCGTGGTGCACCCGGCCGGTCACGGGGGTGAACTCCGGCACCATGCACAGCAAGAGGCCCGTGTCGTGCAGCTCGCGCAGCACGGAGCCACTCTTGAGCGGCGTATCGGCCACGGTGCACACGAGAGAGACGAACAGCGGGCCAGCTTCGGGGCACTCGCGCAGCGCCTTGGCCCAGGCGGCATCGCCCGCAGCCCGCGCAATGGTTTCTCGGGCAAATGGCAAAAGTGGCGCGCCGCGTTGCACGCAGGTGCGGTAGGCCCGCAGCGCGAGCGCAGGATCCTGCGCAAGGTCTTGCGCCGAGACGTTGACCTGCCCGTCGAAGAGCGACAGCCCCGGCGAGAGGTCGAACTCCACCGGCCGGCCCCTTCGGCGCGGCGGCGCGGCCAACGCGAGCAGTTGCTCCCGCGCCCGCAGAATGACCCGCGCGTGACGGTAGTAGTCCTGCATCAGGCGCTCGGCCGCCAAGGCCCGGGCGTCGGGGTCGTCGCCCACGCCGTAGCCCAGCACGATGCCTTGCGCCTCTTGGGACTCGAAGGTGAGCCGATCCGCGCGACGCCCAGCGGCAAGGTGCAGCCCGTTGCGCAGGCGCCACATGAAATCTTCGGCCAGGGCGATTTGGTCGGCCTCACGCGTGACGAGAACGCCCAGCCGAACGAGCTCCCGAAAGACGCCGCCTCCCTCGGGTCCGACGCGCACGCCGTAGCGTGCTTGCGCTGCCCACCGCGCAGCGTCGAGATCGCGGAGGCCTCCGGCGCCGCTCTTGACGTCGGGTTCCAGCAGGTACACCGAACCTCCAAAGCGCTCGTGCCGGGCTTGGCCTTCTTCTTCGAGACGACGCACGAAAGCCCCAAGCTCGCCCTCGCTGAAGAGACCCGCGAACGCGCGTTGCGTGAGCACATCGGCCACGTCGCCGGCGCCTGCCAGGTGACGATAGTCGAGCAGCGTGGTGGCGGAGGCGAGGTCCGTTTGCGCGAGCGCCAACAATTCGTCGGCGGCGATGACTTGATGGCCGACGGAAACCCCCGCATCCCAGAGGGGGTAAAGCATGGACTCGCCAAGGGCGCTCGCGGCATCCATGTCTCGGGACGAGGGCACAACGAAGCGAACGTCGATGTCGCTGCGCAGGGCGACCATGCCGCGACCAAGGCTGCCGACGGCCCCCAGCGAGACCCTGGTGGCCCCGGGCAGCGACTGCGCGGCGTGCGCGAACAGATCGCAAAGGAGCGACGAGAGGCCCTGGGCATTGGCGACCCCCAGAGCGAGCCCCTGCTCGCCGGACTGATAGCGAGCGGCAAGCGCGTCCTTGAGTGCCTGAGCGCGAGCCTTCAGCGGAGCGATGTCCGCGGCGATGCTGCCCTGCGCTCTCGGTCCCTGCGCCACGGGGTCACCCTACCACGGCCCGGCCGCGCCGCCCCAAGGCCGTGAATGCGGCAATTTGGCCCCCCAAACGCCAGAGCAGAATCCCCTATTCCCAACCTGCCCCAAATCAGCGTAACGTTCCCCCTGCGATTGCCGGGCGCAGTTTGATCCGGCCTTTTGAATGCGCGGCAACCGGACCGTGTCCAAGCCGTGAATCCAAGTTGGTCGTGGGGCTCAAAGCGCCGCATGACGGTTCTCTGAGGAGGCCTTTTTCCAAATGATGTCGAAAAAACTCGTCTTCCCTTTGATTGCAGTGGTGTCTCTCGGCTTCGCTGGCTCGTTCAGCGGCTGCAGCTGCGGCGCCGAAGCCAAGATCGGCGACAACCAGCCCAAGCCCCCGCCGCCGCCCCCGCCGCCCCCGCCGCCGCCCACCGAGACGGCGCCCCCGCCGCCGCCCCCGCCGCCGCCCCCGGCCATCAAGGCCGTTGGTAAGGCCAAGATCGACGGTAGCCACATCCAGGTTCCTGGGCAGATCGAGTTCGACCTCGACAAGGCCACGATCCGCAACACCCCGCAGACCAACGAAATCCTCGATACCATGCTGAAGGTGCTCAAGGAGAACCCCCAGATCAACAAGCTGGAGGTCGAAGGGCATACGGACAA
Organism: Polyangiaceae bacterium; assembly: GCA_044358965.1. GTDB lineage: Bacteria > Myxococcota_A > Polyangia > Polyangiales > Polyangiaceae > SXNL01. The sequence goes on from JBIKNA010000126.1 coordinate 9,039, forward strand.
CCAGGGCGGAGCCGACCACAACAAGAAGCTCTCGCAGGCCCGCGCCGACGCCGTCGCCAAGTGGCTCGCGGACAAGGGCATCGACAAGGCTCGCCTCGTCTCCAAGGGATACGGCGAGGACCAGCCCGTGGCCGACAACGCGAAGAAAGAGGGTCAGGCCCTGAATCGTCGCGTCGAGTTCACGATGCTTGAGTTCGATGGCAAGCCCGTTCCGCAGACGCCCGCGGCTCACCCCGCCGGCTCCGCTCACCCTGCCGGCTCCGCGGCCCCCGCCGCCAGCTCCGCCGCGCCTGCGGCGAGCGGTTCGGCCAAGCCCGCCACCAGCGCGGCCACTCCGGCCGCGTCCGCCAGCGCCAAGAAGTAAGGCGCCCACGGGGCCGTGTGCCCCACACTCCGAGCGCCCGGCTATACCAAGCCGGGCGCTTTGCTTTTGTGGGATGCTGGCGGCACACCCGATACTGGTGGCACACCACCGGCGCTGGCCGGCAGTGTCACCCGGCACCACAAACGCAAAGCGCGGGGGTCGCCCCCCGCGCCGGAGCCGCCGGGCTTCGTGCCCCAGCGGCCTCGAATGACTTGTGCCTAGATCACTTGTACGGGTCGCAGCCCGTGGCGCCGGCCGTGAGCGTCACCCCCGCGGAGCAGGTCTTGAGGCGCCCGTCGCAGTAACCGGTGCTGCAGTCCGCAGAGGTTTCGCACTTCTCCCCGGCCCCTACGAGCGGGGCGCAGATGGACGACAAGCAGCGAAGATCTTCTTGGCACGGTTGCGTGGCGCCACACGCCTCTCCGCCCTTGCGCTTGGCCACACACTTTTTGACCGCATCGCCGGTGCAATACGAGCCCTTCGCGCAGACCTCTCCGGGGTTGCCGCAGAGCTCATCAAGGTTCTTCTGCACCTTGTCAGCGCAGAGCGTCTTGTCGCAGATCAGAGAGCCCGTGCAATCGTAGTCCAACTTGCAGCTGCCGAGTTTGGCCGCGCTGCCCTGGAACGCGCGCTGGCAGGCCTCGCCCAGAGCAGCGAACTCTGCCCCGGTGATGGTGCCCTGCTTGCCGTACGTGTCCCTCAACTTGCCGATGCAGGCCTCGCCCGCGCCGCTGTTGAAGTTGCGTCCGGTGGCCGCCGTCGCAATGCCGTTGCACTCGGCCTTGGCCTTCTGCTGGCAGGTCGCATCGACGATGCTGCACTTGGGCGAGACCTCTTTGCACGCGGTGGTGGCGTAGTCGGTGCAAAAGGCTTCGACGGAAGCGTACTTGGGGCCCGCATCTTCCGAGCCACAGGCCGCAAGAACCGCAGCAAGGGACAAGGCAGCAAAGCCGGGCGGAGTCAAAGCGCGAAGATTCATGTGGAAGCCCTTTCAGGTGACGAAGTCGAGGCGAAGTATGGCGGGGGCCCGTGCAACTGGGCAAGGACCTTGGGCCCGGGCGCGTCCAAATCAAAAAAGGCCCTTCGTGGCCCCAAGACGGACCTTGGACCAGGGTCCAAGGGTTGGACGGCGCAAGTCGCCCGGCGATGCAACGCCGGCGCGCCCTTCGTTTGCGGCCGCCGTCCACCCCTTCCGCCCCCCGAAAAGGAGACTCATCGCCATGAAGCTCGTACGAACCGTTGTTTTCGCTCTGCCGTTGTTCGTTTTCAGTGGAACGTCCCTGGCGCAGGGCACACCGGCCAAGGCGGGGTACACCGAGCAGAAGACCCAGGAGGGCACCATTGTGTCCTTCGGCGACGACCACCTGCTGGCGCCGGATGCCGGACCGTACCAAACGACGGTGCGCCGTCCGCCGGGCGCCGTCCGCGCGGGGTTGCTGCGACCCCGCTTTGCCTTCGTTGCGGAGATGCTCAAGAGCGTCGAGCACCTGTAGTTTCGCCTCGGTCTCGGGCGCCCGGTCCGCGCGCACCCAGGCCCGCCGGCCGGCAACTTGCGTGGGCGAGCGCCCGAAGCACTTGCGGGCACCCACCCCCTTGGCCTAAGGTTCCGGCCATCCACTTCGCGAAGGTGGCGGAATTGGCAGACGCACTAGATTCAGGTTCTAGCGCCTTAACGGGTGTACGGGTTCAACTCCCGTCCTTCGCACTGAGTTCTCCGGTCAGGTTCTGCCCTTCGGCGCGACGTTGACCGCCAACATCGACGCTACGCCCGAGCCAAATGCTCTAGGGTGATCGGGCGACGACACGGGCGCGGATCTTGTTCCTCGGGGGCGCGGGGCTTGGGCTTCTGGCGGCTCTCAGCTGTCGCGCGCCAACACGCATCGTCGTGCGTGTCGTCACCGATGTCGACTGTGGCCGCGAGTCCCCGACCCCCATCATCACCGTGGGCCCGGTGGAGACCGGGAGCGAAGAGCCGCCGGCCATGGTCAAGGTGCGCTGCCGTGCCTCGTCCGACCAGGGCACCGTGGTCGTGGTCCCTCCCCCATCTGCCGAACGAGACACCATCGTGCAGGTGCGCGTGGCCATGCGCTACCGCAGTGATCTCGCGCCCTCCTCAGAGGAATGTAGCTTGGCGTCCTCGGCGCTCTGCATCGTTCAGCGGCGCAAGCTCCGCTTCGAACCGGGCGGCACCATCGACCTGCCCATGGAGCTCAACGCCATCTGTCGCGACGTGTACTGCTCGGCGTTGCAAACCTGCAACCGGGCAGGCCAATGCGTCAGTTCCGAAGTGAGGGACTGCGGCGGCCGTCCCTGCGATCCAACGGCCGTTGGCCCGGACGGTTCGCCCCTTGCGCCGGACGCCGGGCGCGATGGCGCCGGCCCTTCGGACGCGAGCGGCGACGGCACCGTTGACCCGGCGGATGGGCAAGCCGATGCCACGACAGACACCGGCACCGACGGTGGAGCCGACGGCGCGAAGGAAGGCGGCTCGACCAGCAGCGACGGTGGGCCTCCCACGAACCTGACGCTTTTGGGGCAATGTGCCGGCTGCGCGCCAGGGCTCGACCAGTGCTGCATGCGCACGTCCCCCTCGCACTCCACATTGTGCTGGCCCGAGGGCAACAGCTGCTTTGCCTCGAACCCCGTGCAGCACCCGTTTGGGGTGTTCTGCCGAACCCAAAGAGAGTGCGAGCCATCGAGCAAGCGCTGCTGTTTCTTCAACGCCAGCGTTACGTGCCAAGACTTGGCCTGCGACGCCATCTGCTCCTCGGACGAGGAGTGCAAGAAGCTCGATCCGCAGTTCACCTGCCGCGTCAGCGGGGCCGCGGGCTACGCCACCTGCGGTCCGCCCGGTCCCCGCTGATCTCGCCGTGGTCTCCGCGGCCCTCGCTGGCCGAGGCCCGTGCACCGCTTAGGGAGCGCAGTCGCTGCCCAGCTGGGCGATGAGCTTGCCGACGTCGCTCTCTTGGGGCTGAAGTTTCTCGGCCTTCAGCCGCTCGAGCGTGCGAATCATGCGCGGAAAAGAGCCCTCGCAGGCACCGAGCAACCGCTCGAGTTCTTCTTGGCCGGAGTTGTACGTCTTGGACTGGATCAGCGTCGCGTTGTTGATCGGCCGCGACATGCGCGAGCGCTTCTGCAGGTCGGCGATGATCTCGGCCTTCTTGGCGAGTTTTTCTTCGTCGGGGAGGTTGCTCTTGTACAGCGCGTCGAGCGCCGCGTAGGCGTCGCCAAACATTTTTCGCCGCTCGACGCCGCGACGGTCCATGGCCTGGTAGGCCAGTAGCTCTCGGCTGTTTTCTCCCTTGGTCTTGATCAGGTACGCCTGCGCCAGCTTCTGCCCGACGAAGTTCGCGACGCTCTCGTTGAGCCGTGACTGACCCGGCAGGTAGTACGTGGCGTGCAGCGACTCGTGGGAGATCACGTCCGCGAGCGCCCCGGTGGCCTCGGGGCCTTCGGGGATCATGCTGGAGAGCACCGGATCCTCGAACCACCCGAGGGTCGAATAGGCCCCCGCCGGACGCACATCGACGTCGAGGTGTTGGGCGCGGAGCTCATCGCCAAATTTGTCGGCCTCTTTGCGGTCGAACCAGCCCACGTACGTAATCGACCCGATGATCGGGAACTTCCATAGGCGCGACCGAAACCGCAACGGGTCCGACGCGCTGACGATCCATACGGCGGCGTTCCGGTGCAGGCGGACGTACTTTTGGTAGTTCTTGGTGGGGCGGAGGCCCTTCTCTTCGCCGAACGCCTTGATGGCGTGCACCTGCCCAAGGAGCGCCTTTTCTTTGGGCGGCAGGCGCTCTTCGGCCAGCAACAGGTCGATGTCCTGGGCCTTCAAGATGAAGTCCTCTTGGCCTTTGGCGGCCTGGGAGACGTACTTGACCGTCTGGCAGCCGAAGCTTGATGCGCCGAGCGCAGCCGCGAGGACGAAACCCAACGTGCGCCGCAGGCCAGAGCCTGGCCGGCGAGCCCCAGCGACGACAGAGAGAGCGGACCTCATCATCAGGTCCCCCAAAGGTACGCCCAACAGACAAAAAACGTTAGTTGGGATCGGTGGCCAAACCTTGGTAGATATGTGGGCTATGCGCTTTCGACGCTCGTTCCTCGTCGCTGCTTTTCCCCTGGTGGTTGGGTCCCTGCATGCCCGTACGGCCGTGGCGCAGACCCAAGACCCGTCGGCCCTCACCGAAGAAGAGCGGAAGAACTCGGCTCGAACGCTGGGCGAAGAAGGCCAAAAAGCCCTCGACGCCAAAGACTACCCCCGGGCCGAGCAGCTCTTTCGCGACGCCACGAACCTGTTTCCGGCGGCAACGCTCTCGCTGGGCCTGGCCCGGGCGCAAGCACAGCTCGGCAAAGTGGTTGGCGCCACGGAGAACTACAACAAGATCATCCGCGAATGGGGCAACCACCCCTCGCCGCCCCCAGCGTTCAAGGCCGCGCTCGAATCTGCCCAGGCCGAGATCGGCGACGTGCAAAAGCGCATCGCCAACGTGACCATCGCCATCGACGGAGCGCCGCCGGGCGCCAAAGTCTCCCTCGACGACAAGCCGTTCCCCAATTCTTTGCTCGGGCTCAAGCGACAAGTCGACCCGGGGACACACGTCGTCAAGGCCACCGCCGACGGCTACAAAGTCGCCGAGGCCTCGTTCAACGTCACTGACGCTGGCAGCACCGACGTGCGGCTCACGATGGAAAAGGACCCCAACGCTGGCGTCGTTGCGCAACCCCAACCTGGTCCTGCGCGCGGCACGTCCGATGTGCCGCCGCCCAAATCGTCCCAGAAGACCTACGCCCTCGTGGCCTTCGGCGTGGGCGGCGCAGGCCTGGTGCTCGGCACCGTCGGCGGCCTTTTGGCCCTGGGCAAGAGCAGCTCGCTCAAGGACACCTGCAAGATCAACGGCAGCAAATGCCCCGCGTCGGCCCAGAGCGACATCGACTCGTACCAAACCATGGGCACGCTCAGCACCGTGGGCTTCATCGTCGCCGGTGTTGGCGGTGCCGCCGGCGCGGTGCTGCTCCTGACGGCCCCCAAGGCCGAGACCAAGGGCGCCACGGTTAGCCCTTACGTCGGCGCCGGCAACATGGGCGTTACGGGCACCTTTTAGCGCCCTCGCGCCGCCGGGCGCCCCCACGAGCGAAACGCATTCTAACGAGCCCCGGGCCGTGCTAACGGTCCGGCCCGGATGACAGACGCGATCCTGTTCCACGCGGTGCGCGCCGTCGATGGCGACGGTCTCGATGCCGTCGTCGACGTCGTCGTCGAAAAGGGCGTCATCAGCCGCATCGGGCCCGGCGCTGGCCGAGAGCTCGCGGGCCAAGATCGCGTGCGTACGATCCGTGGCGAGGGGCGCATCCTGTTCCCCGGCTTCATCGACATCCACGCGCACCTTCGCGAGCCCGGGCAAGAGTACAAAGAAGACATCGCGAGTGGCTTGGCCGCCGCGGCCGCTGGCGGCTTCGTACGGGTGTGTGCCATGCCCAACACGCGCCCCACCAACGACAACCGCGCCATCACCGAGATGATCGTCAACCGCGCCCGCGTGGTGCGAGGCCCGCGGCTGCACCCCATCGGGGCCATCACCCTGGGGCTGCAGGGCAAAACATTGGCCGAGTTCGCCGACATGCGCGAAGCGGGCATCGTGGCGGTGTCCGACGACGGCCGCTGCGTGACCGACAGCGCCGTCATGCGCAACGCCCTCGAGTACGCGAGCACCTTCGACTTGCCCGTCATCCAGCACGCCGAGGACCACGCGCTCACCAAAGACGCGCAAATGCACGAGGGCGCCGTGGCCACACGCCTCGGCCTGCGCGGCTGGCCCCGCGTGGCCGAAGACGTCATCGTCGCCCGGGACATCATACTTGCAGAATACACGCGTTCCCGGTACCACGTGGCGCACATCTCGACCCACGGCGCCGTGGCCCTGGTGCGCGAGGCCAAGTCCCGGGGGCTCAAGGTCACCTGCGAGGTCACGCCGCACCACTTGCTCATGACCGACGCTGCGCTGCTCGGCTACGACACCTCGTGCAAGGTAAACCCGCCCCTGCGCGAGGCCGAAGACGTCGAGGCCCTGCTGGTTGCCCTTGGCGACGGCACCATCGATTGTGTGGCCACGGACCACGCGCCGCACAGCACCCTCGAAAAGGATTGCGAGTTCAGCGAAGCCGCCCACGGCATGACGGGTCTGGAGCTCTGCTTTCCGTTGCTGTTCGAGCTGACGCAGCAAGGCAAGCTACCCCTCGCCCGGCTGGTCGCCTCGCTGACCCGAGGGCCCGAGAAGACCCTGGGCCTCGGCGCCACCCGGCTGGTGCCCGGCGCCTGCGCGGACCTGGTCCTGTACGACCCCGAAGCCACCTGGACCATCACGGCCGCGGGGCTGCTCTCCCGGAGCAAGAACACGCCGTTCTTGGGGCGCACGGTCAAGGGGCGCGTGTTGTGCACGGCAGTGGCCGGTGACTTGGTGTTCGAGCGAGAGGGACTATCGTGAGCAACATCGCGCATCTTGTCTTGGCGGACGGCACGGTGTTCGAGGGCGAGGCCTTCGGCGCCCAGACCATCGCCGTCGGCGAGGCCGTCTTCACCACCACCATGACGGGCTACGAGGAGGTCTTGTCGGACCCGTCGTACTACGGCCAGCTGGTCACCATGACGGTGCCGGAGATCGGCAACGTCGGCATCACCGAGGTCGATAGCGAGTCCCTGCAAGACAAGCCCCAGGTCGCGGGCTTCATCGTGCGGCACCTGTCACCGGTCACTTCCAACTGGCGAAGCAAACTGTCGCTCGACGATCACCTCAAGCAGCACAACATCGCCGGCATCACCGAAATCGATACCCGCAAGCTCACGCGGCACCTGCGGGACCACGGCTCGCAGAACGCGGCGTTTGGTGCCGCAGACCCGGCAGAGCTGCTGCAGCGCGCCAAGGCCGCCAAAGACATGCAAGGCGCGGATCTGGTGCAGTACGTCACCCCCAAGGCAACGCACACGTTCACCGAGGGTCGCGGCACATGGCAGGTACCCATGGGCGAGCTGCCCGCCGCGGCCGGCGAGCGCAAACACGTGGTTGCCATGGACTTCGGGGCCAAGCGCAACATCTTCCGCTGCCTGGTGGACGCCGGGTGCCGACTGACGGTCGTGCCTGCCACGGCCAGCCCGCAAGAGATCTTGGCCCT
>JBIKNA010000507.1:0-5074 GCA_044358965.1 Polyangiaceae bacterium
GTGTGGCCACGGGAGGCAGGATGCTGGGCGGCGAAATGCCTAGCGCGCTATGGCACAACTGCCCGAAATGCACGCCGCGCGGACGATGGGCTGGACACACCCGATGGGTGGGCACATGGGAGCTGGCGACTGCGCGCAGGCTGCGCGGAAAGCGCCCACAGACGTGCGATTCGCCGCACGCTGAACACACCCAGTGCAACATGCATACGTGCGCGGCGCATCGTCCGTGGGTTCGTCGCTCAAGAGTTCGCAGTCGGCATCGGTGCCGCACGAAACCTGCAGCGCTGGGATCTTCCGCGCGTTGGCTGGCGTTTGGCTGGACGTGGGCGCCGTGGCCGTGGTGTCCGGGGTCGTTCTCGCCGCGGTCCACAGGCAGCCGACCAGGCCGAGGCCGGAGACAGCGATGGCGATGGCGCCGCCCTGCCGGTGACCGCCGAGGCTAGGGGACGCGCCCGGATGTGATGAGCGCATATGTGTATGGCGCATGGACTTACCGCGAAGGCCGGAGCGCATGCGCATGCACGGCGATGCGCTCCTGCGCGCAGCCCGGCACCTTGAGGTTGCACCGGTTGCGAATGCCTGGGGCCTCGTCCGGGGTACGCCGCTCCAGGAACGCCTGCTTGGCCTTGCGTTGGAGCTCCGGTTCGCCCGCGGGGTTCAAGCTCTCGAGGGCGAGGGCCTGTACGCGCAACATGTCGGCGTCCCGGGGCTGGAACGTAAGGCCGAAACGGGTGGCCCAAAGCGCCTGTTCGTGCTCGCCGGCACCACCAAGCATCACCGATAGATCGGCCCACAAGCTGTCGTCCCGGGGCGCAGACTCTGCGGCCAGCGTCAGGTGTTTGGCCGCCTCGGCCCACTGCCAAGAGGGCTTATAGGTCTCTGCGCGAATGCGTGCCGTGGCCGGGTGTGACGGGACCCGGCGGTCGACCTCGTCGAGCCAGCGGCGTGCCTCGACGCTCTGGCCTTGCTTGGCGAGAACATCGGCCAAAAGCTGCATGGCTTGGGCGCCTTCGCGTGGAGAAAGCGGCGCCTCGAGCAGGTGAGCGAGCACCTCTTTGGGCTCTTCGAGCCGCTCTTGGAGCACATGCGACAGGCCCAGGGCATAGTCGTAGATCTGCCCAGGGTTCGGGGCGGAAGCGCGGGCGCCAGTGCCTCCGAGCTCGATGGTGGTGCGGGAGACCTCGGTGACCGGCTGGGGTTTGCATGGGTCCAACGCGCGGGCGACCTTCTTGATGCCGGCGTCGGCGAACTGCTGGCCCTCTTTGGTCTTGAAGGCGTCGCAGGCGGCCTGCTGCAGCTGCAAGTTGCGCGACCGGTGCAGCAGGCGCACGGTGACGGAGAGCGGCAGCTGGGCTTCTTTCAGCCCCTCGGGCACGCCGAGATCATAAGAGACAACCGTGGCGTCGCGCGGCGGCAGCGTGTGGTTGTACACGTTGGCGCGGAACTCGTGAGTCTCGCGCTTCCAACGGGCCAGGCCGTCCATGCCGGCCATGTACGACACGAACCGGTGGACGCCTTGCTCCTCGCCGCTGCGCTCGTGTTGTGCGCCGTTTTCGAACAGACGTACGCCGCGGGCGTCTTTGACGGTGACCTCGAGCCAGGCGTCTTGGGCGTCCATGACGCCGCCCGGGAACCTGTGGCCCACGCGCTCGTTCTTGACCACCACGTCGAAACGTAGATGGTCGCCGCTTGCAACGGCCAAGGGCGACTCGGTTAGCCAAACACGGCGGCCGTCTTTGACCACCGCAGGGATATCTACGGTGACCGAGCCCTGAAGAAACGTTTTGGCCTTGGCCAAGGCCTCGGGGTTGCGCGTCATGCTTGCCAGCCAGCTGTGCCCGCCCACAAATGCGTGCGACGCGAGGCGTCCTGACTTGGCGCCCTTGTCGCCCATGGGGGCGTCTTCTTTGGGCATGTGGCAATCTTGGCATCGCGACTCTTGCACCGTGTCGATGCGGCCCGCGTTGCTGCCGGCGTAGGCCGAGCGCGCCCAGGGCGTGGCGTCGTCTTGGCCAATCAGGTGGCTCACGTTGCCGCTGCCGGCGTCGAGGAATGCCCGATGGCAACTGGCGCAGACCTGCGATGTTCGAAGGGGCGCGGCGGCGACGCGCGCCCGGTGCACCAAGATGCTCTCTTGGTCGCCATCTTTGGGCACCGGCACTGGCGAGGTGTCCATGACGTAGCTCGCGTTGCCGTCGGGGCTCGTGGCCTTGATGCTGTGGCACACGGTGCACGAGATGCCGGCGTGGGCTCGTTCGTCTTGGGGTTGCACCTCGGCAGTGAGCTTGCCGTCGGCAACCAGGGCGATGTCGTGGCAGCCGCCGCAGAACAGGCTCTTGTCTTTGCCCCGATCGGCCCGCAGCTTCTCGATGGACATGCGGTAGACCGGGTTGTTGAACGAACCAAACGCGTGGGCGCTGGAACGCCAAGCCGCCGCGGCGTCCATGTGGCAGCCCTCGCAGGTCTCCACATCGGCCACGCGCGCACCGGCGCCCTCGGCGGGGCCTTCGAAGCGCGCCAAGGTGGAGCGCTCGCCCGCGGGCATGGGCAAGCGAACGCTCTCGGCATTGTTGGGCGCGGGGCCGACGGTACCGGGCCCCGGCGAGGCCGTGCTGGCCGCGCACGCGGTGAGCAGCAACGCAAGAGCCAGGGGACGATGGGCGAGGGGTTTCATGCTTGCCGGTGCGAAGGGGCTCAGGACTTCTTGCCACGCATCAGCGCTGCGGAGAGCAGCCCAAAGGCGAAGGGCACCAAGTAGAAGGCGAGCTCGCCCCCGTTGGGATCGTGCGGCGCCCCCAGGCTGGGCGCCCGGAGCGCCGAGGTCGGACCGCCGATGCCCCCACCGACCGGAAGCCTGCCGGCATTCGGGTCTGGGCCAACGCCCGTGCTCCTGTCTCCTTTGCCGACGATGCCGAGCTCGGGCACGTCACGCTGCAGAAACGAGGCAAGCTCGACCCCCCCGCGCTTGACGAAGGCAAGGTTAGTTGCCGCTTTGGGCTGGGTGCCCCGCATGGACGCCTCGACGTGTGACGGTGGCCCGCCCCAGCGGTTGCGCACGGGGTTTGCGCACGTGATGGGGCCCGTCCACGGGTGTCGCATGGCGTAGCGACCCTGGAAGTTGTTCATGGGGTAGGGCACGGCGCCCTCTTCGAGCTTGCCGCCTTGGCCCATGAACTCGCGCCCCCCGGCAATGCTGGCGGCCTCGCGGAAGACCATGTCCTCGCCCAGGGAGTCTTTGGTGTATCGTGCATGCAAACGTGTCAGCACGAAGTTGCCGCCGCCCCAGAATCGCCGGGGCGGGGGCGCTCGAAGCGGCGCCGGGGGGGCATTGGGCGTGCGAGCGCCGGGTTGCTGCGGCATGGGCATGCCGATGCCCGGGTTCGCGCCGTCGCCGTCCGTCAGCGCGTCGGCACCCAACGTTGCCAGTTCCGATGGCGTGAGCGCCGGCGTGGGGCAGGGATCGCACGAGCCAGCGTCCCAGGAGTACTCGGTGATGACAGCCTTGGGGTTCTTCTCGAGCGTGCGGTCGAACAGCGCCGCATAGAACGGCCCAAAGTTGTCTCGAGCCTTGTCCGACACATCCAGGTTCGTGGGGATGGTGACGTTGGGGTAGTTGGCCACCTCGTAGCGCTTTTGTTTGGCCAAGATGTGCACGATCAGGTCTTGGGCGCCGCTCGCGTTGACCAGGCCCAGGCGAATGGGCAGGTTGAACTTGTCGCTGTCGTAGTGAAAGCGAAGCGGCGAGAGCGTGGCCATGCCATCGGCGAACTTCACCTTGCTGACGTCGACCTTGGCCACGAAGAACTTGCTGCCGGACTCGATGTACGGACGGAAGTAGGGCTCGGAGCCCTCGGGGATCTTGTAGCCATTGTCTTTGAGCCAGGAGTCGAGGCCGCCTGCGTCTTTGGCGCTCAGGATGACCACTTCGTACTCGCCCACGGTGAACTGCGCCTCGATGACGACGCGTTCGTCTCGCATGGCTGCGGCCGCCAGGGGGGCCGGCGGAGGAATGGCGGCACCCCTGGCGCGCATGCCGATGTGGCCGTAGTCCGGCTGGAAACAAGGGTCTTGCTCCCAGTACTCGACCAAGCGAGGCGCCGCGAGCTGGTCCACCCGCGAGAAGATGTCCTGCGGGAGCGTCTTGACGTTCTCTTTCTGCAGGACCACGGGCACGGGCACCACCATGGCAAAGTTGGATGGCGGCCCCTGGTAGTTGTTCTGCATCGAGAGCACCGTGCGCATGCCCTCGCGCATGATCACGACCTGCGTGGCGTTGTTGAACATCTTCTCGCCGGCGCCGCTGACGTAGAAGCCGCAGAAGGCCTTGGCCGGGGCGGCGGAGAGCATTGCGCCCGCGGCCAAAACAGCGGTGAGCGTGTACTTGGCGAGCTTGTTCATCGGGAGCCTCGTTGCTTCTTGTTCCGGCGGAGAAAGAGCGCGACAGCGCCCAGGGTCATCAGCGCCGAGAGCGCGTTCTCTCGCGTGGGTTGCGTGTTGCAGCCGCAGCCGCGGGCCGACGGGTCGACCTTGGCCGGGGCGGCTCCGCCATCGGAAAGCCCCTCACCCGCGTCCGCGGTGTTGCCTGCGGCGCCGGGGCCCGCGTCCGCCAGCGCGGGGCCGGGTGGCGGCGCTGGCGGCAACGGCGGCACGGGTGTGGCGGCGGCCAAGAACGAAAACGCGCTGTCGGGCACCGGGTTCCCCGTAAACGAGACGAGCTGCATGTTCCGCGGTTGGAAGGCCAAGTTGCGGGCCGCAACGGGCGCATCTGGTCGAGAGGTGCTGCCAGTGGGAGGGCCTCCCCAGCGGCCGCGCACGGGGTTTGCGCACTTGATGGGACCCGTCCAAGGGTGGCGAATGATGTATCTTCCCTGGAAGTTGTTGATGTGGTCTTGCGCGGCGCCTTCTTCGAGCTTTTTGCCATCGCGCATGAACTCGCGGCCGCCGACGATGGGGCCGGCCTCGCGAAACACGAGATCATCGCCCAGCTGGGCCTTGGTGTATCGCGCGTGCAGCCGCGTGAGCACGAAGCCATTGGCGCCGCCGCCCCAGCGGCCGCGGCCGCGGCCTGCGGGGA
>JBIKNA010000127.1:0-16520 GCA_044358965.1 Polyangiaceae bacterium
GCCTCCTCCGCCAGAGCCACCGGCCTAACGCAACTTGGCCTCGTGCCGCAGCAGCCACGCCTTTTGCTCCACACCGCCGGCGTACCCCGTGAGCTTGCCGCTCTTGCCCAGCACCCGATGGCAAGGAACCACAATGGAGTGCGGGTTCTGTCCGTTGGCCGCGCCCACCGCACGACACGCCGCGGGGGTTCCCAGCTCCGCCGCAATGTCGCCATAGGTTCGGGTGGCCCCAAAAGGAATATGGATCAACCGCCCCCACACCCGACGCTGAAACTCCGTGCCCAACGCGCGCAGTGGCCAATCGAACGCCTTGCGCGCGCCCCCGAAGTACTGGTCGAGCTCGCCCATCGCACGACGCAACAGCGCCGAGCTGCCGGGCGCACACGCATGGGGCAAAACCTGCGCCGGCAGGTACACGCCGTAGACCCAGTGCTCGCTCGCCACCACGCGCACGGGCCCCACCGGTGATTCGAGCGTGCCCAGAAAGAGTGCTTCGTTGCTGCTTGTCATGCCGATGGCTCCAGGCTGGCGTGGGTCCACAGGTGCATCACGCCGTAGGCGCGGAACGGCTGCCACCCGGCCGCGCGTTCGATCACGTGCCGCGCACCCGGCACACCGAGCGCCTTGCGCAACACAAGGTCTGCGGCGGGCAGCGCGTCGGGGTCCCGGCCAACGCGCATGGCGATGTAGGCCCGGGTCCACGGGCCTAACCCCAGGATACCGGCCAGGGCCTCTTGTGCTTGCGGCGACGAGACGCCCGGCGCCAGTGTGATTTCGTTGCGGCACACCGCCCGGGCAAACAGATGCACGCACTGCGCGCGCTTTTTGGGCAGTCCGATGGCCGCAATGCGGGCGGCAGACACCGAAGCCAGCCGTTGCGCCGAAGGGAACGCATGCGTAAGCCCCGGGCGCCAAGCATCGCTGGCAAGGGGAGTGCCGAAGGCTTGCACGAGCCGATGGGCCAGCGTCGTCGCAGCGCGCACAGAGACCTGTTGCCCGAGCACCGCACGAACGCCGGTCTCGAAGCCATCGAGCGCTCCGGGCACGCGCAAACCCGGCCGGGCACGCAAGAGTGATCGCAGCAAGGGATCGTGGCCAAGGGCCCGGGCCACGACATCGGGCCGCGCATCGAGATCGAAGAGCGCGCGAAGGTCGCGCACGAAGCCCAACAGCGGCACGGCCGAGGGCACCTGCAACACGGCCAAGATGGCATGCCGCTTCGCGTCGTGGGTCACCGTCACCACGCCGTGCACGCACCGCGCTGCATGTTCGAAAGTGACCACCCGCGCGTACGTGTCGTGCTCGACGTGTTCGACGCCGGGAATGGCCCGCGCGCGCAGAAAGCCGAGCAACGACGCCCAATGGAGCGGCGGGCGGTAATCCAGGCGCAAGCGAATGCCGGGCCCCAGGGCCGCCGCAGCCCCGGCACGCCGGAGCTGCCCCGGGGCTCGCCCCATGTGCTCTTTGAACGTGGCATTGAAGCGGCGAAGGCTGCGGAACCCACTGGCAAAGGCCACTTGGGTCATGGGCAGCTGCGTATCGGCGATCAGGCGCTTGGCCAACGCGATGCGCCCGGAGAGCGCGAGCTGCAGCGGCGCCACGCCGAGCTCCTGCTCCATGATGCGCCCCAAGTGCCGGGCCGAGATGCCAAGATCCCGCGCCAGGTCCCCGACGCCATGCCTGTCGAGGTATCCGGCGTCGATATGGGCTGCCGCGCGCGTGGCCAGCGTGCCCGCGCGATCCACGGTGCCGTGCCCAGGTGCGAGCTCCGGCCGGCAAACGAAGCACGCCCGAAAGCCCTCACGCTCGGCCTCCGCCGCCCGTCGAAAGAACGTGCACCGATCGCGGCGCGGGACTTTCGCGCTGCACACCGGGCGGCAGTACACCCCCGTGGTGCTTACGCCAACGAAGAACAAGCCGTCGAAGCGACGGTCTTTGGCGGCAAGCGCGCGGTAACAAGCGTCGGCGTCCATGAGGTACGTCTGACGATGTAGCCGCGCCGGGGCCCGCGTGCTCGCCGTTTTCGGACATGGGCACAAATGAGCCCCTCGGGCCTACTTCAAGAACGGCGCGAGCACGCTCATCTGCGGGCGGTCTTGCCCCGCGATGGCGTCGAGCGCAAAGGGATAGGTGCTCTTCCACCATGGGCCTGCGCCCCACCAGAGCCACCCCACCAGCACGTCGGATTGCGCGGTGACGTACTTGAGCATGTTGAACACGGCAGCGTAGCAAGTGCTGTTGCGGCCACCGGCGAGCTCTCCGACGAAACCCTTCTTGCCGTTGAGCCGGAGCCACTTGACGAAGGATGCCAAGCGTTCGCTCCCGATGGTACTGCTTACGCACTGGTCGGACTTCCCCGACGAATCGGCGTCGAGATACTGGTGCACCTCGAAGAGCACCCGGTCCTGCGGATCTTTGATCTTGAGCATCGCGACGGCGTTGGGGGTGCCGTAGTACGTGTGGTACCAGCTGAAGGCCCCGGTCCAGGCGCTACCCGGCACGATGAGCGTGTTGCTGGAACCTGTCTGCCGTATGCCTGCGATGGCGGCATTGGCCGCCGACACCCACTGCTCCGTGGGCAGATCATGCGGCTCGTTCATGAGATTGAAGAGCACGCGGCTGTTGTTCTTGTAGTGCCAAGCAAGGCGCTGCCAGAAGTCGGCGAACACCGCGTTGGGCACCTGGCTGCTGCCCACCACGTTGCCGTAGTAGCGCGCAAAGTTCTGGGGGTTCAGAACGACTTTGGCGCCCTTGGTCCAGGTGATGTACGCGACCACCGCGTCGAGCTTGGCCAGGTATGCGGCGTCGAGCGCGCCTTTGGCCCGAGGCTGTACGCGCTCCCAGCGAAACGGAACCCGAAACGTGTTCACGCCTTTGCCGACGTAGTAGTCGATCTCGGCATTGTTGGGAAACGTGTAGTCCACACCAAAGCGTCCAGGGACGGTGCCCCCAAACTCTGCACCGGAGAGATTGACACCGCGATACGGCACCAGGATCTTGGTCGGCGTCACCGCGGAAACGGCACCGGAGGCCGGCGGTGCGGCCGCAGTATCCGCCGGGTCCTGCGCAGCGGGCTCCCCAACGGGGGGTTCATCGTCGGCCCCGGACGCAACAGTGTCTTGTGCGCGTGAGCTCTCGACCAAGGCCTCTTCCGCCTCGGCGTGCGTGCCATGTAACGAGGTATCGGGTGGCGTCGCGGCTTCGGCCCCGAGGGCCGAGGCCCCCGGCGCGTTGTCTGCGGGCGCATTGCTTGGCAACGTTTCTGGCGCGACTTCGCTGCTGCAAGCGAGCACCGACAGCGAAATCACGGCGAGCGCAGCACGTGCCGAACCGCGGGCAAATAGACACTTCATGGGGCGTCAGCTCCTTGGCGAGTTCACGGCGCACAAGCCCACGCGCGCTGCACGCGGACACCGTTTCTCTCTCGCGGGGCGAACCATAAAGATCCGAAGTGAAAGCTCCAAGCCGTGCGTCGTGCGGCATGCAATTAAGGAAGGAGGCCATGCGCACACGCGGCACACCGACCTCCACGTCGGCCTTTGCACATGTGAAACGCGCACCTCACGCGTGCAAGCATGAACCATCGCCAAACTTGCGAGATTGCATGAATCGGCAAAGGGTCACGAACATCCAGCGGCGGGTTTTGCCCGACGGCGCTCGCTCATCGAGCAAGAGCGCCGCGACTACGGCATGAACGCCCAGCCCGCAGCGAACTGCCCGTTCCAGTGCCATGCGCGTGCGGACGGATCGATGTCGCCGTCGACGCTCCCGGCGGCGCTGGCGTAGCGCAGTGTCGAAAACTGCCCAACGTCGGCGCCGAGACGAAAGTAGACCCCGCCACCGGTTGCGTTGCCGCTCTGATCGCGCCGGGGCACTCGATAGCCGATGGCCGCGGTGCCCATCACCGGTGCCGAGAGCATGAGCGTCTCGCTCGCCTTCGGATCTTTGGACGAGCCGCCCATCATGTTCAAGAACGTGGCGCCAGCCTCTGCGTAGAAGCCTTGGTGCCGATTCACGAACGCCACTTGCACCAGCGCAGGCACCTGCAGCGCATATGCACTGTCGCATTTGCCCGCGCAGCCCCGGACGATGGCGCCGGTGCTCGCACGACCGCCGGTGACCACCGCCAGGTGCTGCGTGACGTATACGCCGAGCCCCAGGTCGAGTCCCACGAAGCCACCGGCCACGCTCATGTCTCGGGCGATGGAGCCGCCGGTGTACCGGACGCCGGTGCCCAGGTCGAGCACGAGACCTCGGTTGCTCGGCGGCGCGGGTCTTGTCAGGTCTTTCGGCGCGGCTTGCTGCACGGGCTCCTGCGCCTCGGCGCGCCCGGTCGCCATCACGCCCATCAGCCCCAGCATCCCCATCATCAAAGCAGCCGAAGTTCTCATGGCCGGCCCATCGACCAGGGCGCCACGCAGGTTGCGCAAAATCGTAGCTGCGGCCGCCCGGGGGCTGCATAGACACCTAGGCAACCACCCCGGCTCCGTCCCTGCACAAAGCCCCCACCAAACTTCGTAAGCACCGACGAATGTCGCCCAGATCGACCGGCGCCCGCGCTTACAATCGTGCGCGAAGTTTGCACCGCAAACTGGATCTTTTTTCCCCCAGTGCGGAAGCCCCAAGTGCCAGTGCCGGCCTCATTTGCCGGCAAATCCACATGTAGGCACATGGAACACCTCTCGCTTACAGGAGCATCATGCGAATCGACTGGCTCAAGACTTCCCGGCTCATGGCAATGGCTTCAATGTTCGCGCTCGCGGTCGCCCCCGCAGGCTGCGCGACGGAGAGCGCGAGCGGCGACGAAGCTGCGCAGGGCGGCGACGAGGAAGCGGCCACCGTCGACGACATCACCTCGGTGGACCACTCCAAGGTCAAGCGGCAGTCCATCGGCAACTGCTGGTTCTACGCCACCACGAGCTGGGTCGAGGCGCTCAATAAGGGCACCTTCACGGCCAACGAGCCCGAGCTCAACCTCTCGGAGTCCTACGGCACCTACTGGCATTGGTTCGAGCAAATTGGCAACCGCGGCGGCACGGAGATCTCCACCGGTGGCTCGTGGGGTACGGCCGTCGGCCTCATCGAGCGCTATGGCATGATGCCCGAGGGCGCCTTTATCCCCGAGGAGTCCGAGGCCGAGATGAGCGGACGTCAGGCTTCGGCGCTGGCCGCGGTCAACAAGGAGCTCAAAGAGGGCGTGCTCAAAGACCCCGCCGCCCGCCGCGACCGCAAGAAGGTCCGCGAGGTGCTCGACAAGGCCTGGGGCCTGAACGACTCCGTCAAAGCCACCCTCAACACGGTGTTTGGCGCCGGCGTCGAGCGCACGCTCGACCGCGCCTACCGCTCGCGCAAGCCCGCCGGCGGCATCCTTCGCCCCCGCGACATCGCGGTGCGGCTCAAGAACCCCACCACGGGCCAGTTCGAGAAGGGCACCCTCCAAGACGCCATCGGCACCGGCTCCACCTGGTCTCGCTCGGGCAAGTACGCCTGGAACGAGGTGGACTTCCCCTTCCAGGCCTCGCAGCGCCGGGCCTTCTACACGCGTATCCAAAAGGCGCTCCACGATCGTCAGCCGGTCGTCGTCTCCTGGAAGGTCGACTTCAACGCCCTCACGGCGCAATCGGTCTTCGACCTTGCCGCGCTCGAGACCAAGGGCCCCGGCCGCCAGGGCGGTCACATGACGGTCATGCACGACTACCAGGCCAAGCTCGGCGACGGTCGCGTGCTCAAGGCCGGCGAGCAGGCCTCCGCGGAAGACTTGGCCAGGGCGCTCGATCCCTCGACCCGGATCGAGTTCATCCGCGTCAAGAACTCCTGGGGCGCGTCCCGCCCAGACCGCTGGTCCTTCGCGGCGCTGCCGGGCTATCACGACCTCACGACGGCCTACCTCGAAGGTCCCATCTGGGATTGCGCCGAGGGCGTGACAGACCGCAACCAGTGCAGCAAGTCTGCGGTACCGCTCTGGGACGTGGTTCTGCCCCCCGGCTACTAACCCTCGGTCCCGTTGTTGGCAGAGCCAGCCCGCGTTCCTGCGCGCGCTGGCTTTTGCCTATTTTGTCCGCAGATAGCCCTCCCGTGCGACACTTGACCCTGCGCCCATGATCCGAACGAGGCTTTTCGCTACCGCTGCCGCCCTACTGGTCTTCGGTGTCGCCGTAGACGCGCATGCCGGTGGCTTCTACTACACGGACCGTGGCGTCCGCCCCATGGGCCGCGGCGGCGCATTCGTGGCTGGCGCCGACGACCTCAACGCCGCCTGGTACAACCCCGCGGGGTTGGCCGAGGCAGGCTCGAGCTTGTTCTTGGATCTGGCGTGGGTCAACCAGACCACCGAGTTCACCCGCAAGGCCCAGGTCATCGACGGCAGTGGCACCGTACAAACCTACGGGTACCCCACGGTCAAGGGCACCTCGCCCTTTCTGACGATCCCCATGCTCGGTGGGTCGTACAACTTTGGTCAGAAGAAAGAGTTCACCGTCGCGCTCGCAACGACGGCGCCGTACTCGTCGCTCATCACCTACCCCGTCACCGTAGACGGCCAGCCCGCTGCGTCGCGCTACTCGGCCATCTCTCTCGACGGCACGGCGCTGCTGCGCACCGGCGCGTATTTCGCCTACAAGCCCATCCCGCAGTTTCGCATCGGCGTGGGGCTCGAGGCCGTGCTTGGGGCGTTCCAATCGACACTCATGTTTGGCGCCGCGCCGCCGGACCGACTGGTGTCCGCCCCCGAAGACCCAAACTACGACACGCTCAGCCAGCTGAAGGGCGGCCCCATCTTCGCCCCCACGGGCAGCCTGGGCGTGCAAGTCATCCCCGAAAAGCACATTGCCTTTGGTCTGTCCGGGCAGCTGCCCACCACCATCTCCACCAACGCGGCGGTCAAGGTGCGCTTGCCCAACGCTGCGCCCTTCGACAAGGCCTACCAAGAGGGCGACCAGGCGAACGTGCGCATGAAGTTGCCCGCGGTGCTGCGCGTGGGTGCCGAGTTTCGGCAAGACATGTCCCAAGACATGGCGCTGCGCGTGGAGCTCGCCTACGTGCGCGAGTTCTGGAGCGCCCACGAGAGCATCGATATTCGCTCGGAGAACATCAAGCTCTACAACCTGACGGGGTTCCCCAGCCCCTTTGGCGTGGCGCCCATTTCCCTGCCCCGAAACTTCCAAGACTCGAACTCGTTCCGACTGGGCGGCGAGCTGCGAACCATGGCCGGGAGCACGCCCATCTCGCTGCGCCTGGGCGGCAGCTACGACACCAGTGCCATTCCATTGGCCTACGTCAGCCCGCTCACCACCGACGCCGACAAGATAGTTGTGACCGCTGGTGCCGGTGTGCACTTGCTCGAAAGCAAACTTCGCATCGACATGCACATCGCCAAGCCCTTTGCGCCGGACTTGTTCGTGCCGCCGGGCGAGGCCAAAGTCCCCCGGGTGAACCCCGTGCAGGGCAACCCCACGCAGTCCGAGGCCATCAACGGTGGCAACTACGTAGTCAGCACGCTCATCATTGGACTTGGTGCAAACTACAAGTTTTAGCCAGAGCGCCTGCGGTCCTGCCTAGAACGTCTGCTCTTGGAAGTGAAAGAACAGCGCCGCCTGGTCTGGCTGGCCCGGGCGCACGAAGATGGCGCCATCGTTGCCTTGCCCGTTGCGGTGAACCTTGTGGGCGCTGCTGGCAAAGGAGCCACCGGAGCTTGTGACATACACCCCGACCTTGTCGCCAATGTTGATGGCTGCAGCGATTTCAGCGCTGAGCGGGGCCATCTCGAGCGGCGCGAAGCGGTCCGTGTGCAGACCAAGGTCTTTTGCGTAGTCCAGTGTGAGGCCGGGATGCCAGCCCTCGGCCCATTCCGGCGCCGGCATCGCCACTTGGCTGTCGCGCAAAAACCGGACGCGAAGATCCGTGCCTCGGGTGGATGCAACGTTGACGACCATACGGTAGACCGCGCCGGAGAGCTTCACCTGCACGACGACATGGTCGCTGTTGGGCTGCGCGCAGGTTGGGTGCGCCGGAGGCACCACCGCCACGACGATGCCATCGACGCGACCAAAGGCATTGGTCAATGCTTGGCCAAACTCCGACGCACACCCTGCGGCCTTGTCGACGGGTGCAGCGTCGACCCCGGCATCGCTCCCGCCGTCAGCGGCATTTGCGACGGGCACATCGGCATCGGTCGCGGAGGCATCGACGACCGGAAGTGTCGTCGCCGGGGGCGACACCGAACTGCATGAAGGCAGCGTCACAAGGCAAGCGGCCAGGGCCAGTGCAGAGAACCAACGTTTCATGCGGCAGAGCTTGGCGCAAAAAAACCCGTTGTCGCGTCGGGTTGCTCGATGGGCTCTTTTTCTTTTGCGTTGTGGGCACTTGGGCTCGACATACGCACTCGCACGGGTGCGCATTCAGGTTCCCAAAGGCCGAGCCGTAAGCCGCCCGGGGATCCGCGGCTCAGGGCAAGGGCGGCGGCTCGTCGGGCACATCGGCCGGGGCCGGCCACACGGCGTGCACCTGCGCCTTGGGCGCGTTGGTGCCCGGCACGTACAGCACCACGTTCTCGCCTTGCTTGAGCACATCCGTGCGCGGACGACGGTTGATGCGTTCGGCCAACCCCGGAGTCACGTTGCTGCGTTTGGCGAGCTGTTCGAGGGTCTCACCGGCCTTGGCGACCACGGTCACGCGCTTGCGGCCCTTCTCTTCGAAGCGCTCGAAGAACTCGGGGGTGCCCGCAACCACCGGCACCACGAAAGACTCGGACAGCGAGATGACCTTACTCAGATCCGTGTCTTTGGGCACGAAGAGCTGCAGCGTCATGCCGTCGATGAGCCGCGCCTCGGGGTCGATGTCATTCCAGCGCCGAACTTCGTCGACGCCCACATGGAAGACCTTGGCAATGTCGGGCAGCGTGTCGCCGGTGAGCACGCGGTAGAACACGCGCTTGCGGTCGGGATACGAAAACACCTGGTCCGGAACGACGACCACGGGCTTGGGGGGCATGGCCCCGGCCGCCGCCATCGGAGTCTCCGGCGCCTTGGGCACCAGCAGAACGGTCCCGCCACGCACCAGCTCGTCTTTGCTGATGCCGTTGAGCTCGAGCAAACGCGAAACTGGTACCCGCGAGCGCTCGGCCACCTGCTCCAGGGTCTCGCCAAAACGTAGGGTGTACTTGTCGAGGGTGACACCGCGCACCTTGGCCAGATTTTGCGTGCACAGCACACCCTTACCCAGAGGCACCTTGACGGTGTAGTCGCTGCCCGGCGGCGTGCGCCCGGCCCGCAGCTCCGGGTTGAGTGCCTCCACCTCTTTTGGAGTCACCACCGCCGCTTGGGCGATTGCCGCCAGCGGCGTGCCCGCCGGCGCCACGACGTCGTCGCCATCGAGGGGCGCATCGAAAGTGAGATCTTGCAGGCCGAAGAGCGCGAGGTTGTGGCCCACGATGGCCGCAGCCAGCACCTTGGGCACGTAGAGCGTGGTCTCCCAGGGCAGGCTGCCCTCTTTGTCCGCCAAGGACCAAAAGTCGTTGGTGTTGTAGCGCTTCACGGCGCCCATCATGCCGCCGTAGCCCAAGTTGTACGCCGCCATGGCGAGCTCCCAGCTGCCAAAGCGCCGATGCAGATCGAGCAGGTAGTCCGCGGCGGCCTCGGTGGCGTGCGACGCGTGGAGGCGCGCGTCGGCCCAACGGTCTTGCGGCAGGCCGTAGGTGCGACCGGTCTCGGGCATGAACTGCCAAAGCCCCATGGCCCCCACCGGAGACTTGGCGCGAACCTCGAAGCCACTCTCGATCATGGAGAGGTACAAGAGGTCTTCGGGAGCGCCTTTGCGCTTGAGCGTGCGACGAATGGCGTCGCGATAGCGACCAGAGCGCCGAAGCCACGTGCTGATGATGGCGCGCCCCCGGGGGTCGTCCTTGAAGAACTCGAGGTAGCGCACCACCCGCGCGTCCCAGCGCACCGGCAGATCGGGCAGCTCGGCTTTGGCCAGCCACGAGAGATCTTTTCCGCCCTCGGCCAACGCCACCGGCGGCGGCGTCGGGGCCGGTGGCAGGCCGCTCGTGTGAATGCGCGAGAGGGCCTCGTTTTGCGGGAGCGGCAGCGATGCCTCGTGGGGCCAGGGGGCGCCAATCACGGGCATGGCCGGCGGGAACATCTCGCGCTCGGCGGCTGCCATGGCACGCAGCTCTGGAGTGTCGGCACCGAGCTGGGAATCGACGACGGTGGGGCCGGCAGCGACCTGCCTGCGCGTGGCGGCATCGGGCGCCGGCTTGGCGGGCCCGGGCGGCGCTTTGGGTTTGCCCGCGGCTTGCGGCGCCGGGGGCTTGGGCGCGGCTTGCGGCGCCGGGGGCTTGGGCGCAGGGCTTTGGGGCTTGGCTGCCGGGGCCTGGGGTTTGGCCGGATGCGCCGGCGCCACGACCGGCGCGGGGCTTGCCGGCTTGGGGGCACCCGCGTCCGCCGCATGCGAAAGCCCACCGATGCTCGTGAGGAGCGCGAGAGTGGAGGCAACAAGCGGCAGGCGGCCCATGATCGCCCGGGAGTTTTTCAGATAAGGCGGGGGCGCGTCAAATTGCCGGGGTCGCGGAGGCCCTACTCGGCGTTTTCGAGGGCAGGCTCCGGCGGAAGCTCGGGCATCGGGATGATGCTGGCCCCCCGAGGCTGCGGCCCACGCTCGAAACGCTCGAGACCGCGCTTGGTAAGGAACAGCACGCCCTCGTCGACGTGAGTGACACCCAGCACCTGCACCGACAGCTTGACGTCGACACGATAGTGCCGAACCGCTTCGACCCAACGCAAGCGCTTGGTGCTGCGATCGAGCACGGCCACGGTGCGCGTGGCATCGTCGAGCCGCGCAAACAAGGGAGACAGGTCGTAGCGGAGCACGTGTTTGATGCGCCCACCGTGCTGCCGCACGAGCGCGGGTGAAGGCAGCACGGAGCCCAAGTGGTGGTACTTGACCACGGCGACGCGCACGTTGGCGGCCTCGGGGTTGAGCGGATCGGGTTCACTGCACTCCCCCGACTCGAAGCTCTCGCGCACCTTGGCAACGATGGGGTTGCCCTCGAGGCGCTCTTTGGGTGCGCGGTAGTGGGTGACACGCTCGGCGCCGTAGACGCGGTGCAGCTTGCCAGTGAGCCAAGCGCGACCAATCTCTTTCATTCGGTCTTTGGTGGCGTACACCACACCGGCCACCGCCGCGAACATGATCAAGCTGGGCCCCAGCTGCTGCGCCGTGGTGAATGAGCGATTGGTGAGCCAGATCTGCCAGCCCAAGGCCCAGGTAGATGCAAGCAACGCCACGAACGCGGCCACCCAGTGGTACGCGCGCTGGGCCACCTGGTAGCTGGACGCTTCGAGGAAGAGCACTTGCTGGAAGTGCTTCTTGAGCGTGCTTGCCCGGGCAAGAAACGGCTCGATGTCACCTTCGTCCATGGGCGGATAGGCCACCGCTTCGCGGTGCATGGCTTCGCGCTCGAAGCGTTGCGCGATGGCGTCGCGCATGGGCTCGAGGGCCAGGTGCACTTCGGGTTCGGCCCCGTTGAGCAGCTCCGTGAGCCCAAGCTCGGCATCGGCCAAGGTCTGCAAGTAGCGGATGCTCAGGTACTCGTCGGCGAGCTTGCACTCGCGGCGTAGCGGCGCTGCCGGGCTCTCGGCAATGGACGAGAGCTGCTCACGAAAGTCGACGACCACGGCCCCGAGCTCGGCCAAGACTCCGTCGAGGGTGCTGATGAGGCTGCTCGCGACGCCGGGGCGGAACTTTGCCAGCCCCAGGCGACACTCGCGCGCAAACTTGCGACCGGAGCGCGCGAAGGTGTCGCATACGGCGAGCGTTCGGCGACGCACGGCATCGATGGAACTGGCTTCGTCGCCGCGCTCGGGGCCGTCGAGACGCGCGAGCGTTTGAAGCTGCGTCCACGGGGAGTGCGGCACAAACGCCGTGGCCGGGAACCGAAGTTCGAGACGCATGCAGTAGGGCACGGCCTCTTGCTCCTTGACCGGGATGGACGCGCCCCATTCGAGGCGCGAGGCATCGTGCACATCCAGGCGAAGGCGCGGATGGTTTCCGGAGGAGGAGAAGGGAGCGGCGTCAGACATTGAGCGTCACACAATCGTCACACAATGAAATGACGCGTAACCTCCCTACACGCAAGGCAATTTCGAGCCATGGTGCAAGATTTTCGGGCGCCGGGAGGGGGTATCCAGACACCCCCTCGGCGCTCCGGCCGGGCGGCAGACCTTGGCCTCGGCCGAAAGGTACGCCGGGGCGAGTAGTTATCGCCGCAAAAACACGCTCTTCGAGGGGTTGGCCTGCGCTGCGGTGGGGGCGTGGGCGCCAGGTCCGTCGACCAGCTCGACCTCGGGGCGGGCATCGGCCACGGGCTGCGCGGTGCTGGTGGCCGCCGGCGCTGCGGGTGCAGCAGCGGGCGCCGCGGCCGGGTCTTTGTCGTCGCCCTCGGCGGCCGGCAGCGGTGGCAGCGCCGACACATCGAAGCCCACGGGCACTTGGTAGATCTCCGTGGTGGGCGGGTAGAAGTCGCTCGTGGTCTCCACCTTCTTGCTGCCATCGGCGTAGGTGAGCACCCGCGAGCGCTTGATGCGGTAGCCACGGATGCCGTGTTGCTTCACGACGATCTTCTTGCCGCTGAGGCCGGGCTCTTCGGTGACTTTGCGGGTGTAGGGCACCGTGGCCACCACGTCGCGGCCGAAGGCCACGCTGACGGGCTTGCTGCGACCGAGCACCTCGACCTTGAGCTTGTTGCCGATGGTTCGCGCGTGCACGACCACCGGAAACGGGTGCGGGTTCTTGATCTTGAGATCCACCGAGGGGTACACCACGGTGGAGTCGAGCCCCATGGGGATGTATGCGCTGGGCCTAGAGTGCGGAAGCCGCTCGAGCACATCGAGCCCTGCAAAGAACGTTGCGGCGTGAAAGGTAGACGCGACCTGACAGGTGCCACCGCCGGTGCCCTCGACCATCTCGCCCTTGAAGATCTCCCAGGACTTCTGAAAGCCGTTGGCCTCGGAGCGCTCACCGACCACGGCGTTGAAGCTCACGAGCTCGCCGGGGGACAGGATGAGGCCATCGAGTTTGCTGGACGCCACATCGATGTTCTTGCCGCGACGGGCCTGGTCGCCTCCGCGCGAGAAGAACGTCTCGTATTCGCCGAGCACGGCGCTGATATCGAGGGCTTTGACGAAGGCACTGGAGATTCGCGGGGGGAAGAGCGCGACGGGCACACGCAAGGTGTCGCCACCGTCGGCGATGAGCGACTCCAGGGCCTCGGCGGCGCCGTTCTCGTCGAGATAGCGCCCGGGCTTCTCGGCGATGACCTGTCGACTATCGAGGTCGAGCCGCGCAGACGTGGGCGGCGTGTCGAAGGACTCTTTGATGCCTTGGAGCACCAAGTGCAGCTTCTCGGTGTCCGTACGCGACGTGATGGGGACGCTGACCTGGCCCTGGTACGCCGACCAGCGCGCGCGACCACGCTCGTACCAGTCGCCCGAGTGACCATAGGCGCTCGCACGCGCAAGCACCGTGTCTTGATCGACGGTGACCCCCAAGGCCCCCAACGTCGTCTCCACCAACACCTTGTCGCCCTCGGCCACGATGCGCACCTTGCGCTGGCCGAGGCGCTCGGCCTCGGCGGACGCCACCCTGCGAACGTCGTCGAGACTGCTGACCGTAGAGGTGCCAACGCGCAACCCCTGCACGAGTCCTCGGTCGTCCGTGACCTTGCGATAGCCAACGGCCAGGGCTGTGGCGGGCACAGCGATCAGGAGGAATGCGGTAGCGAGACGAGCGGGGTGCATGGCGATGATTCTTGGAACGCTCGGGGGCAGTATCGATCATCCCGCGGCTCATGGGGCAACTTGCAGCAAGCCGCCAAAGGGGGCAAAAGCGGCATTGTTGCGAGGTAAACACCTGCAATCATTCAAAGTTATTCTTCGCCCGTGCAGGCCAAGACGCACGCTATGATCGTTTTCCACGGAGCTTTGGGGCCAAAGGCCCGCCGCGCGCCCAATGAAAGTCTGCACCAAGTGCAAGATGCGCTACCCGAACGACGCGGTGTCGTGCTTCATCGACGGCGCGGCGCTTCGGGATCTACCCGATCCGCGCATCGGCACGCTGGTGGCCGGGCGATACGTGATCGACGGTCTCTTGGGCGAAGGTGGCATGGCCACGGTGTACGCCGCCCGACACAAGATGACGGACCGGCCCGTGGCCGTGAAGATCATGAACCCGCTGCTGGCCAGCGACGACATTGTCCGCGAGCGCTTCCGCCGCGAGGCCAAAAGCGCCCAAAAGCTGGCGCACCCCAACATCATCGAGATCTTCGACCAGGGCGACACCGAAGACGGCACGGCGTACATCGCCATGGAGCGCCTGCACGGCGAGTGTTTGTCCGACGTCATCGGCCGGGGGCCCTTGGCCATCCCTCGGGCCATCTCGGTCATGGTGCAGCTCGCACGTGGCATCGCCCGCGCGCACGACCTTGGGGTCATCCATCGCGACCTCAAGCCCGAGAACATCTTCATCGTGCCGCGGGACGACGGCTCCGACGTGGTGAAGATCTTGGACTTCGGCATCGCGCGGTCGCGCACGGACGCGCGGCTCACCAACCAGGGCGAGCTCTTTGGCACGCCGCAGTACATGGCGCCGGAGCGCATCGCGGGCAAAGACCCAGGCCCGTCGTCGGATCTCTACTCCCTGGGCATCGTCTATTACGAAATCCTGACGGGGGAGCTGCCGTTCCAGGCCCCGGACATCGCAACGTTCTTCGTCAAGCACATGTCCGAGTCGGCGCCGAGCCTTCGGAGCAAGAACCCGAAGGTGCCCGAAGAGCTCGAGCAACTCGTGCTCGCCATGCTGGAAAAGGACACCAAAGATCGCCCGGTGGATGCGCACCGTGTCGTGCGCGATCTGATGGTGCTCGCGCAGGATTTGGTGGACGAGGTGCCGCGCACGCAGCCGGAGCCTCCGGCCTACGACGGCCCCACGACGCTGAGCCCCGAAGAGCTGGAACCCTGGACCAATCGCCTGCAGGTGTTCGAGCGTATGCTCAACACGGCGTTTGGCGAGCGCGGCCGGGCGCCCCGGGAGCTGGTCTCCGCGTTCGACGGCGTCTCGGAGATCGTCCACCGGATCTTGGCCATGCGGCAGCAGGGCCTCGAAGAGCAGCGCAAGCTCGAGCACATCGAGCAACGTGGCCGCGAGGGGCGCCAGCTGCGTGGCCATGCGGTCGATCAGTTGGGTGTCGATCTGTCCCAAGCCAAAGACGAGCAGCGCGCCCGGGAGGCCGCCCTTGCGCGCATCTCCGAACGCATCGAGAAGGTGGTCGGCGAGCTCGGCGAGGCCCAACGCGAGATCTTGCGCTGGGAAGGGCGCTGCGCCCACGCCGAACCGGCGAGCGCCCTGGCCGAGGCGTATCGCACCGCGGCGCTGGTGGTCGA
Organism: Polyangiaceae bacterium; assembly: GCA_044358965.1. Taxonomy (GTDB): domain Bacteria; phylum Myxococcota_A; class Polyangia; order Polyangiales; family Polyangiaceae; genus SXNL01. The sequence continues at coordinate 15,435 of JBIKNA010000127.1, forward strand.
CCGCTGGAGCAAGCTGCGCACCCAAGAGCGCCAAGCCCAAGAGCAGGTCGAAGAATCGCTGCGAAGCATCACGGACTTGGATTTCCAGGTGCGCGAGCTGCGCCAAGCCCTGACCGGGCACGAGCAGCGCGTGGACACGGAGCGCGCGGCGTGCATCGAGGCCCTGGGCCGCATTGGGCGCGAGACCGCAGCGCTCGAGCAAGAGCTGCTGGAGCGCACGTCGCGCTTTACGCGGCCCCTGCGGGCCATGCCCCAGCTCGCCACGTTGTTCCGTGAGCTCGAGACCACGGCGCAGCCCAGCGCTCCGCCGCAAGCCGCATCTGCCTGACCCATGATTCTGGACGCCGAGTTCCTGCACTCCATGGCCGAGCGACTCCCGGACGAGACGCCAAGGCCTGCACTACGGCGGGCTCCGGTGTCGGTATTGTATGGGGGCGCGCATCTGTTTCGTGCAGATTGCATCGAAAAGCTCGGCGGCATGGCCCGCGCAGCTTTCGATGCGCACGCAGCCACGGCGTTGGACCTGGATACCCTGCTCGACCTGGGTCTTCGGTCCGCCAAGCTGCGCGACCGGGTGCACGCGCTGGTGCGCACCAAGCTCGCCACGGCCCCCATCGCCGACCTACGCATCGACTTCGAAGACGGCTACGGCGAGCGACCGGACGCCGAAGAAGACGCCCACGCAGTGCAGGCTGCGGAGCGGTTGGCCCAGGCCATCGAAAAGGGCATCGCGCCTCCGCTCGCGGGCATTCGCCCCAAAGCGCTGACAAGGGCCCGCGCCGCGCGATCGCTGCGTACGCTCGAGCTCTTCTTGCAGACCCTGGTGGCGCGGGCGGGGGCCATCCCCGCGGGATTCGTCGTCACGTTGCCCAAGGTTTCCCAGGTCGATCAAGCCGAGGCACTGGCCTCGGTGCTGGGCAAGCTCGAGCGGGGCCTTGGCCTGCCCGAGGGCGCCGTGGCTTGCGAGCTCATGGTCGAGACCAAGGCCATGCTCTTGGCCGAAGACGGCACCATCGGGCTTTCAGCCTTCGCACAGCGTTTGGGCCCGCGATTGTCGGGCATGCACCTTGGCACCTATGATCTGCT
>JBIKNA010000508.1:0-5067 GCA_044358965.1 Polyangiaceae bacterium
ACTCGGTGGCGGGGCCTGGGCCTCCCGCAGAGTAAAGTCGGCGGTAGTAAACGACCGTCACAGGGTCATCAGGGGCGAAGCAGAACTTTCGTGCCCTTTCGCTCGACCACGCACGGACCAACGTGGTGCGAGCTCCGCGCCTTGACGAACGAGAGCCTGTGCGGTCCACTATCAGGCAACGTGCGATTCTGCCCCCACTTTGCTCCCTCGTGCTGTCCGTAGGGTCCACGTTCGCCGAGCGGTTCGTGGTGGACGGCCTTGCGGGTCAGGGCGGCATGGGAGCCATCTACGACGCGCGCGACGCCTGCTCCGGCGAGCGCGTTGCGCTCAAGGTGGCGCTCGGCGGCACCGACGTGGCACGCTTCCTCCAGGAAGCCGAGCTCTTGGCGCGGTTCACGCACCCGTGCCTCGTGAGACACGTGGCCCACGGAGTGGCCGAAGGGACGCCGTACCTCGCCATGGAGTGGCTGGACGGCAAGACCTTCACGGACACGCTGACGCGCGGCGCCGTGGATGTCGCGGGAAGCCTCACGGTCGTGCGTCGCGTGGCTGCGGCCCTTTCGGTGCTGCACGCGAACGGCGTGGTGCACCGAGACGTCAAGCCCGACAACATCTTGCTCCTCGGCGAGGATCCGGAGCGTGCCATGCTCCTCGACCTTGGCGTCGCGCGGACGCTGACGCTAACGCGTGCGCTCACGGGCTCGAACGCGGTCATTGGTACCGTCGGGTACATGGCGCCGGAGCAGGCGAGCGGCAGCGGCGCCGTCGACGCGCGGGCCGATGTCTTCGCCCTCGGTTGCGTGCTCTTCGAGGCGCTCACCGGGCGGCCGGCGTTCGAGGGGCGGACGCCGGTGGCCGTGCTCGCGAAGCTCCTGATGGAGTCGGCGCCGCGCGTGCGCACGCTGAGACCGCAGATCCCGGAGGACCTGGATGCGCTCGTGGCGCAGATGCTCGCAAAGAGCGCGTCGGAGCGACCGAGCGACGCATCCGCGGTGCTCCGCCTCTTGGACGCCCTCGGGGAAACCCGCATCGCTGCGCCGAAGGCCACCCTGCACCGGGCCATCACCACCGAGGAGCAACGCCTCGCCTGCGTCATTCTCGTGCAATCGCCGGCCACGACCGCTGCAGCCACAGCCGACACCCAGCGGTGGGGCGGACTCGATAGCGTCGACCGCGTCGCGCACCGTTTCCACGCGGTGGCGACGCCCCTCGCAGCCGGAGCCATCCTCATCACCGTGGGCGGCTCGGGGGTTGCGACGGACCGCGCCGTGGCCGCCGCAGATTGCGCCCTCGCATTGCGCGACCTTCTCGAGGGCTCGCGCATCGCCATCGGCACGGGCATGGTGAAGGATGGCCCCGTGGTCATCGGCCCCGTCATCGATCGCGCGGCGGAGCTGGTGCAAGAGCGTGGCCCAGCCGGCATCCGTGTGGACGAGGTCACGGCGCGGCTCCTCGACGCGCGCTTCGAGCTCATGACCGAAGCGGGGCTCACTACGGTCGTCGGTCGCGCCACGTCTTCCTACGGAGCACGCACGCTCCTCGGTCGACCGATGCCGTTCGTGGGTCGCGAACGCGAGATGGCGCATGTTCTGGCGACGGTCGACCAAACCATGAGCGAGTGCGCCGCCAAGATCCTGCTCGTCGTCGCGCCGCCGGGGGCGGGGAAATCGCGTCTCCGCAACGAGCTTGCGGAGCGCCTCCTGCGTGGCGGCGAGGTCACTCTGGTCAGTGGTCGAGCGGAGCCACTGCGCTCACCGTTCGCCCTCGGGCGCCAGCTCGTCCGGGACCGGCTCCCCAGAGACGCGTCGTACGACGCCCTCGCAGAGCACGTGAAGAGCCTTCCCGCCCTCGCGCGAACGCCGCAGGCCGGGGAGTTCCTCGGGGAGCTCTGTGGCATCCCTTCGCCGCTTACGCCTTCGGTGGCGCTCCAGGCCGCGCGCGCGAACGGAGAGCTCATGGCGAGCTGGACCGCTCGCTGCTTCGTCGAGTGGCTCGGTGCCCTCGCCGCGAAGGGCCCCACGGTGGCGCTCCTGGAGGACCTCCACTGGGCCGACGCGCCGAGCGTCGTCCACATCTTGGAGGCGCTCACGGCGCATGCGGACCGCCCGCTCCTCGTTTTGGCCTTTGCGCGGCCAAAGGTTCGGGAAACCTATCCGGAGCTATACCGAGTGCCAGCCTTCGAAGAGATGCCACTGGCTCCCCTGGGCAAGCGCGCCAGTGAGCGGCTCGCGGAAGCGGTGCTCGGTCCCAGTGCGACGCCTTCGGACGTGACACGCATCGTGGACCGAGCGGGCGGCAACGCCTTCTTCCTCGAGGAGCTCTTACGCTTCGTGGCGGAGTCCCGCACCGGCGCGCTCCCGGATACGGTCCTCGCGATGCTCCACTCTCGCATCGACCAGCTCGATCTCGAAACGCGGCAGGTGCTCCGCGCCGCTAGCATCCTCGGCGAACGCGCCCACGCGGACGCCATCACGCACCTCATCGGCAAGGGCGAGGGAGAGGCGGATGCGCACCTGGAGGAGCTCCTGCGCCGGGACATGCTCGAGACCGTGCGCGGACGCCCACGGATGTACGCGTTCCGCCACGCGCTCTTGCGGGAGGCCGCCTACGCAACGCTCACCGAGACGGATCGGCGCCTCGGGCACCGGCTCGCCGCGGACCGCCTGGAGCTCGAGCCGGAACCGGACCCCTTCCTCGTCGCGAGCCACCTGGACGCCGCAGGCGAGCACGAACGGTGCATTGCGTGGTCTCTCCGCGCCGCACGCGTCGCGATCGAGCGAGACGACGCGGGGGCCGTGCTGCGCCTCAGCGCGCGCGCTTTGGAAATGGGGGCAGCGGGCGAGGTCCGGGGGGAGCTACGCGCCTTCGAGGCGGTGGCTGCATTCTACAGCGAAGACCCGGCCCGCGCGCACGCCGCCGCTGTGGATGCCCTTCGGCTGTGTCCGGAGACGAGCGAGAGCTGGGTGCTCGCAAGCGGGCCTTCCGTGTATACGGCCGCATCCACACGCGACTCGGAGACGGCCATCGACGTCGTACGTGCAATCCTCGAGTCGCCCGTGCCGCTCAAGCCCACGCGCGCCCTCGGCGTGGTTTCGCTCTTGCTCACGATGGGTACCATACAGTCCGGTCGGCCCGACCTCGCTGCGGCGATCCTGGCGCGGCTCGACGAGGCACGGGCCCACGCGACCAAGGGCGATGCCGCCTTCGACCTCTGGCGAAAGATCGCCCACGGAGTGCTCGGCAGCTACACCCGCGACGACGTCTCGCAGACGGTCGCGCACTTGGAAGCGGCAGAGGCACTTGCGACGGAGACGGGCGATCGCGTCGCTCTCGCGTACCTCGCCATCCTCCGCGCCCTCGGCGACAGCCTCGTGGGGGGAGAAGCGGCGGCGGAACGCGCGGACGCAGCCGCCGCGCTGGTGGCCCACAGCTCCATCGCGATCATGCTCCCATGGGCCCAGCTTCCCACGGCGCTGGCCCGCGTTCGCCACGACCCCGAACGGGCCATGGCGATTGCCACCGACATCTCGGAGAGCCAGAACGTCATGGTGGCCTACATTGCCCACGCCGTCTGCGAGGACGCGCGTTCCTACCTGGACCCCGCGGACGCGCGCGACCGCGCACGGGCCATCGTCGCGTCCCCGGAGACGCCTCCGCCGGCCGCGGCCCTCGCCTGGCGCGTCGTCGCCGCCACCACGCTGCGCTTGGGAGACGCGCGGGCGGCCGCGGACGCGGTGGAAGAGGGGGCGCGCTTCGCGGCCATCGCCGCAGCTCGCTACATCGCCCTCGAGCTCGACGTGCTGCGCGTCGAGTGCGCGCTCGCGCTCGGCGACGCGGAAGGTGTACAGCGCGCCCTGGCCCTGGCCCAGACCCGCGCGGACCGGATGCTCGAAGGCGCCGCGCAAGGGGCATCCGTGCGCCGGTGGGCAGGCATCCTGCGCCTCGCAGAGCTCAGGGAAGTCGCGTAGCGAATCGCGGGTGCGGCAACCCTTCGGAGTGCCGGAGCCGCCGCGATCGCATTCCCGCCTCGGGCGATGGCGTACAAGAGGTCGGTCAGCCCTCGGCAGGTCCTATCGTCCTCTGCATCACCGTTCGCCGCGTCCCCACGGTGCCGACTTTCACGAAGCTGGCGTGGCGGAAGAGCGGAAGAAAGCCCATGAACCGATAGCTCCGAGAGTCGGGAGCGACGGGGTACCCCTCGACCCGCGCGCGAGGGCGACGGCGCCCGCGAGAAGCTGCGCGGTGTAACCGAGCCCGCGGTGGCTCCGGAGGACGAAGAAGCTGGTCACGGACCACGCGATCTCGCGGGCGGGCCCGACCCCGACCCCGACCCCGACCGTCCAGGCCAACCCGCGTGCGACCCAAGGCGCGAAGGTTTGCGCGAACGGCGTCCGCGAAGGCGAAGCCACCTGCACCGCGGAAGGACACGGCGCGGGCGCAGGTGACTGGTACACCTACTGCCGGAAGGGACCGGCAGGCGCGACCCGCTGCAGCGCGTTCAGCGCAGGATCGGAATGCGTGTCCCGTGTGATCGACGGCCTGAGCCGCGCCGCGTGTTGCCCGCGCGGTCGCACGAGTCCGTCCGATCCCGGGTGCGTCGAACCTCACTGAGCAACGACCCGAGGGCGCCGCCGCAAGGCTCAGCGACAGGTCTGCAGCAGCGACTGAGAAGCTCCGATCGCGCTCACGTCGGTTCACGCCTCCCAAGGGGTGGCCCACGTTGTGCCAGACGACAATCTACGGCACGGACTGGCGCAAGTGCGCGTAATGGGGCGATCATCTGTGACCGGTTAGCGCCGCCGGAAACGCCACGAACGATGGACGATTTCGATCACTTGCGACGGGCCAGACACACGTGAGTAGAAAACGCGCTATCACGCCGATCTCTTGCGGCGCGCCGAGCGCGCTCTCCTTCGGATGACCGCTTAACCGATGTCAACGCAAAGTAGAAATGTCGGGTCCCGCGACTCCATCTCTTCGCGTTTCTCGGTCGAAGCCAAGCCTCAGGGCGCGCGCTCGACCGCGCCAAGCGGCGCTGGCGGTCGAGGCTCGGCTTTTCGGAGCGCC
>JBIKNA010000509.1:0-5063 GCA_044358965.1 Polyangiaceae bacterium
CTCTCGCCTTTCCGCTTCTTGCAACCCTGGCACTCACCCTGAGCGCCTCGGCGCAGCCCGCCGCCAAGCCCATGTTGCCCCCCAAAAAGGGTGCTCCCCCGGTCAAAACCCCCATGCCGCCCGTCAAGGTACCGGCCCCGGTGGCCGCCCCCAAGGCCGCCACTGCCCCGGCCAGCGCAGCCGCGCCGGCACAAGCGGCCGCTCCGGCCTCGAGCACCCCCGACCTCAAGCTCGACGTCCGTACCTTCAAGCTCGACAACGGTCTGCGCGTGGTGCTGGGCGTGGACCACGCAAGCCCAACGGTGGCCGTCGACGTGGTGTACGACGTCGGCAGCCGCAACGAAGAGCGCGGGCAAAGCGGCTTTGCGCACCTGTTCGAGCACATGATGTTTCAAGGCTCGGAAAACGTGCCGCGCGGCGAGCACTTCCGCTTGGTCACGGCGCACGGTGGCAGCCTGAATGGCACCACCAGCGAAGATCGCACCAACTACTTCGAGATGTTGCCCGAGAGCGAGCTGTCCTTGGGCCTCTGGCTCGAGGCCGACCGCATGCGCTCCTTGGATATCTCGCAATCGAACTTCGAGAACCAGCGCGCCGTCGTCAAAGAAGAGTTCCGTATGCGCGTGTCCAACGCGCCGTATGTGCCGGCCTACTTCAAGCTGCTCGAACTCACCTACCAGGGGTACTGGCCCTACGAGCACCCGGCCATCGGGTCCATGCCCGATCTCGATGCGGCGCAGCTCGATTGGGTACGAGCGTTTCACAAGGCCTACTATGCCCCCAACAACGCCGTGCTCAGCATCGCGGGAGACTTCAGCCCCGAAGAGGCAGAGGCCCTGGTGCGCAAACACTTTGGGCGCATCCCCCAAGTCCCCGGCGTGCGTCCCTACGCGCCGCCTCCGCTGCCCGAGCAGACCACCGAGCGCACCACCACGGTCATGGATCCGCACGCGGAGCTGTCGGCCTACTTCGATGGCTGGACCATCCCCGCGTCACGAGAGCCCGAGCACTACGCCCTGTCCATTGCGTCCATGGTGCTGTCCGACGGCGAGAGCTCCAGGCTCCATCGCCTGCTCGTGCGCGAGCGCGCCGTGGCGGCCGAGGTCGAGGCCGAGACCGCCGGGCACCGAGGCCCGGATGCCTTCATCGTCACCACCAAGGTGGCGAGCCGCGCCAAGGCCGCCGATGTCATCAAGCTGGTGGACCAAGAAATTGCCCGCCTTGCCAAAGACGGGCCCAGCGACGCCGAGATGGCCAAGGCAAAGAATCGCATTCGATCGAAGTTCTTGTTCGGCCTGCAGTCGAACATCGCCCGGGCGCAGCGCCTGGCCGAGTTCGAGCTTTATTGGGGAGACGCCAAGTTGCTCAAGACCGAGCCGAGCCGCTTCGGCGCCGTCACCAAAGAAGACGTCAAACGCGCCATGCAGAAATACATCACCCCCGCGCGGCGCTCCCGCGTGCTCGTGCTGCCCCAAAAGACCGAGACACCCAGCAGCACCAAGGGTTGACAGTGAAAGCGCTGATCATGAACACCAAGACACTCACGCCCTATCTCTTCGCTTGCCTCCTCTCTGGCTGCGGCGCTGCCACGCCGGCGCCCTACACAGGCCCGCAAAAGGTGGACATCCCCATCGAGGACACCACCAAGAGCCGACACCACAAGGCCCAGGCCCCGCAACGGGAAACACCGCCCACGGGCGGCGTCGCCAAAGCGAGCAAGTTCCCCAAGATCGAGCACGCCGAGCTGGGCAACGGCCTCGGCGTCAACGTGATCACCGCGGCGAGCCTGCCCATCGTTCAAGTGCGCCTCATCGTGCGCGCCGGCAACGGCTACGGTCCGAACCCCGCGGTGGCCAGCCTTACCGGCGACATGCTCAAGGACGGCGGCACCAAGACCATGGCCTCCGCCGAGGTGCTCTCACGAATCGAATCCCTCGGTGCCGACATCGGCGTCAGCACCGACAGCGACGCCACGGTGCTGTCGCTGAGCGTGCCCAAAGACCGTCTTGCACAGGCCTTCGGGGTGTTCGCCGATGTGGCCCAAAACCCCAGGTTCGACGATGGCGAGTTCAAGAAGCTCAAGGCCCGCGCTGTCGACGACGCCAAGGAGTCGGCCAAAGGTCGCGGCAGTTTCTCGGCCGTTCGCGCACTGTTCCGCGAGCTGTATGCCGGAGCGGGGCCCTACGCCGTACATGGGCTGGTGCCGAGCGAGATCGAAAAGGTCTCCCAAGCAGAGATGCGTGCCTTTCACAGCAAGTTCTTCGTCCCCAACAACGCGCATCTGGTGTTCGCCGGGGACATTGACTTGGAGACGGCCAAGCAGCTGTCGGATACGGCGTTCCGCGCGTGGAAACGCTCCACCACGGCCCCGGCGCTGCCCGACGCCCCCAAGCCCCAGCTACCCAAAGAGCGTAAGGTCATCGTCTGCGATCGCAAGAAGGCGCCACAGTCCGACATTTTCGTCGCCACGTTGGCCCCGGAGCGCAAGTCCGCAGCGTGGCCGCAAGTGCGCGTGGCGACCCAGGTGCTGGGGGGCGGCGTGGCCGGACGCCTCTTCACCGACGTGCGCGAGAAGCGCTCGCTTGCCTACTCCACCAACGCCCAGGTGTTCGAAGTGGCACTCGGGGCGCAGCCCTTGGTGGCCTACGCAGGCACGCAAGCCCCGAAGACCGACGCGGCGGTGCAAGGTCTCATGGACAACCTCTCCAGCATGCAGCAAGGGTCCGTCACGGGCACAGAGAACGAAACGGCCCGCCGTTATCTGAGCGACGTATTCGCGATCCGCATGGAGACCATTGGCGCCGTGGCGGACCTCGCGGGCCGCTTGCGGGTGTTGGGGCTGCCCGACGACTACTGGGACGAGTACCGCGCGGCGCTCCGCAGCACCGACGCCTCTGCCACCAACGAGATCAGCAAGAGCCTCTTCGACATCGAGCACGCGCTCATCGTGGTGACCGGCGACGCGGATACAATCGCCGAGCCTCTTCGACGATTTGGCGAGGTCACAGTGCTCGACCCCGAAAAAGAACTTCAAGTCATCAAGACCCTGCCGAAAGCCACACCATGAGCGACGCCGACAACGAGACCCCCAAGAGCCCGGCGCCCAAGGGGCCCAGCTTCAACGGCGCAAAGACCCGCTACCTCCGGGGCCTCGGCCACTCGCTCGACCCGGTGCTGCAAGTGGGCAAGGCCGGCGTCACCGAGGGCGTGGTCGAGGCCGCACTGGCTGCGCTGTTGCGTCACGAACTCATCAAGGTACGCGTGCTGGCCGAGGCCGACGCGCACCGCAAAGACGTGGCACAAGACCTGGCCGCACAAACCAAGAGCTATCTCGCGCAAGTGCTCGGCCGCACCTTCTTGCTGTACCGAAGGCACCCCAACAAGCCCAAGATCCATCTGCCCGGCGAGAAGGCTCCGACCACACCGGAAACCCGAAAGCCCAGCGGCAACACGCGCAAGCGTCTTGGCCCCAAGCGCAGTCGTGCCACGGCCCCCAAAGAAGAGGGCAAAGTGCGCCCCGCGGCTCCCGATGCGCGCGGCCGCCGCCCCGCGCGGCCCGTCGCAGCCACGCGATCAGGTGAAAACGCCCGGGCAACGACAGCCGCGCGCCCCACCCGCGCCGCCCGCCCCGCCCGCTTCGTGCGCGACGAGGACGACAGCGACGACTGAGCGTTGGCCGTTGGGGTAAACCGCCCCCGCCGTGACGGTGCTGCCGCGGCAGCGGGGGCCCGTCTGCACCGCGCTACAGATGCAGACGGTAGCCGAGCATCAACGCGCCGCCCTTGACGGGGATGCTCGTGGGCGGATCGTCGCCGCCATTTCGAAACGCTACTTCGGCAAAGATGGCCCCAGGCCCGGTTGCCCGCTCGAGGCCAAACTTGCCCGCCAACATCCAGACGGCGGCGTCTTTGTCGACGAGATCGCCGGTCTCGATGACAAAGCGTGTATTTTGCAAGTGGAGCCCGAACACGAGGCCCACGTACGGGGTCCACGCAGCGTCGCTGGCCCCAAAGCGCAGCACGACGGGCACCCCTACGCCGAGGCCCGACGACGTGGCGAGGGTGCGCATGCCGGGCCGAAGGCCACTGACGTCGACGGACCAATAGCGCTCGTACCCAAGCTCGATGCCTGAGGCGAGCACGGCACTGCCACCCAGGCGAAACGGGTACACAATGTCGGCCTGACCCCGGAGGCCCCGCGCCGCAAGCCGACCGTCGATGACCGCGGAACCCACGGCGGCGCCGATGAGCAGGGTGTCCGGCGGCGGACCGCGTCGCGGCGGCGGCGGGGCATCGAACACCAGGGGGCCAAGCTCGGCGCTGGCGCCCTCGGCGTGCAGGGTGCCCACGAGCGCGCGAGCCGAAGGATCCCAGTCGACCCGGGCAACGAAGCTGCCGGGAACATCGCCCGGAGACAGCGGCCCCACGTGCACACTGGTGCCCTGCACCTGGACCGTAGGCCGAAGCCCGAGCGGCGTGCGGCCACGGCCCTCGACCCGCAGGTACAAGAGCCCGCGGTCGTAGACCCCTGGCTGCTGCTCGATGCGAGCCTCGGCGATGCGCAGAACGAACGGCTCGGCAGTGGCCCCCGAGGTGCTTGATTGGGCGCGCGCCACGGAGCCCGCGAAGCCGAGGATGCCGCCCACGACCATTGCGGCGACCGCGGGCATTTGCCGTCGAGACATGCATTGCACGATAGCGGCAACGGCGTGCGAGCGCCCGCGGGAAGTAGTGCAATGCAGGCACTTTTCCTGCTAAGAGCGGGGCCACCTCGGGGTCGGAGGCGTCTTGTCGAAAGGATTTCCTATGAAACGGTTCCTGGTTTGCGGACTTGTCTTTGGTACCGCCCTGACGGCCGGGCGAGCGGGCGCACAAACGTTGCCCAAAGCCGAGGGTTACAACGTCAACCGCTTCGAGCCCTCGGAGCGCGGCAGCGAATGGTTTGCCAACGAGTCGCTGGACTTGCGCGGGCACTTGCGCGCCGCCGCAGGCGTCGTGGGCGACTACCAGTACCGACCCCTCGTGTTCTACTATGGCGAGAAGGACGGCGGTGGCGTGCGCAAC
>JBIKNA010000128.1:0-16517 GCA_044358965.1 Polyangiaceae bacterium
GCGCGGCTGAGCGCGCGGAGGGCGGCTACGGCTGCAGAAGAGCGCAGGGAAGCCGACGCCAGCGCCCTCGGCGCCGTGGGTGAGTTCATCACCACCTTCGAGACCATCAAGGCTTTTGCCCTCGAAGGCACGCTCACCGAGCGCTACGTGCACAAGCTCTCGGATCTGCTGCGCAAGCAAGTCCGGGCGAGCTTCCTCGGGGTCATGGTGCCCCGCTCGTCGGCGGTCTCCGTCAACATCTTGGAGCTCGTGTTCTTGGCGTTGCTGGCCACGGCGGCCTTTCGTGGGCACATCTCCGTGGGCACCGTGCTCTCGTTTCATGCACTCTTCATGCAAACGGCCATCGCCCTCTTGGGCATGACCCAGGTGGTCCCGGCGTTCTTGAACGCCAAGGTGGCCTTCGACCGTGTCGACGCCATCAGCGAAGCCGAGGCCACCGTCGCCGATGCGCCGGACGCCGCAGAGCTCAAACCCCTGCGCACGCGCATCGACCTTTTGGGCGTGCGCTTTGGCTACGATCCCGACTTTCCGGTGCTGGGTGGCATCGACCTCAGCATTCGTGCCAGCGAGCGCGTGGCGTTCGTTGGGCCAAGCGGCTGCGGCAAAAGCACCTTGGGTGGGCTCCTGCTGCGCTTTTTCGATGCGGACCACGGCGAGATCCGCTTCGACGCCGTCAACATCAAGACCGTGACCCAGAGCTCGCTGCGCGCACAGATCGGCTACGTCATGCAGGAGCCGGTGCTGTTCGAAGGCTCGCTCCGAGACAACGTGGCCTTTGGCGCCGAGTCGGCCACAAACGAAGAAGTCGAGCTCGCGTGCAAAGCCGCCAAGGTCGATGTTTTCATCCCGGACGTACCTGGTGGCTACGATGGCCAGGTGGGCGAGGGCGGCTCACTCTTGTCCGGCGGACAAAGGCAGCGGGTGGCCATCGCCCGGGCCCTTTTGCGCAAGCCACGGGTGCTCTTGCTGGACGAGGCCACGAGTGCCCTCGACCCCGAGGCCGAGCGCAGCGTCATGGAGAGCATCTTGGCCCTGGGCGGCGACACCACGGTGCTCGTCATCACGCACCATCTGCGCACCGTGGCTCACTTCGATCGCATCTTCGTGCTCGACCAAGGCTTGTTGGTGCAAGAGGGCAAACACGAGGCGCTCTTGGCCCAAGAAGGTGTGTACCGGCGCCTATGGACAAGCCAAGAGCAGGGCTACGACACCGCCAAACCCAAGGTACCGGCGCGGCAGCGACTCGGCGCCCAGGGGCCCATGTCCCGCGAGCTGATTGGCGCATTGTCTCGCCGAGGCACGGTGCCGCCGAGCACCGGGCCCGAGTCCCTTCGCGAGCGCGTGCCACGCAAAACGTAGCTACCGCGCGTGTTCGAAGGCGGTGCCAGCTCCGGGCGCCGAGACAAGCCGAAAGGCACGCTCGACGATGGTGTCCCCTTGTTTGGCGAAAAGATCATTGTGATGCCCACCGACAACGACCATGAGCTCGGCGCGTTGGAGCTGCGATGCCAGTTTCCGGCCCATGGACAGGGGAATCAAGCGATCGCTATCGCCGTGCACCACCAAGGTTGGGCAGCTGATCTTCGGCGCTTTACCGATGTTGTCGAAGTGCGCCGTGGCAAGAGTGGGCGCCCACGAACTGCGCACGAAGCGCTGCGCCATGTCATGCATCGAGGTGTACGGCGAGATCAGCACCAAGGCCAATGGCCTGGTGCGGGTGGCGAGCTCCACGGCGCACCCCGTGCCTAGCGATCGCCCCCACAACACGAGCGGGGCCATGGGGAAGCGCGCTTGGACGTGCGCGAGCAACGCATCCGCGTCGGCGTACAAGCCCGCTTCACTCGGCCGGGCCACGTGCCGCGACAGCCCATAGCCCCGGTACTCCAACGCAAAGGTGCGAACACCGCGCTCGGCAAATGAGCGCGCGAGGGGCACGTCTGCAAAGGCCGTGTCGGCATTCCCATGAAAGAACAAGAGCACCGGGGCCGTGTCTGGGACAGCCGCGCCCACAACCTCGACGGCGTGGACGATGGCGCCATCCGTCGCCCGAAGGCCCAGGATCCGTTCGTCGTTTCGCACGCGCCGGGGGTACCCGGCAGGGCTCGGGAACAGCAGCCGCGTGAAGACTCGCCGCGCAAAGCCAAGGGGTACGTTTGCGACCATAGGCGCGTTCAGGATACCCCGTCTCACCGCCCATGGCGCCACGCAAGGAAGAGCCATAAGCCCGCCCATGCCTGTCGTGTAGACTCTAGACGAGCACCTTGACGCAACGGCAGACCCCAGAGGGCCAAGAGCCCGCGAGAGCGCCCTTGCCATTTTCGAGTGCGGCCATGGGCTGGGGCCATCTTCGCGCTGCTGCGCGCCTATCGCGCCTTGGCATCGCCCTGTACCTGATGGCCGGCCTGCTGCAGGGCGCAGGCATGGCCAGCCTCCAAGGCGGCCTGGCCCTTGGCCCGAGTCCGCTCCTCGTGGCCTACCTGTGCAACCTCCTGTCGTTTCTGTCCTTCGTGACCAGCTTCATCGTTTGGTACCGGCGCAAGCTCCACCCCGGCACTCTATGGGTCCGCGACGACAGCCTTGTCTTCGAGGGCGCTGCATCTCCGCCGCGGGTGGTGCCCCGGGCGGCACTTCGCTCGGCCTTCGTGGTGTCTGGCCCCAGCGGGCCTCGGGTCGAGCTTGGGTTCAACAGTGGCGACGTCGTCAGCATCCTGGCCGCCGATGCGCCGACGGCGCATGCCCTGGTGCACACCCTCGGCTTCGGGGCTGGAGGACGAAGTACCCACGTCACCATCGCGAGTCCCCATCGTCGATGGTTTCATCCTGTCATCGGCTGGGCTTCATCGCAGCTGGCCTCGTTCACCGTGGTCACGCCAACCTTGGTCATCGCAGGCACGGGTGCCATGGACAAGTTCAATATCGCCGCCGCCATCGCTTACCCCCTGGCCACGGGCGCCGCCATTGGCCTCTACCTGCTGGGCAAGCGCCTGTTCCGCCCCTGGGAGCTCACCATTGGCGATGACGGCGTGCGCTACCAAGTTGGGCTCAAGCAGCGCTTCGTACCGCGGGCCGAGATCACACACGTCGAGCACCCCTTCCCCGGCGCGCCGGTGACGGTGCACGCGGGGCCACACACCTTCCGCGTCATGGGCGTGGGCACGGATGACCAGCGGCGCCGTACGGTGGCGGAACTCATCCACACAAGCCTACAGCGCAGCAAGGATGCAACGGGGCGGGAGCGTTCCTTCCAACTCGAAGGAAGCTCCGCTGCGAACGTGCGCGCCCGGTTCCGGCAATTGTTCGATGGCGGCAACTACCGCGAAGCGGGCATCTCTGCCGAGGATGCGTACGCCACGCTCGAGAGCCCGAGCGCAACCGCCGAGCAGCGCGTAGGCGCAGCGCTGGCCTTGCGCGTGCAAGGCGAAGACCCCGTGCGCATTCGCGTGGCCAGCGGTGCGCTGGCCGACGAGGCCACACAGGAGGCCCTAGAGGCCGTGGCCAGCGATGCCCCCGACGCCGTGCTCGACCGCGCCCTTTTGCGCATGCGGAAGCGCAGGTGAGCTCCATACGGGTTCCAGCGCCCGGCACCGTGCACGTGCACGTGGCGAGCTGCAGCGATCTAGATGACGCCCGCGCGCAGGTGCAGGCCCTGGCGTGGCTGACCGCAGACGAACACGCCCGGCACGACGCGTTCGTCTTTGCGCATTCCCGCCGCGAGTTTCTGGCCACCCGGGTCCTGGGTCGCGGCGTGCTGGGCGCGTTGGCCGGCCAAGCGCCACCAGCGCTACGGTTCGTGCCGAATGCTTACGGGCGCCCCGCGATGAGCCCGCCTGCGTCCTTCGACTTCAACCTGACCAATACCCACGAGCTGGTCGCCTGCGCCGTGGGCTTTGGGTTCGTCGGCGTGGATGCCGAGCCCATCGAGCGCCAAGATGCCGTTTTGGAGGTGGCCCACATGGTGTTCACGCCGAGCGAGCGCGCAGGGCTTGTGGCGTCGCCGGAGCTTGCCGTCGACTTGTGGGTACTCAAAGAAGCCTTCATGAAGGCCACGGGGTACGGCATGTCGTTGCCGCCCCATACCTTCGAGCTCTCCCAGGCCAAAGATGGGCGCTGGGGTGTCGCCCTGCATTCGCCCCCTTCGGGGCTCGCGCTCCCGGACCCAACACGCGTGAGCTTCTCTGTGTGCACAGTCTTTGGGCATCGGGTGGCAACCTGCAGCACAGCCCCCGCTGCTGTCGAGCTGCTTCGGCAAGATCTGCGTTCGTTGCTGGGCGTTGCCGGCTGAACACCTGCTACACCAAAGCCTGTCATGCGCCCCAAGTTGTGCCCCTGTCACTCGTCCGCGCGTTACGCCGATTGCTGCGCTCCCTATCACGATGGGCTAGCCACCCCGGCAACGTGCGAGGCGCTCATGCGCTCACGTTATGCAGCCTTTGCCCTCGGCATGGGCGCGTACCTGGTGCAAACGCTTGCCTCCGAGCACGAAGACCTTGCGCTACCCCGGGAGCCCCTTCTCCGCTCACTCTCCCAGGCCAAAAACCATCAGCGCTTCTTGGGCCTACGCGTGCTGCACACCGAAGACCATCCCGATGGCGGAACGGTCTTGTTCTACGCGCGCATCTTCGTCAAAGGTCAGGACCGTTCGTTTGCGGAGCACTCGCGTTTCGTGCGCGAACCTGGCGGCCTCAGGTATTTGGGCGGCACCATGCTCGACACGGCCCGGCTCCCCCAAGACCCCGCGTCCATGACCCTCGCCACCTTCGAGCAGCTCCAGACAGAGCTCCGCTGATTCTCGCTCTCGCCCGAAACGGTAAGCGGGCATGAAGCAGTCATCGCGGCGACGCCCAGGCCTGTGTGCGACGAGCTCGGACTGCAGCTACGTCGACAGGCTCGCGTGCACGAGCCCGTGGAAGTGATGCACGCCGTTCTCCCGGGCCACGGAGTACCGTCCGCGATCGTAGGACCTGGAGCCCAAGCGCTGCTGCACGGCTTCGCAAATGTAGATGTCTTCGAGCTGGATCTCGTCGCTGAAGGCGATGGTCTGGGGCAGCCGCGCTTGCGTGGCCTCGGCCTGGGGGTCGCGGAAGTACCACTCGAAGATGGTGTCGCAGGTGCCGGGGCCCGTGGGCACCACGATGTTGATGGACATGTTGTCTGGATAAATGTTGAGCATCCAGTTCGGGTACACCCAATAGTAGAGCGCCCGTTGGTCTCCGCCGGCGCCGTCGTACTGCCGCGGGGCCCCCGCGGGTGCAGGCCGAATGGGCGCGTATTGCGTGGAGTGGTACTTCCGGGTCTCTACGCGGTACGCATCGTAGTCGAGCTCTTTGAACAAGCCCGGATGCACCATGGGCACGTGGTACCCCTCGAGGTAGTTGTCGACGTAGGTCTTCCAGTTGCACTTGACGTTGTAGGTGCGCGAGGCCACGCGGGTCATGCTGGCAAAGTCCATGGCGGCGGTCTCTTGGGAGATCTCGCCCAGCACCTCGGCCAGCGTCGGCCCCGCGGCGCCCATGTTCACGAACACAAAGGGCCCGAACGTGTCTACGCGCAGCGATGGCAAGCTGTAGGCCGCTTGGTCGAAGTCTTGGACACCGTCCCATTCTCGGGTCTTCTGCAGACGACCATCGAGGGCGTACGTCCAGCCGTGGTAGCGGCACGTGAGCGCTTTCTTGCACCCCTTGCCCTCGGCCACGGGGCCCGCGCGGTGACGGCAGACGTTGAAAAACGCCCGGAGCGTGCCCTGCTCGTCCTTGAGCACCACGATGGGCTCGCCGGCCACCTCGGCGGTGACGAAGTCGCCGGGCTTGACGAGATCCGTCAGCGACGCGACGGGCTGCCAGGTGTTCGCGAAAATCTTGCTGCGTTCGACCTCGAGCGCCGCTGGGTCGACGTACAAGCGCGCGGGCAAGGTGCTCGCGCGAGACAGATCACGCTCGAAGGGCGGCAGGGCCAGGTCCATGGTGCCGCAGAGGTTAGTGGCACATGGCGTGGCCGCGCATGCAAAAATGTCGGGCTGAGCGCCCGGGGGCGACCCCGCGCATCGGGACCGTGCGCATCGGGGCCGCGCGTACTGGGGCTTGCGTTGGCCCCGAAGTCAGTGTTCCTTGGGCGCATGTGGCGAGGCCCCGCAGACATTCGAAAGGCACTTTTTGGCGGCACCGGCGAGGTATCCGTCAGCAATCTGGTGGCAACACCGCCGGCACCGTTCGACTGCGCGCTTGGGTGTGTGCTGTCGCCCGGTGGCAGCGTCGGCACACACGTCCAGAGCGAGTGCGCCGAGCTCGTGATCGTCATCTCGGGCACCGGCGTGGCCACCGTGGCCGGGGCCGACGTTCCTTTGCGCGCCGGGGTCACCGTGGCGGTGCCGCTGGGCGCCACCCTGGCCTTTCAGGCCGACGACATCGAGCCCCTGTACTACGTCATCGTCAAGGCGAAGGCGCGATAGCTTTCGGTCCGAGCACCGGGGCGAACTGCCGTTCGACCAACTTTTGGTACAAGCCACCCTTGTGCATCAGTTCGTCGTGGGTACCCGTCTCGGCGATGACGCCGGCCTCGAACACCACCACGCGATGGGCGGATTGCACGCTGGACAGGCGATGCGCAATCACGAGAGTGGTGCGTCCTTTCATCAGGCGCTCGAGCGCCTCGCGCACATGGAACTCGCTCTCGGCATCGAGAGCACTGGTGGCCTCGTCCAGCACGAGCACCTTTGGGTCTTTGAGCACTGCCCGGGCAATGGCCACGCGCTGCTTCTGGCCACCCGATAGCTGGACACCTCGCTCTCCCACGTTGGTGTCGTAGCCCTCGGGGAACGCCGCAATGAACTCATGGGCGTTGGCGAGCTTGGCCGCACGCTCGACGTCTTCGTCGCTGGCCTCGGGGCGGCCGTAGCGAATGTTGTCGCGGATGCTCGTCGAGAAGAGAAGCGGCTCTTGGGCCACGACGCCGATTTGCTTGCGCAGCCAGGTGGGTTCGAGGTCCGTCAGGTTGGTGTCGTCGAGACGCACGGCCCCCTGCTGCGGGTCGTACATGCGGTACAGAAGCTGTGCGACGGTGGACTTGCCGGCCCCGGAGGGCCCCACCAAGGCCACAATCTCCCCGGGATTGAGCGTCAACGAGAACTTCGCGAGCACCGTGACGTCGGCCCGCGCGGGGTACGCAAAGGTCACGTCGTCGAAGGTCACGCGCCCTTGGATGTTCGCCAGGGTCTTGCCCTGGCCCGTGGGCATGGCCGGAACGCGCTCGATGAGTTCGAAAACCCGCTCGGAGGCACCGGCGGCCTTGTTGAAGTCTGCCCACAAGTCCGACAGCGAGCCGAGGGAGAAGGCCACGAGCAGCGTGTACACCAGGAACGAAGTGAGTGCGCCCACGGAGAGCTCGGACCGCAGCACCATGCGGCCGCCATACCAGAACACGAAGGCGCCGGCGGAGTACGCGGCAAACGTTGCCGTGCCGAAGAACGTCGCGGCGAGACGAATGCGCCGGTAGGACAGCGTCAACGACGCCTGCACCGCGGCGCGAAACCTGGTGATCTCTTGGGCCTCGGCCGAAAACGAACGCACCGTGCGCACCCCGGCGATGGACTCTTCGGCCACGTCGGTGGAGCGCGCCAAGGCGTCTTGTACCTCTCGCGAAATCCCACGCACCCGCCGGCCGTAGTACATCGCGCCCAACGCCACGGGCGGCACCACCAAGAGCATCATGCCCGTCAGCTTGGCCGAGGTCATGAACAAGAGCACCAGGCCGCCGATGATGCCGGCGATGGCACGGAGGGCCATGGAGATGTTCACGGACACCGTGTTCTGCAGCACCGTGGTGTCCGCAGAGAGCCGGTTGGTGAGATCTCCGGTCTTCTCTTTGTCGAAGAAGGCGATCTCTTGGGCAAGCAAGCTGGCGAAGAGTTTCTCTCGCAGCGCAGCGACCACGCGCTCGCCCACGCGGGTGAACACCACGAAGCGCGCAGCGCCCGCAATGCCCTGCACGAAGAACACGCCCAACATGAACAGCGCCGCCCGGTCGATGTTGCCCTGGGACTTGCCGCTCAGTGCCTCGTCGATGACGAAGCGAATGCCTTGAGGAAAGGCAAGGTTGCTGCTGCTGGCCACCACCAGGAGCAGCGTGCCCAGCACCAAGTTCGCCGTCTCGGGTTTGGCCAAGGCCAAAAGACGCTTGAAGGTGTGGCGCTTGGACGAGACAGACACGCTGTACCTGGCTCTACCAGGCATTGGTCCCGTGGGGAACGCCGTTAGCCTTCGGGGGTCGTTGCCGAGCCGATCCACTGGTCCGTCTCGGACCACACACGGAAGAGCCACGCGTCGCGCGCCTGGCCCTCGGGTCGTGGCACCCGGCGGAGCCGAACCCGAAGCTTGGCAAACACCAGATCGCCGCGGAAGAAGCGACCGAAACTGGCGGCCCCCTCGAAGCCGGTGTGCTCCAGCACCAAGACCTGCGCCTCGGGCGCGGCGTCGAGCAGCGCGAGCGCGCCCCCAAGTTTCGGCGGCAACACATGCTGCATGCCCTTGGCAATCTCGTACAGAGCGGGCTGCGTCTTG
Source organism: Polyangiaceae bacterium (assembly GCA_044358965.1). Classification (GTDB taxonomy): domain Bacteria; phylum Myxococcota_A; class Polyangia; order Polyangiales; family Polyangiaceae; genus SXNL01. Next base: position 8,553 of record JBIKNA010000128.1, read on the forward strand.
AGCGCTTCCACTCGAGTGTCGCGCTTGTGTGTGTCGAAACGCGAACCCTCGGGGTAGATGAGCACGCCTTGTCCGGGGCCCAAGTCTCGCCCCAGAGAAGCCACTGCCCGCACCTCGGCGTCTTTGCGCGAGCCCGAGCGGTCGACGAAGGTGTTGGGCAAACGCCGTCCAACCACGTCCAGACACGGGTCCCACAGAAGCTCACGCTTGAGCACGTACTTGAGCAGAAGGTGCCGCGGATTGGCCATGAGCGCCGCCGCGAGCACCGTATCTGCGGTGCTCGAGTGGCGCACCATGAGCAAGAAGGGCTTTGCTGGGTCCCACTCGCCCTCGTCGAAGGTCACCTCGAAACCGAAGATGCGCACGGCGCCGGAGAACAGCACCGTCGTCCACCTGCGCTGGAGCTCGGCGTTGCGCTCTTGGAACTGCGTAGAGCCACGGTAGCGCAGCCACACGCCAAACGCCGCGACGATGCCCCAGATCTCGCACGCGAGGTAGAGACCAAAGAACAGGAGTGCCCGGGCACGCGGCTGCCTTCTACCCTGCCCCAGCAGTGTGTCGATGACGGCGCAGGCAGGGACGGCCACCGGGAGCAGCACCAGCGACAGCAAACCAAGGGCGCCGTAGAGCGAGAACGAGACGAACCGTCGGGCCCACACAGACGCAATGGTCTCGCCTTGGAGACGCAGCAGCGGTGCCATGGGTGCCGTGATCGGAGCCACGACGTCTATGATGCTGCGGCGCGGCCCCGGGTGCTGCAAAAGGTGTCACAAATGACCATCGCATGACGGAGCTTGTGGGCTGGCCGCGGCGCTAGGGGCCAAAAAAGCCGCCGACGGCGCCCCCAACGACCCGCTGGCTGGCAGCGACCGCCGACTGGCTGACCATGTGAAACATGCGGCGAACGGCGCTGGGACTGGCGGCGCCGGTCGCCGCGATGGACCCCTCGGGCACCCCCATGGACCGGGCCGTGGGCCGAAAGTCGGCGTCGGCGCCCACCCCCACGAATGCGAGCTGGAACCGTTCGCTGGCGAGCAGGTCTTTGGAGATGCGCGCACAATCCGTTGCGCGGCGCCGGGACCCGCAGTCGGCGCCATCGGTCACCACCACGGCGACACTCTTGCACGGGGTGCCGCTGGCCCGAAGCTGCTCGGCGTACGCCACATTGGCGGCCAAGGCATCGACCCAGGTGTCGTAGAGGCGCGTGGCGCCCGCGCCGGCGTAGTTGGAGGCGTCGAGCCGCGTGGCGTCATCGATGGGCACGTAGCTGTGCACCACGTTCACGTCGCTGCCAAAGGTCCACAGCGCCAAGAGCACGCTGTCCTTCTCTTTGCTGTCCCGGAAGGCGTCGATGAGCGCGTTTTGCCCGTCGCGCACGGCATCTTCGAGTCCGCTCGACGCAATGCTGCTGGAGGCATCGATGAGCACAGTGATGAGCGTGACGTCGGATGCCACGATGTCTTCGGTGTCCATGCCTGCGGCACCGGCGATGACCACGTTGCCCAAGTCGCCCCCCAACATGTCGAGCGTGCCTTGGGACACGACGCCTGCGTGCCCTGCCCCAAGCAAGAGTCCCTGCACCGAACCGTTGGCTTTTGTCGTCATTTGCATTGGTCCTTTCGTGAATGAAGTGATGCGTCGTCCGCCGGCTCACCACGGGTCCGTGGTGCGCACGATGTGCATGCCTGCGGCGGCAAACTCGCGCATGGCCTCGTCGGCAATTCTTGGAAAATCGAGCGCTACCGGCAGGGGTGAGATGGGCGGCGGGGGCACCGGGCTCATCGCGTCCTCCAAGATGTAGATCTTGTCCGCAAGCTTCGGGTCCGTTCCCAAGATGTGTGCCTTCATGTCTGCCAGCGTCGACAGCACGCAGTGCGACTTGGCCTGACCAAACACGTAGATCCGGTCGTACTCCATGAGCATGCGGTAGAACGCGGCGTTGAAGGTGCCGATGCTCTTGCCCCCGAGCTCCCGCACCTCGGGCGCCAGCACCGAGTAGTTCTCGGTCATGGCGTGGGTGCCTTTGGTCTCGAAGTGCGTCTGCTGCGAGCGCCCCACAGAGTGAAAAATCGCAGCCTCCATGAGCGCGGGCACCAAGGCGTGGGTCACACCGCCCAGCAGCGTGTGGTACGGCCAGATGGTCAGCACGTACTTGCCAGTGGCCTCGAGCTTCTTGGTGTACTCCAGGCACTCGGCGGGGTGCGCGATGGGCTTCCACTTACCCGCGCGCACGTCGGCATACGAGATCACCGTAAACGGCTCGGGGTTCTTGCCGTCCTCGTCGATCCAGAACGCCGGGTGAAAGATCTGAAACACCCGGTGCGTATCCATGGAGAAGTGCAGCGCCGTGATCTTCTCCATGTGCTGGTAGAGCCAGGCCAGCGTCCGGGTGGTGTCTTCGACGGCGCCGGGCACGAACAGGCTGGCCCCGGGCAGGCAGAACCCCACCTGGCAGTCGATGCCAAACGCCGCAACGCGCGTCGTGTCTTTGGCGCTTGGCGTCAACAGGCCTGCGCGGCGGGCAGCCATGGCTTCGTCGGCCACCATGGCCGCGCGCTCGAGATAGAGATCTGCCACTCGGTATGGATCGTAAAAACGGGGAATCTGCATGTTCTTTCTCCTTGTGTCATCGAAGGGACTAATGGCGGCTAAAGAGAGACCAACGTGATCTCCTGGGGTGTGACGACGTAGACGGCGCCGGCTGTGGCGGGAAACAGCTGCGCGCCGGGGGCCACGAAGGGCGCCGTGTCGGGGAACCGCCGCGCAACGGCCAAGGTGGCCGCCGCCGCGTCGACGGAAACCAGCGCGAGGCCCCCGGCGGCCGCCAGCAAGAGCCGGCCCCGGACGAGGCAGCCCGCGACGTCGGTGCCAAAGGTGGCGTCATCGGCCGGTGCCCCATGCGCTCCGAGCACCGCGCCCGTGCGCGAGATGATGAACCGCTCGGTACGGAGCACTCCCTGGGCGTCGGTCTCGCGCACGTACATGGCGCTGCCGTCTTCATCGAAGATGGCGTGCGACTGCGTGACGCGACCAGCCGGTGGCGGAATGGGCACATCGCGGAGCGCACCTTGCGTTCGGTCGAACACGGCGTGCACCGCGAACTTGCCGATGTCGTAGACCACGAGGCCGAACACGGTGCCCAGGAACACCCGCGCGCGGTCCTTGATCACCTGCCCCGCACGGGTCTGGGTCTCGTGCCGCAAGACGCTCCCGTCGCGCACGAAACACGTGGTACCAAGCGCCGCATCGATGGCGGGCTCGCCTTCGCGCACATCGACGGAGAACTGCTCCTGCACGAGGCCCCCTTGGAACGCGAGGACTTGCCCATCGGGCGTGGCCACCCACGTGCGCGCGCCGTCCAGCACGAAGAGCTGCCCCGGCACCGGGGCAACGGGAATGGGGACGCCGTCTTCCCGGAGGAACTGGCCGCCGAGACGAACCACGTAAGATAGGGCCGCGCCGCCCCGCGCGGTGACCACCGTAGCGCCATCGCGCCGGAAGACCGTCGCGCAGCGCACAGTCCCACGCACAACGCTGACCGGTGCCGGCGCCACGCGGGTGGCGCACGACGGACACGTGGCGTGTCCGTGCTCCGCGCCACAGACGCATGGCACGAAGCTTGGCGACAGCAGTGCCGCGTCGGGCGCGGCCCGATGCCCCTTCTCGAACACCGCGACGAACCACTGGGCCAGCGCCACTGGCAGCATCATGGGGTTCCCGGCGTTCTTGGGCAGCACTACCTGGGGGCCGAACACGCTGACGCCGGCTTGGGCCCTCCGGATCATGGTGCCGTACGCCGGATGCGTGCCCCCGAACGGGTGCACATACATCAAGCTCTGAAACAAGAGCACGGCGAACGCGTACCAATCGGTGCCCGGTGTGAACCTGGGGGCCATCGCCAGGTCCATGCCGTAGAGCGCGGGATCACAGGTCCGCTCGTGCGCCACGGCACAAGGAAACCCTGCATACTGCATGGACGCGGCGTCGATGAGCCAAGGGCAGAGCTCGCCTTGGACATCGGGCTGCGCGAGCACGTTGCCGGCGTTGAGATCGCCGACCACCACGTTGGCCTTGTGCAGCGCAAGGAGCAGCTCGCGCAGGCGCGCAAAGAGCGCGAGCACCTGGTTGTTGCCCAGGTTCCCCGCACGGAAGCTGCGCTGACCGAGCTTTGCCAGTTCAAAAGCGCCGTGCACGGCGGTCATGAGGTAGCCCGCGGGCTCGCCGCCCCGAAGCACCAGCTCTTGGGGCCCCACAACGGCCCCCGGAAGCCGGGACGGAAACGCCCGCAGCTTGCGCGCCTGCTCCGGCGACAGCGGCGCGTCGAAGATCTTGATGCACCCCGTGGCGCCGTGACGGTAGACCTTGCCCTCCCCTCCGGCGCCCAACAGATCGGCGTCGCGGAGGCGGAGCGCCCGGCCACCCAGGGTCAGAGGAGCAAGAGCTGCGCGCGGCTGGGCGTTCATGCGGCCTCCGGGCGCCGACGCAGCAGAGCGCAGGTCGCGTCGTCGGCCAGGCCTTGGGTGTCCCGAGCCACCCGGAGCGTCTTCTCGAGCAACGACGGGTTGCGCGCGAGACGCGTCGAGGCGACCAGCGCGTCGATTGGCGCGCCGGGTGCCAGCAGCTCTTGCGCGCCGTCCGTGGCCAAGACCAGCGAGTGCAGCTGCGCCGTCGGTCCCTCGCAGTGCAGCGTGGGCGCGTGCGCCCGCGCATCGCCCAAGAGCGCGTAGGCCGCGTACACCGGCGCATTGCCGGACCCCGGGTCCAGGAACGTTGGCTGTCCGTTGACGGCGTAGGCGCCATCGCCCATGCCGAACACGGCGTAGGCGTCGGGGCGAACCACCGCCGCAAGCCAGGTGAACAGCAAGCAGTCGGCGATCTGCGTCTGCGCCGAGGGGCCGAGCACCCGCGAAAGACAGCGCAGCATCCGCAGCAAACGCTTCTGGGCGCGGGCGGCCAGAACCACGGGCGCCAAGTCCGGCGCATGGGTTACCTGCCGCGCTAGCTCCTGCGCCAAGAAGCGTGACGCGACGCGGGCGCCAATCTCGGCGTGCGGCGACGACGAGCAACCGTCGCACACCACCAGCACCACGGCGGAGGCGGCGGTCACCGTGGCCACGCCATCTTGACCGTCACGGTACGCCCGCAGGTGCTCGCGCCCAGTCACGCTACCGCTGGCGGTCAGGAACGACAATAAAGTCATTTATACTTTTATTGAGTCTACAGGACTCTTTGTCAAGGAGGCGTGCCACGACCGGCGCCAGCGGAGGGAGGCCCCGCCAGGCAATTCTCTTTCGTTAACGAGCGCCTACGCGTCGCCGAGGACGCGCAAAAAACCTTCGCCGTATTGGTCCACGCGCGAGGGGCCCATGCCATGGATCGACAGGAGCTGCGCCGGTGACGTGGGGCGATGGGTGGCCATCTCGACCAGGGTTCGATCGAAGGCCACCACGTAGGCCGGCACGTTGCGCTCCTTGGCGACCTGCGCGCGGTGTGCACGCAAGCGCTCGAAGATGGGCGCGAGCTCCGGCGGCAGCACCGGCGCCACGCTGCCTCCACGGGCCTTGGGCGTTCGCGATCTGGACGCGGGCGTGGCCCGGGGCGCGGGCAAGAGCACCCGCGGCGGCACTTCGCCCTTCATGACCGCTGCGCCGCTGCGGGTGAGGTACGGCACCGGGTGTTCCGTGGGCGTGAGATCGATGAAGCCGGCGGACAGCAGCACCCGCAAGAGCGAAAGCAAGAAGCCCGTGTCGTACTCGCGCAAGATGCCGAACGTAGACAGTTGCGTAAATCCAAAGCGCCGCGCGCGCTCGGAGTCCACACCGTGCATCATTTCGGCGATGGCCAAGAGCCCCGCGCGCTTTTGCGCCCGGGCCACCGCCGACAGCGCCTTGCGCACGATGAGGGTCACTTCGTCGTCGGACTTGGCATCGTCGTCGTCGATGGCCTCGCACACGTCGCAGTGGCCGCAGCCGCCGAGCAGCTCGGCCTCGTCGCCAAAGTACCGCAGCACGAAATCGTGACGGCAGCTGCGCGCATCGAGGTACCGCAAGAGTTCGCGAAACAGCTCCCAAGAACGGGCCGAAAGCGCCGGGTCCACCGGCTCGTCGCCGACGCCCATGAAGCAAAAGCGCTTGCGCAAGCCGATGTCGGCAAAGGAGCAGAGCAGGAGCCCCCAGGCCTGCTCGCCATCGCGGCCGGCGCGGCCAACCTCTTGGTAGTACGCCTCGATGGAGGCCGGCGGCTGCACGTGCACCACCGCGCGAATGTCGGGCCGGTCGATGCCCATGCCAAAGGCGTTGGTGGCCACCACCACGGCGATCTTCCGTTTGGCGAAGGCGTTGGCTACGCGACTGCGCGCGGCACCATCCATGCCGGCGTGGTACGCGCCCGCGGCAAAGCCCGCCTGCGTCAGCACAGTCTCGTATTGCTCGGTGGCCCTGCGGGTGGCGGCGTACACGATGGCGCCCCCCACGGGCTGCTTGGGGTTGCCAAGGGCCTCCGTGAGCATTCGGACGAGCTGCGTCTTGGCCTCTTTGGGGCCGTCGACATGCCGGGCCGTCAGGTGGAGGTTGGGCCGGGCGAAGCCGCGCAGGATCTCTTTGCACGCGGGCCCCTGTTCGGTCTCCCAGCCAAGGTGCGTGCGGATCTCCTTTCGCACCTCGGGTGTTGCCGTTGCCGTGCACGCGAGCACCCGCGGCGGCTGTAGGCGCTCGAGCAAGGCGCCAATGCGCAGGTAGTCCGGCCGGAAATCGTGCCCCCACTGCGCGATGCAGTGCGCTTCGTCGATGGCGACGAGCTGGATGTCGCAGCGGTCGAGCATGCGCACGAACACGTCGGATCCAAGGCGCTCGGGCGCCACGTAGACCAGCTTGAACTCTCCGCGGAGCATGCCGGCCTCGCGACGGTTGCGCTCTTCGATGTCGAGGGTGGAGGCAAGGTACGTGGCCGGCACGCCGCGGCCCGTCAGGCTGCGGACTTGGTCTTCCATGAGCGCAACCAACGGCGAGAGCACCAGCGTGAGCCCCGGCAGGACGGCGCCGGGCAGTTGGTACGTGAGCGACTTGCCGCCGCCGGTGGGGGCCACCACAAGCACCCGGGCCCCGGGCTCCAACACCGCGTCGATGGCCTCGCGTTGCCACGGACGAAAGGCCGCAAGGCCAAAACGTTCTTGCAGCGCAGTCTCCACAGACACCACCATCGGAAGCCAAGGAACTAGCACACCCCTTGTTGCCGTGGGCCCCTTCCCCTACATCGCCAAGGCATGGCAGGCATGATCCGGCACAAGCTCGACACCGGGGTGCCCCGAGTTGCCCGCGGGCGCCGTCCGCAGGCCGAACCGGGCGCCCCCGCTGATTTTGCGGCCCGCAGCCAAAAGGCGCGTGTGCCCTGTAGCCGAATCACACCCGGTCATCTAGAAGGCGTAGGGCGATCATGAGCGAGACTGCGGCCACCGGGCAAGACCACCGCCCTTTCTGGATCATCAACGGCGTCGTGAGCGTGTTTGCGCTCTCGTTGCTGTCGTACTTGCTGCTGGTGCGCCAGGGCGGCGCCCAAGCCGACCCGCGCGCCCTGTCGTTCATGCCCAGCGTCAACGCCTGCTTCAACGGTTTGTCAGCCGTACTCTTGGTGCTGGCGGTGCGGGCCATCAAGCAGAAGCAGGTCAAAAAGCACCAGACGCTCATGCTCTCGGCGTTTGCGTCGAGCTCGTTCTTTTTGGTGGGCTACCTCGCGTACCACTACGTGCACGGCGACACCAAGTACCCGGGCACCGGCGGTGTTCGCGTGGCCTACCTGCTGCTCCTCGCCAGCCACGTGTTGCTCTCCATCCCCGTGGTGCCCATGTGCCTTGCGGCCTTCTACTTTGCGTTCCGCAAGCGGTGGGCCACGCACAAGAAGTTCACCAAGATCTTGTTCCCCATCTGGCTCTACGTGTCCGTCACCGGTGTGCTCGTCTTCGCCATGTTG
>JBIKNA010000129.1:0-16446 GCA_044358965.1 Polyangiaceae bacterium
CTTTGCGCGGGAAGAGCCGCTCACCTTCCAGTTCCTCGAAATGCAGGACCACACGCCGTACCTAGACTCCCAGAGCCGGGCGCTCGAGCGCAGCGTGCTCGAGCCCATCTGGCAGGCGGTGCTGCTCGGCCAGGCCCGGGGCGAATTGCGCGATGGCTCCGCCGAGGCGCTCATCGCCATCGTGTGGGGTGCGCTCGTCGGCCTCATCAAGGCCGAGCGGCTTGGCTACCTCACCATCACCCCCGAGCTCTTCACCCAAGCAGGGCTCGGTGCGTTTCACTCCATCGCAAGACTTCCGCTCCCTTCGGACCCCTCGCAAGAAAAAGGTGCATAATGCAATCTGCTGCCCAGGTCTCCGGCGCTTCGACGCCGTCGGCGTCGCACACACTCTCCAGCCTGTCACGAGAGTCGTTTCCGTCGCTCGCGGCCCTGTACGCCCGGGCGGCGTCGCCCACGTCGCTCTCGGATCTGTCCGGAACGCCCAAGGGGCGCATGCTTGCGGTGCGTGGCGTTTCGCCGGGCGAGTTCTTTGGCGCCAGGCTACGTACCTTTGCGGGCTCGCAGGCCTTCGTCTGGGACGGCAAGAGCTTCTCGGCACACAGTCCAAGGGCCGGGCAGGGGATCAACCGCGTGCGCGTGCCCGGGGTGCTTGGCTCCCAGCAGTTGTTTCCGTTTCACACCAGCATCGGGCCCTCCCGTGTGGACGGTCGCCCGGCCATTTTGCTCGACTACGATCTGAAGGAGAACCCCGGCTACATTCGCCGAATCCACGACGAAGTGCGCCCCTTGGGCCACGGACTCTATCTGGGACCTGCCATGTGGAAGCACCGCGAGCGGGTCACCACCGTGCTCTTCTTTGCGCTCTTGTGCGACCGGGTGTCGTGAGCACCCCGCACATCGTGGTGACCGGTGCGGCCGGCGCCATTGGACAGGCCATGGCCCAAGCGCTGGCCCACGAGTACCCAGGCGCGCAATTGTCGCTGCTGGACCGAGCGCACATCGACGAAGACGATTGCCGTCGTTTGCGCCGCGCTCGAGCGTTCGTCGTCGACCTTTCGGACACCTCTGCGGCAGCGAACGTCCTTCGTGCAACGCAAGACGCCTGCGGACCGGTGACCGGCCTCGTCAACTGCGCGGGCATCATGGACGTCCGTCGCATGGACACCACGCCTTGGGCTCTCGCCGAGGCGATCTTGGCCGTGGACCTCGCGGCGCCGTTGCGCTTGATGCACGAGGTCTTGCCCGGCATGGTGCAACAGAAGCGAGGCTTCATCGTCAACGTCAGCAGCATGGCCGGGCGCGTTCCTTTGCGCGGGTGCGCCTTCTACGGCGCGGCCAAGGCAGGCCTGGCCATGGCTTCGGAGATCGCCCACGCCGAGTTCGCTCCGGTGGGCGTGCACGTTCTTACGGTCTACCCCGGCCCGGTCCACTCGGAACTCGAACGTGGCGCTCGGGCCCAATACGCCCCATCGCGCTTGGCCCGGGCCATGCCGACGGGCGATCCCAAAGCCCTTGCGCGATGCGTGCTCCAGGGTCTCAAAAAGAAGGCCCGCCGCGTGGTGTTCCCGAGCGCCTATGCGATCGCATTCCACGCCCTCGACGCCGCCACCCGCGTGGCTCTCGCAGCGGGGCCAGCGCCCAGGTCCCACCACGAAAGGGCGCCCAGCGGCGTCGACGCCTAACGCATGCGTGCGCTACGCGCTGAGGGTCGCAATCACCCCAAAGTGATCGCTCGGGAACACGCCGTCGCGGTCTTGGTCGAAGCACACCGTGGCTTCGAGGGGCTCGCCGCGGTAGCGGTCGTCACCGCCGCGGCTGAACACGTAATCGATGCGCCGGTTGGGCTCGTGCGACAACCGCGCAAAGGGGTTCCGTCGGGCAAATGTGTACCCCGGGCCATCGCCGGCGGCATCGAAACAATCGTGGAAGTGCACGCAAGGGCCGCCCAGTCCCGTCAGGCCGCGCATGTATCGAATCTCATCGCTGCCGGGCTCGGCGTTGAAGTCGCCGGTGATGACCGGCGGAAACCCGTGCTCCGGGGCCAACTCGGCGACCAGGCGCGTCAGCGCCTTCACTTGTTCGACGCGGATGTGTCCCTGGTCGAGCTTCCAGTTCAAGTGGGTGACGAAAAACGGAAGCAACCCAAAGGGAGCTTCGATCTCGGCGAACACGACGCTCCTTCGCTCTTCGGTGCCGCCGTCGGGCAACGCGTAAGCTTGGTGACGTCGGATGGGCCACCGGGACAGCACGGCATTTCCCACGGGCCAATCGTGGCGCTCGGGGTGGCGGCCCCAGGCGGCGTGGTAGCCAAGGCCCTCGGACACCATTGCGAGCTGGTCAACCACGGGCTCGTCCAAGCGAAGCACCTCTTGGAGTCCGATGACGTCGGGCATCAACCGCCCAAGCTCGGCGTGCAGCAAGGGCCGGCGCTCGTCCCAGGGGCCAAAACGGTTCCAGATGTTCAGCGTGGCAACACGAAAACTCGCAGGCATCGTGATTGCGCAGGGTACCGTCATCCCCGGGCCCACCGTACGATTTGTGGCACCGTGTGTGCCAAAGCCTAACGCTCCGAAACCACGTCCTTTTGTCTTTGGGCCTGGCCCGTGTGGGCGCCCGTGGGGGGCGACCCCCCAAAAAATCGGTGATGAGCCGGCGATCCACCGGCCCGTGACGTACCAAAAGTGTGGATCCGCTGCGGTAGGCGGCGCGTAACCCAGGCAAGCCCCGGAGGTGCATACCGCGAGTCCCGCGGAAAACGCTTTGGGGTACACTGAGGTACCGCCATGACCACCCATGAACTCGACGAAGAGCTCCTGTCTGTCCAGCCCATCTCGGCGCTGGACCGCCGCGACGAAGCCTTGGTCGGTTCTGGTGTTGCGGCCCAAGAGCTCTCGGCCACCAAAGGGGCGCTCACTGCGCTCGCTGCCGTGGGCGCGGATCCGGCACCTGGGCCTGGGCGGTCGGCCTTGCGCGAGCGCCTGATGGCCTCGGTCAATCGTGGTGGCAAGTTCGGTATCTTTGCCGATCGCCTCGCGCGGATGTTCGATCTCGACACCGACGCTGCCGCCGAGCTCGCCAAGCGCGCCGAAGACCCCACCGCCTGGATGCCGTTCTTCGTGCCGGGCATCGAGATGATTCCCGTGACCACAGGGCCCAAGGTGGCCAACGGTACGGGCACCCTCGTGCGCATTCAGCCAGGGACGACGTTCCCCGAGCACGCCCATCGGGGCGAAGAAACCATGTTCGTCATGGAGGGCGGCTTCCGCGAGACCAATGGGCCGGGCGAGGCCTGGCGTGGCGACGAACTCATCAAGGGCGACGGCTCAGAGCACGCCATTGTGGCGCTCCCAGGGGTTCCGTGCGTCGCGGCGGCCATCGTCACGGGACTGGCCGAGTTCAAGTAAGGAGCCCGCCCAAGCCGGCAACGCGCACCGGCTTGGACCTCGGCACTGCCCCAATCGGCAGAAGCTCGCTCCGTCGAGCGCCCAGCTAAGTCACCGAGCTTCGATCAAGCTCAGCGATTTGGCTTCCTTTGTTATCAGAGGACGCTGTCCTCCGCCCCAGAGGCAAAGCCGCTGGGGCCCCACCTCCTGCATTTGGGTCCCAAGCCCAAATGGCGCCCGGCGTCTGTAGTCGAATCGCGCTCGGTCAGTTAGGACTTCTTGCAGTAGCCCTTGTTGTTGCAGGTGCCATCGAAGCCCGGCATCGCACACACCGTTGCGGCGTCTTGGGCCGTACACTTCTTGCTGCAATACGAACCCTGCCCGCCCACGAAGCAGGCGCCGCTCGCGCAGTCCCCATCGCTGTTGCAGGTCTCGAGCAGTGCCTTGCCGCTGCCTGCGTCGGCACCGCCGCCGCTGCTCGACGAGCTGCTGCTCGACGAACTGCTGCTGCTGCTGGAAGATCCGCTCGACGACGACGACGCTCCCGACGACGACGACGACGACGAGCCGCCACTCGAGCTGGAGGAGCTCGAACCCGAGGCACCCGAGCCCCCGGAACTGCTGCTCTCGGGATCGCTCGAGCACCCCTGGGCCAAAAGGAGGGAGACCGGGAACACGAGCATGGCCAAGGCAGAGCGGCGCGTCTTCATGACCTCGGGGAAGCACCGGACGTGCCTTGCGATTGTGACAAGCCGCGGTGCCAGAACCCCTAGGGTTCCCACGACCTACATTCCTCCGGTGTCACAATTGGAGGCCTCAACTGGATCGGCGCTGCACCAGCGCATGGGAGCGAGGCAGGATGGCTGCGGCCGGGGCGCAAAGGCGACGTAGCAGCGCATGCCTTGCGCGCCCGGCGGCGCGGCCGTGACGAAATATGCGCTGCAATTGCCCACATCGGGCAAGGAAACACTGTGGCACGGGCGCTGCACTCGCGTCGCCGCGGCATTCGAGTGCGAAAGGCCGCCCACCAAGGGCTGCGCCGAGCCGCGACCCGAACGAGGGAGCCTCTCATGACCATGAACTCAAAAACTCCGCGCCGCGAAGTCATCCTCGCCGCTGTCGACCACACTGATCTTCGCCTCATGATTGTTCAAGAGGCCGCAGCCCTTGCGCAAGGGCGTCCCAACGCCGAGCTGCACGTCCTGCATGTGCTCGAGTGGGTGCCGTCCGAGGCCAATGCGCCGGTGACGCCATCGATGACCGATGTGCTCGAAGAGACCCGAAAGATGCTCGAACGTGCCTGCGAGCAAGCTGCAGAGGTGTTTGCAGGTCCAGTGTTCGCGCACGTCGCGGCGGGGGTTGCGTGGCGCGAGACGGTGCAGCTGGCCGAGAGCCTGGGGGCCACGCTCGTCGTGGTCGGCACGCGGGACATGTCGGCCACCAAGCGTTTCTTCCTGGGTTCCGTGGCCGAGGACGTCGTGCGCAAGGCTAGCTGTCCGGTGTTCGTCGTCCGACAGAAGAGCGCCGAGATGGTTCCAGAGATCGAGCCCGTGTGCCCCGACTGCGCCGCCCATCGCGTCGCCACCAAGGGCGCAGAGCTCTGGTGTGAGCGTCATCACCAAAAGCGGCACGTACACGGCCGTCTGCACTACCAGTTGCCCCCCGGCTTCGGCAGCGGGTCCATGCTGGTCCACGCCTCCACCAACAGCCACCTCTAAAGAGAACTCGCCATGTCCAAGCCCATCCCCGCCATTCAAAAGTACATGACCACGTCCCCGCATTCCGTCGGCCAAGAGCAGACGCTCGCGGTGGCGCACCAGATCATGCGCGAGCACCGCATTCGTCACCTGCCGGTTCTGCATGGCGGCCATTTGGTCGGCATGCTCACCGAGCGTGACCTGCACCTCGTCGAAACGCTGAAAGACGTGGACCCCACCAAGGTCACCGTCGAGGATGCCATGAGCACGCAAGTCTACTGCGTCGAACCGGACACCGGCCTCGACGCGGTCACGCGCGAGATGGCCGAGCACAAGTACGGCTCCGCCGTGGTGATGCAGAACCAAAAAGTCGTCGGGATCTTCACCACCGTCGATGCCTGCGCGGCCCTCGCCGAGCTCTTGGTCGGTCGTTTGGCCAAGTAAGCTTCGCGCCATTTCGGCTACGCTAGGCGCCGTGCGATGGCAGGGCTTGGTCGCGTGGGGAACGACCTGCGTGTTGCTTGGTGCAACGCAGGGCTGCGTGCGTCGCTTGTCTTGCGACATGTCTGATGCCCGGGCCGGGGGCACGCTCTCGTGCCCTGTCTCGGGGTGGACAGACCGAGGCTTTGAACTCGAGATCCCAGCGTCGTGGGACGGCAAGGCTCTGCTGCCGCTCGTGGTCGCGTTCCACGGCGGCGGGGGCAACCGATTGTCTGCGGCGCGGGTCACATGCCCCACCGGCGACACCACCGAGGCTGGTTGTTTCTCGCAGGTTGCGCGCGCGGCTGGGTTTGCGGTGCTGCGCCCCGACGGAACCGGCTCTCGCCCGCTTCGCAACGTGCGCACCTGGAACGCCGGCGGCGGCACCAACGGCTTCAACTGCGCGAGTGGCCCTGCTTGCAAGTCCGGTGTCGACGACATGCGGTACTTCGACGATCTGCTCGCCGAGGTTGCTGCGCTCGTTCCCATCGACGACAAGCGCATCCATCTGACGGGCCTCTCCAATGGAGGCGCCATCAGTCATCGCATTGCATGCGAGCGCGCCGAACGCGTGGCTTCGTTCGTGGCCGTCGGTGGCTCCAACCAGCACGCGGGTACCGGCGGGGCATGTGCGGGCCTCGTGCCCATGATGCAGATTCACGGCACCGACGACCCGTGCTGGAGCTATGCCCAGGATGCTCGTTCCTGCATCGAGGGCGACCGCGCGGGGGTCAAGATCGGCGCCCAAGAGTCCATCGATGGCTGGCGGGCGCGCAACGGCTGCGCAGGCGAGGGGACGTCCGTCGAACTCCTAGACCGTGATCCTGGCGATGGCACGCGCATCACGCGCGTCACGTACCCGGGGTGCCGCGCCGCGGTCGAGTTGTTGCGGGTGCAAGGGGGCGGGCACACGTGGCCTTCGGGGTACCAGTACCTGGGCGAAGGCACCATCGGGCGCGTCACGCGCGATGTTGGCAGCGATCTCATCGTGGAGTTCTTCCGTGCGCACCCCAAGGGCTAGCTCTTCGGCGCTGGGGCCGGCCCTGCTTGCCGCCGTGGCGGCGGCGTATTGCACGGGCTGCCCCTCGTTGGGGCTCCACCAGGGCACCGAGCCCGTGGCCAAAGGCAAGTACCAGCTCGGCGCATCGGCCGGCGGCGCACTGCTCTACGATGTTCCCCAAGAGCAGCGCACCCCCGCGCCCTCGGTAGAGCTGTCGTTGCGCCGTGGCGTGGCCGACGACGCGGACGTGCAGCTCAAGCTGTACACGCTCGGGGTCGACGTTGGCGCCAAGTACCGCGTGCTTCGCGGTGACTGGTCCATGGCCGTACTACCGATGTTGGGGGCCTCACGTTTTGGGGACACCACCACCACCACCCGTTCGTTGTACATTTGGGGGCATCTCCCCCTGCTTGTGGGGCGTCGCCTCTCTCCATCTGCGCAGATCAACTTCGGACCTCGCATGCTCTACGGATACTTCTTTCCGGCGTCTGGAGGCAGCGCGCAGGGGCTCTCGGTTGGCGGCTTCTTCAACGTCGAGATGCGCATGTCCGACCGCGTCCGCCTGGTGCCCGAGTTCAGTCTGCTGGCCGCGCTCGGCGGCGATGTGCCGGTGCGAGGCTGGTCGGCCTACCTGGGTCCGGGGTTGCTCTTTGACTTCTGAACCCAAGGGAGCCGCAGCGTTTGCGCTCAAGCGAAGGACCACTCCCTTCGCCGCGGACTTCGCCGCGTCGGACCCGTTCTTTTTGCCCATTCGTGCCCTTGCGCGCGAGGTGGCGGCACTTGCCCAAGACCGGGGAGAGCTCTTTCCATCGCCGGCTACGCTCGATGCCGTTCTTTCGCCCCTGGCCGGCGTTCACTTTCAGGTCTCGCAGCCCAAGCCGCGTCGCAGCCGAACGCCCGTCCCCAAAGATATGTACGATGCATCCATTGTCGAGCACGGCGTGGTGCCGACGCGCCCTGGGAGCTGGCATGATTTGCTCAACGCGCTGGTGTGGGGCGCGTTTCCCCGGGCCAAGCGGGCCCTGCACGCCGCGCAGCTCACCTTGGTGCGGGCCCGCGTAGACCCACACACCGGACGCATGGCGGGCGCCCGGGCCAAAGAGCACGACGCCCTGGCACTGCTCGACGAAGGCGGCGCCATCGTGTTGCTCGAGGGGGCTCGGCCGCCGTTCAACACCGAGCTGCCGCAGAGCACCCAAGAGCTGGCAGCGCGGATTCGCCAGGGCACAGCGCGGATGCTCGTGTTTGGGCACGCGCTCTACGAGACGATGGTGTACGGCGGCGCTCACACCACGGCCCGGGCCCAGGTGCACACCGTGACGCAATTGCCCCAGGGCCTCTCGGCGGAGCTCGCCGTCGCCGACACTCTTTTCGCACAAGCACTGGTCGCGGGCGCCATTCCCCACGAGGGCGTGCTCCCGCGGCTCGACGTCCGGGCGGTGCTCTCGCTCGTCTAAGTTAGTGCCCCTCCCTTCGCGAATCTCTGCCCGCCCTCGGCCGCGACGCTTCTGTGCTCATCACAAATGCCGTGCACCCCGCACGCTCCGGCCGCGCTGCTCGTCGGTTGTCGTGCGTCAGCCAGCGCCCTCCGCACGGCCTGTCACCCGGGCGTCCAAGGGCAGGACTTGGGCGAAGGGGAAGGCCCGGGGGCCTTGCCCGAGACAGGCAGTATCGCTGGGGCAGCGCTTCTCGTAGGCTGGGCGCGACATGGCCAGGGTTTTGGATATTGCAGGTCTAAAGACGGTGTTCTGTGGAGGCGCCGATGGAAACGGCACGGGCCCGGGGCCCCTCGTTGTGCTGTTCCACGGCTTTGGGGCGCCTGGCGACGACCTCGTGTCGCTGCACAATGCGCTCCACGCACCCTCGGGCACGCGCTACTGCTTCCCCGAGGGGCGCCTGTCCTTGGGGCCCATGTACCAAGGTGGTCGCGCGTGGTGGCCCGTCGACATGGAGGCGCGCATGCGGCGTCTCGAACGCGGCGAGGGGCCCGATCCCGACCAGGAGCCTGCGGGCATCGACGCGGCGCGGGCCCAGGGCCTCGAGTTGCTCGACGTGCTTTCCCGGGAGCACGCAAGCGACATCGTGCTTGGCGGCTTTTCGCAAGGGTCCATGTTGGCGCTCGACCTCGCGCTTCGGGCGCCAGCCGCGTTTGCGCCGCGGGCGCTGTTGCTCCTGAGCTCCACGTTGATCTGTCGCCCGAGCTGGACAGAAAAGGCGCCACGGCTCGCCGGCACTCCGGTGCTCTTGTCCCACGGCGAACAAGACGCCGTGCTGCCGTTCTCCATGGCGCTTGCGTTGCGGGATCTGCTCCAGACGGCCGGCTGCGCGGTTTCGTGGGTGCCCTTCCGGGGAGGTCACGCCATCCCCGAGCCAGTGCTCATCGGCATGCAACGTGTGCTTTCGGCGCTGCCTCACGCAGGAGCAGCCCATGGGTGACAACTCCATCGACAACAGGTTGGCTGCGCTGGCCCGGCGTCGCTGGCGTGTTGCCTTGCTGCTCACCAGCCTGATGTTGCTCACGTACTTCGGCTTCATCCTGTCCGTGGCGTACGCCAAAGAGCGACTCGGGCAGCTGCTGCTGCCAGGGCTTTCCCTGGGCATTGCCCTGGGCGCTTCGGTCATCCTGGTGGCGTTCGCCCTCACGGGTCTGTACGTCCGCTGGGCCAACCGGGTCTACGACACCGAACTCGAGCTGCTGCGTGCGGAGGCGTTGGCCTCGGCCAAGGACGAGGCGTCATGAGCGATCCCAGCAGCATTGGCACCGCGAGCCCCGTCGCCATCGGGTTCTTCTTTGTGTTCATCACGGCCACCATGGGCATCACGGCCTGGGCGGCGCGACGAACCAAGACCACCAGCGAGTTCTTTGCCGCGGGCGGCAACATCACCGGCTTTCAGAATGGGCTGGCGCTCGCCGGTGACTTCATGAGCGCCGCAAGCTTCTTGGGCATTGCGGGCCTGGTGGCCCAGAGCGGCTTCGACGGACTCATCTATTCGGTGGGGTGGCTCGTGGGTTGGCCCATCGTTACGTTCTTGGTGGCGGAGCCGCTGCGCAACCTGGGCAAATACACCTTCGCGGACGTCGTCGCGTTCCGGCTTCGGCAAGGGCCCGTGCGCATTGCTGCGGCAGCATCGGGGCTCATCGTCGTGGCGTTCTACCTGATTGCCCAGATGGTGGGCGCGGGCAACCTGATCCGGTTGATGTTCGGTCTGTCCTACGAGGCCGCGGTGCTCATCGTCGGCTGCGTCATGCTCATCTACGTGCTCTTTGGTGGAATGATCGCCACCACCTGGGTGCAGATCGTCAAGGCCGTGTTGCTGCTTGGCGGGGCGCTCGCGCTTGCCCTGTTGGCCCTGGCTCGCTTTGGCATGAACCCTCTTTCGCTCTTTGCCGAGGCGGCGCGGCAGAACGGTCCGGCGGTGCTCGCACCGGGCAAGCTCGTGCAGAACCCGGTGGAGGCCGTGTCTTTGGGCCTCGCGCTCATGTTTGGCACTGCGGGTTTGCCGCACATCCTCATGCGGTTCTACACGGTCAAGAATGCCCGGGCGGCCCGCAGCAGCGTCTTTTACGCCACGGGGTTCATCGGCGCGTTCTACCTAATCACGTTCGTGCTCGGCTTTTCGGCGCAGGTCATCGTCGGGCGTGCGGCCATCGTCGCCGCAGACAAGGGCGGCAACATGGCCGCGCCTTTGCTGGCCGAGGCCGTGGGCGGCCGCGCGTTCTTGGGCTTCATCTCGGCGGTGGCGTTCGCCACCATCTTGGCTGTGGTGGCGGGACTCACGCTCTCTGGCGCCGCCGCGCTGTCACACGATTTGTGGGGCGTGGTCATCCGCAAGGGGCAGATCAACGAAGGCGAACAAATGCGCGTGGCGCGGGTGGCCACGGTGGCGCTCGGGATCTTTGCCATTGGACTCGGGCTCCTCTTCAAGGGGCAGAACGTGGCCTTCATGGTGGGGCTCGCGTTTGCCGTGGCCGCGAGCGGCAACTTCCCCGCGCTCATCTTGTCGACGCTGTGGCGCGGCTACACGACTCGCGGCGCCGTCACCAGCATGGCTGTGGGCACCTTGGGCGCGCTGGTGCTCATCTTCTTGTCGCCGACGGTGCAAGTCGATCTCTTGCACAAGACTCAGGCGATGTTTCCGCTCAAAAACCCGTGTCTCGTCACCATGCCTCTATCGTTTGTGCTGGGCATCGTGGTCTCGCTGCTCTTCAAAGAGCCGGACGCGGCCAAGGGCTTCGACCAGAAGAAACGCCGCATGGAACTGGGCCTGTAGGCCCCGGCCCCGCCCAACGCTGGTTATTCGTCGTGGGGGCGCGTGGTGGCGCCAGTTACAGCGAGAGCGACAAGATGGGCCCCACAGACAGCACGGACACGTCGGTCCCGGTGATCTTCATGTAGCTGCCTGCAGCCCCGATGGCGAAGCTGTCGGTCGGGTGCACCATGAAGCCGGTGCCAGCCGAAAGCGCGGCGCCGGTGCCGCTGGGCTTCGTGACGTGCCCGGGCCCCGCGCCCGCCTCGATGAAGGGGGCGAAGAAGCCGATGGGCAACACCAGCCGTGCGCCGGGCACAAATGCGAGCACGGTGCCGTCTTTGGGGAACAACCCGAGCGCCGTGGCGCCGGGGATGACGATGACGCTGCCGGTGTCGAAACCGTAGCCCGCATGTGCCGAAAGCGAGAAGCCCACGGACCCGCCGGATGCCGGGATGAAGATGCCCGGCGCGAGGCCCCAGCGAAACCCGCTGTTGTAGGCCACGACGCGATCGCGCCCGGGGGACCGCTCGGGCTCTTCGGGCGTGGGCCGCGGGGGCGCAGGAACAGCCACGGGTTCGGACTCTGGCGCGGCCTCGTCGGCCTGGGCCGCCTTCGCAAGCAAGGTGCAACAGAGGGCACAGAGCCACGTCACGGTTTTGCGTCCCAACATGCTGATCCAGTTTTACCGGTCCTGTGCCTCGCCCGCAACCTGACCATCAAGTGTGCTTGCTGCGATGGAAGTGATCGAAGCCCGTGCTGGTGTACGCCCGGCCGTCGAGGAACACCCCGCGCCCGGCGCGGACCTCTCCGATGCGATGGGCTCCTTCCACGGCGCGCCGGGCGGTGAAGGCGAGCACGTACTCTTCGGCAGAATCGAGCAGTGCCAGCGCTGTCAGGTTGGCAGGGGCGTGTTTGCTGCGCGCGGCCAGCAGCGCCGGCGTCGAGAGATCGAGGCGCACAGATGAGGCTTTGGCGAGGCGTCCAAGGTCCTTGCCCAAACCATCGGACACATCCAAACAGGCGGAAGCGTGTCGCACGAGCAACTGCCCAAGCGCGATCTCGGGCGTGCGTTCGAGGTAACTTCTGACGGTGCGGCGTGAGGCTTGGGGCAGCGCGCCTAGGTAAGCCGGGAACGCTCCCCGGGCCGGGCGACCCTGCACCCGACGCTGTAGCAGTGTGGCAAGGCCGCTGGCCGCAGCGCCCACGCCTGACGCCGAGACATAGACGCCGTCCCCAGGGCGTGCGCCGTCACGGGTGAGCGGCGTGCCGGGCACATCGCCAAAAATCGTGACGCTGGCGGCAAAGGGGCCCGACGTGCCAGACAAGTCGCCCCCGTAGAGCGGCAGGTCGAACAAGCGGCACAAGCGCGCGGTGCCAGCAAAGAACTGCGCCAGCGCGGGCCCCTTGGTCCACTTCTGCGGGATGGCCAGACTCCAAACGAAGCCGACGGGCCGCGCCCCCATGGCGGCCAAGTCCGACAGGTTCTGCAGCATCACCCGATGGCCGGCGAGCCTTGCGGGGTACAGATCACAGGCGAAATCCACCTCTTCCACCACCATGTCCGTGGACACGACGCGGGTATGCCCGCGGGGCACCTCTGGCATCACGGCGGCGTCGTCGGTGAGCCCCAGTGCGCCCTTGGCGACGAGCCCGCGGAACGCCTTACGCAAGGAAGAGACAATCGCGTCTTCGCTTCTCACGCATCCCTTGCTAGCACATGGTGCAGATCCAAGATGACCCCGCGCCCCAAAGCCGTTCTGCTCGCCGTCAAGCTTCCAGAGCTGTCCGACGCCGAGTTCACCGCGCAACTCAAAGAGCTCGAGCGCTTGGTCACCACGCTTGGCTACGACGCCGTGGGAACCGTCACGCAGGCCCGCGGAAACCTGGACCCCGGCGCCGTGGTGGGAGAGGGCAAGCTCAAGGAGCTCGCCCGGCTCACTGGCGGCACCGGCCACGTGGGGACCACGGCACCCAAACCCAAAGACAAAGCTCGGCTCCGCAGAGAAGAACAGGAAGAAGGATACGACGGCGAAGGGGACTTCGGCGACGACGCGCAGGATGCCCAAGCGCCGGCCGATGGCGACGCTGCGCCGGGCATCGAGCTTGTCGCCGTGGACCACGAACTAACGCCCAGCCAGGCGCGCAATCTCGAGCGGGCCACCGACGTCCAGGTGCTCGACCGCACGGGCGTCATCATCGAGATCTTTCATCGGCATGCCAAAAGCCGCGCGGCCCGGCTGCAGGTGGAGATCGCCCGGCTCAAGTACTCGGTGCCCCGGCTGCGCGAATCTCCGGGGGGCAAAGAGCGCCAGCAAGGCCGTGGCGCGGGCGAGGCTGCCCTCGAACTCGACCGCCGCAAGGTGCGCGATCGCATCGCAGAGCTTCGCGAGGAGCTCGAGGCGTTGGCCAAAGACGACGATCATCGACGGGCCGGCCGTCGCGAAGCCCGTCGCGTTGCATTGGTTGGCTACACCAACGCGGGCAAGTCGTCGCTCATGCGCGCGCTTACGGGCAGCCAGGTCTACGTCGAGAACAAGCTCTTTGCCACGCTCGACACCACCGTTCGTGCGCTGACCCCCGAGGCCAAACCGCGCATTCTCGTCAGCGATACCGTGGGCTTCATCAAGCACCTGCCGCACGATCTGGTGGCGAGCTTCAAGTCCACACTCGACGAGGCCCTCGAAGCCTCGCTGCTGCTGCACGTCATCGATGCGTCAGACCCGAGCTGGCCTTCGCAGCGCGAGGTCACGGAGACTGTGTTGGCGGAGATCCACGCGGGCGCCGTGCCGCAGGTGCTCGTGTTCAACAAGATGGACGCCGTGGACGAGGCCCAACGCGAAAGCCTGGTGCAGCGGCACCCCGGCGCACTCTTTGTCTCGGCGCACGATCCGGCCGACGTGCAGCGCGTGCATGCACACATCGTGAAGTTCTTCGAGGACCGCTACGAGACCGCAGACTTCTTGGTGCCCTACGCCATGGCGGCGTTGCTCTCGGAGTTGCACGAAAGTGGCCGCGTGCAAGACACAAGCTACGAAGAGACGGGGACCCGCGTGGCCTTTCGTGCGGACCCAGACACCGTGGCCCGCTTTCGGGCCAAGCTCGCGCAGGCGCTCCTAGGGTAGGGCCCAGGTACGACATCGACCTTGGCGCTCTAAATGACCGAGCGCGATTCGACTACAGACGCCGGGCGCCATTTGGGCTTGGGACCCAAATGCAGGAGGTGGGGCCCCAGCGGCTTTGCCTCTGGGGCGGAGGACAGCGTCCTCCGATAACAAAGGAAGCTAAATCGCTGAGCTTGATCGAAGATCTTGCTCGGTGATTTAGGTGGTCTCGATGGCGTGGTCGAGCATGGCGTCGCCCCGAAACACGAAGCGTCCGCAGAATCGCTTGCCCGCAAGCAGCAAGGGCAGCCAGAGTCTATCGTCGGCCCACATTTCGTCGAAGGGCAAGGCATCCCGTCGAAACCAAAGCGGCGCTGCCTCGTCGGTCTCCGTGGGCGTTCCCTCGTGATCTTGCGCAATGAACACGTGGGCCTTGAGCGTGTAGCCATCGGTGAACTGAAAGAACAGCGTCCCGCGCTCTTCGATGCCGAGGGGCGTTACCCGCAGCTCTTCTTGCACTTCACGCACGGCGGCCTGCGCCGGGGTTTCGCCTGGTTCCAGGCGACCGCCGGGGCCGTTGATCTTGCCGGCGCCCAACCCGCGTTTTTTGCGGATGAAGAGCAGCTCGTCGCCCCTCTGCACAAAGAGCAGTGTCGCTGTGTCTTTGGGGCGATGTGCGCCCCAGTCAACGTCGGACAACACCCGCGGGAGCGGACGCTCGGCGACACCAAACATGGCCAGGCCCTCGAGGGTCACCTTGCTGTAGAGCGGCACAAGGCCCGCCGCGTCGAACAATCGCTCGAAGCGCGCGGTGTCGAAGCGCCCGAAGCTGCGTGACGCCGCGCGCCACAGCGAGAGCGCCGGCAACAGGGATGGCTCGGCCAAGCCCGCGCGCAGCAGCGCACCAGCGGTTGCGCCCTCGCTGCGGGGCACATCGCGGGGCTCCAAGAACACGCAGCGTCGGCCGGGCGTGAGCACGCGCTTGGCTTCGGCAAGCACCTTGGATACCTCGGGCACGAGGTACAGAAAGCTGTGCCCCGTGACCCCACCAAAGACTCCATCGGCAAAGGGGAGCTTGCGGGCGTCATGTACTTCGAAGCTGACCCCATGGGCCTTGGGACGCTCATTCGCAATGCGGATCATGGCCGCGCTGGCATCGACGCCGGTGACCTCGAGGCCCGGAACCTGGTCTGCCATGGCGAAGGCGCTCTCGCCGGGGCCGCAACCCAAGTCTAGCGCGTGGTCTTTGGGGCCTAGCTGCGCGTGCATGGCCAGAGCTTGGGCGTGCCGCCGCCAGGGACGGAGCGTGGTGAGGGCTGCGTAGGGATGGGCTCCCAACTCGAACAGCGCGCGGTTGCCGAGCCCGCGGGCCCGGGCCACCAACGATGGGGCGCGAACAGACATGTTTGGCAGCGAACCACATCATGCACCGATGCGCCCACCACAAATGCGAAAAGTCCCGGGACCGCTTGCGCGGCAACCCGGGACCCTCTGCGAGTGGGCTGTAAAGCTTGGTTTAGCGGTGCACGCAGCGCGTGCCGGCCTTGCCGTACTTCACGACGGTGGAGAAGTTGTACGAGCCGCCGAGTCCGTGGCTCTCGAAGGAGCCGCCACGCCAGCGCACCGTGTCGATGGACTGATTGGCCCGGTCGTCGCCAGCGTCGGCGTTGCCGAAGGTGAAGGTCTGGTTCACCGCGGCGTTGACTTGCGTGCGGGTGATGTGGATGTACGGACCGGCCAAGTCGGAGACGCGCTCACCGGCGGGGTTGACCGGCGTGCTGTCGCCCTTGGGGAAGCGACCGGGGGCGGAGATGTTGAACGACTGGTCGCGCTGGCGGTTCACGTCGCCGCCGGGGGCCGGGTACACGTAGGTCCAGCTCCAGTTTACCCAGTCCGTCACGCAGTCCGGACAAGGCTTGCGGCTGCCAAAGCCTGCGGTACCCGGGCCCACGAGATCCGTGAACAACGAGCCCGTGCGGCCGCCGGGGTGCGGATTGTTGACCTTGTCGTAGCCTGGCGGTGCCACGCAGGTCGCTCCGCTGCAGTCCATGGGGGTGGGGTTGCCCCAGGGGTACCGCGAGACAGTACCGGCGTGGTCGGAGTCGTACAGGTACTGGTACTCGGCGTCGCTGATGACCTCGCCGCCGTCCCAGGCGCAGAACGCCGCGAACAGGATGTACGTGGTGCAGTTGAGCGGCTTTTCGTCGAGCAGGTCTTGGCTGATCCAACGGGTGTAGTTGTCGCCCGTGATGTTGACGGTGCCGTTGGTGTTGACGCCGTTCTTCTGGTGGACGCCCGTGGGCACGAAGTACGTGGGGTGACCGTAGCTGCCGCCGATGAAGCAGCCTTGGTTGCCGGGCTCGTCGCGGATGATGCCCGAGCCCACCGCGGCGTACGCGCTGTAGATGTTGATGTGCTCGCCCGCGGGCATGTTGCGCTGGTCGTAGGTGACCGGCAGGTACGGGGTCCAGATGTCCTTCCACCAGGCGGGCTTGTTGTTCGTGATGTACGCCCGAACGTTGCCCTGCTCGGTG
>JBIKNA010000130.1:0-16435 GCA_044358965.1 Polyangiaceae bacterium
ATCGACGCCGCGCTCACGATCTGCCGCCCAGAGCACCATCTTGCGGTCGCGGTCGACCACGTAGAGGGTTCCGTTGGTCTTGGACAATGCCCGCAGCGCCGAGGCCTCGCGGGACAACTCGTCGTAAGCAATCTGCGCACGAGCTGCGGCAGCCACGAAGGGCGAAAGCTCCTCGATGCGTGCGACGTCGGTCTCGTTGAACGCGGCCTCGGTGTCTCGGCGCTCGAGGCCCGCCACGCCAAAGAGCACCCCACCCTCGTGCAAGAACACGAGCAGCGCCCGGGTCATGCCTTGGGGAACAGAGTGCTCGCTGAAATAAGGCAGCTTGTCGCGCTCGGCCTTTGGGTAGAGCTCCTCGGACAGGTAGGTCCGCCGGGTGGTCTCGACCACGCTCTTGACCTCGAAACCAAAGGCCTGGGTTACCCGCATGTTGGGGGCGGGGTTCAGCGGGAGCACCGCGTCGTCCAGCACCCGGGTGGAGTCTTGGTAGGCACGCGTGTCTTGGGTGCCAAAGCAGAAAAACGCCGACGAAGCGGGCACCAGGGCCCGCATGGCGTCGATCACGCGGCGCCGGAAGCTCTGCTGGGTGCCCGGCTGGACGACCAACAATTGGGCTGCTGTGACATCCTCCACCATGCCGCGGATGCTAGCCGATGTGGCATACTAGAGATATGGGCGACTTCGCCACCCCCTCCGATCGCACCGACGAGCTGATCTTCGACTGGAATGAGGTGAACCGAAAAGGGCGAATTCTGCCCGAAGGTGCCACGTTCTTCGACGAGACCTTGCGCGACGGTTTGCAGAACCCCTCGGTGCAAGACCCTGGCATCGATGCCAAGCTCAAGATCCTCCACCTGATGGAAGACCTTGGCATTCACGAGGCCGACATTGGTCTGCCCGGAAGCTCCAAGCGTGCCTTCGAAGACGTCTTGCGCCTCTGCAAAGAGGTGGCCGACTGCAAGATGAAGATCAAGATCGCGTGCGCAGGCCGCACCGTGGTCGGCGACATCACGCCCATGATCGAGGTCTCCCAGCGGTCTGGCATTCCCGTCGAGGTGTACGCGTTCATTGGGTCGAGCCCCATCCGGCAATACGCCGAGAGTTGGGACGTCGACCTCATTGCCAAGCGCAGCACCGAGGCCATCGACGTGGCCGTGAAGGCGGGCTTGCCCGTGGCCTACGTCACCGAAGACACCACGCGCTCGCGACCCGAGGTGCTCACCACCCTGTTCCGTGCGGCCATCGACCACGGCGCCACGCGCCTGTGTTTGTCCGACACCGTTGGCCACGCCACCCCCGATGGCGTGCGCAACCTCATCCAGTTCACCAAGAACGTCATCGCCGGCACTGGGGCCAAGAACGTCGGCATCGACTGGCACGGCCACAACGACCGCGGCCTTGCGCTCGAGAATGCCATCTGGGCTTTCGAATACGGCGCCGACCGCGTGCACGCCACTGCGCTTGGCATTGGCGAGCGCGTGGGCAACGCACAAATGGAGCTCCTGTTGCTGAACATGAAGCTCTTGGGGCAGCTCGAAGGGCAAGACCTCACGAAGATGCTCGAGTACTGCCAGACCGTGGCCGAGGCCGTCAGCTGGGACGTGCCCATCAACTACCCGCTCGTCGGGCGCGATGCGTTCCGCACGGCCACGGGCGTGCACGCTGCGGCCATCATCAAGAGCATGCAGAAGAACGACACCTGGCTGGCAGACCGCATCTACAGCGGCGTGCCCGCGGGCATGTTCGGCCGCAAACAAGAGATCTGCATCGGCTTCATGAGCGGCGCCTCCAACGTCAACCACTGGCTCGCGCAGCGCAACATTCGCTCGGACGAAGAGCTCGTCAGCGAGATCCTGAAGACCGCCAAGACCTTGGACCACATCATGTCCGACGACGAAGTGCTCCAGGTGGTGCGCAGGCTTCGGGGCCCCGAGGGGGCGCCGGCCACATTGCCATCGGGCTAACCTCCCGGCGCGAAACACGTCCGAAACAAGCGCACGGTTAGCAGGGGGAAACATGAAGGCTGTTCGGGTGCACACGCAGGGGGGCCTCGACGCGCTGGTCGTCGAGAACATCGAGACGCCGGAGCCGGGGCCCGGGCACGTGCGGGTGCGGGTCGAAGCCGCCGGCGTCAATTTCATCGACCTGTACAAACGCAGCGGCCTGTACACGCTGTCCACGCCAGCCACGCTGGGCGAAGAGGCCGCCGGGCGCGTGGACACCGTGGGGCCCGGCGTTACCAGCGTGCGACCAGGCGACCGCGTGGCCTTCGTGGGTGGCAGCGGTACCTATGCAGAGTACACCATTGTGGCCGAAGACCGCCTGGTGCCCATCCCCGAAGGTGTGGCCACCAAAGCGGCAGCTGCGGCCATGCTCCAAGGCATGACCGCAGAGTTCTTGCTGCGCGGCGCGTACACGGTTCGCGAGGGCGACACCATCTTGGTGCACGCGGCTGCGGGGGGCGTGGGGCTTCTGCTGGTGCAGCTTGCCAAGAAGCTCGGGGCCACGGTCATTGGCACTACCTCCACCGAAGAAAAAGCCGCGCTCGCGCGGCAAGCCGGCGCCGACCACGTTGTCTTGTACACGAGCCAAGACTTCGTCGACGAGACCCAAGCGATCACCAAAGGCCAGGGCGTGCACGCCGTGTACGACTCCGTGGGCGCCACCACGTTCGACAAGAGCCTCGATTGCCTGCGCCCGCGGGGCACCATGGTGTCGTTCGGCCAGTCCAGTGGCCCGGCGCCAGCCATCGCGCCGCTGACGCTAGGGCAAAAGGGGTCGCTGTTTCTGACACGGCCCTCGCTGTTCCACTACATTTCGACGCGCCAAGAGCTGCTCGCCCGTGCGAGCTTCGTGCTCGAGCTGGTGCAGCGTTCGGAGCTTACCTTGCGCATCGACGCCGAGTTTCCCCTCGAAGGCGCCCGCGACGCCCAAGAGCGCCTCGAGAGCCGCAAGAGCACCGGCAAGATCTTGCTGGTTCCGGGGGGCGTCGAGCGCATCTCCATGCCGCCGTTCAAGAGCGTGGCGCCGTCGGCGTAGCCCAGTGCCTCGGGCGCGCACCAAAAAGATAGGTCGACGCAGGCGCTACCCCGAAAGCGACGACAGCAAGGCACGCCACATGGCCGTGATCTTCGTGAACCGGTGCGCCGGGGAAATGGCCAGCGCCTGCTGCGTCCAATCATCGATGTCGCTGGGCAGATCCGGGCGCAAGGCGTGCAAGCTCGGGCGCGGGGCTGTGGTCACGTCGCGCATGATCTCGAAGGTCTGACCGCGGAAGGGAACCGTGCCCGAGAGCACCTGGAAGAGCACCACGGCGAGCGAGTAGATGTCCGTGGCGGGGCCCACCGCCGATGAGCCGTGCAGCCAGGCCTCCGGCGATATGTAGCTTGGCGAGCCCGCCAGGTTGTCGGCACCAGTGATGGCCCTGCTTCGGGTCATTTTGACGAAGCCAAAGTCGAGCAAGCGGACGCCGCCGCCCTTTTCCGGGGCCACCAAGAAGATGTTCTCGGGCTTGAGATCGCGATGCACCAAGCCCTGGGCGTGCGCCGACTCCAAGGTGCTGACGATGGGGGCAAAGGTTTCCTCGATGCGCTGCAGCGGAAAGACCTCGCCACGCTCTTTGTGCTGCGCGAGCTCGGCCCCCAGATCCCGCCCGTGCAATAGCTCCATCACCAGCGCCATCATCCCGTCGTCCGTGCGGGACTGCGCCAGAATGCGCACCGCAGCGGTGCCCAGCAGCTGGGACATGGCAAAGGCTTCGCGGAACATGCGCTCCTGCGAGTCTTGGTCGGCGCTCTGAACGAGCACCTTGATGGCAACGTCGTCGCCGTCTTTGAGGTCACGTGCCTGGTACACCGCGCTCTGCCCGCCGCGTCCCAGCAAGCTCACGAGCTGAAACCGTTCGCCCAGGATCTGCCCGGTGCGATCGTTGTTTCTGGAGGAACCGCTGCGTCTCTTCATTGGCAAATGCGTGCGAAAGCGGAGGCTTCGCACCCCCGGTACGACACTCGCAGACTTTGCCCGGCCAAAGAAAATACCTGACACCGAGGGTAGACATTACCCGGCCGTAACGTAAACTCTCGGCCGTTCATCTAAGCAACCGCCACTTCCTGAAGTGCCAAGGATTGCGCAGGTTTCCCCCTTATCCACTAAAGTCCTTCCCCACCGATGCGCAAAGCCGCCGTTGTCCTCGCCGCCCTGCTTGCCCACGCCACGTGGTCTGCCGGCGCGCGGGCCGCATGGCCCACCGTCGACGGCGTCATGCGTGCGGCGCAAGAGCGCGCCCCAGATATGGCCGAAGCCCGTGGTCTCGCCACCGTGGCCAAGGCCGGAGCCAGCGCGGCGCGGCTCTCTCCGCTCAACAACCCCTACCTCGAGATGTTCGTCGACCGGGGGCGCGACACCAAAGACGTCACCATCGCCACGAACCTGTGGCTCCCGGTGGAGATCAACGGACAACGCGGCTCTCGCATCGAAGAGTCCGACAAGCTCATTGGTTGGCGCGAGCGGCAGCTGGCCCAAACGCGCGCTGCAGTGGCAGCAGCAGCGCTCGTGGCCTACGGGCACGTGCTGGTGGCGCACGCGCGTGTGGCCGAGACCCGCGAGGCCGTCGAATACGCCAAGCGAGAGAGCGAGTACTTTGCAGCGCGCCTCGCGGCCCAAGACACCACGCGTTACGAAAAGAGCCTGGCCGACGCAGAGGTCTCGCGCTGGATGCTCCTGAATGCAGAGGCCACTGTTGGCTTCACCCAAGCCCGCACCAACCTCGCGCTGCTCTTGGGCGACGACGTCGGTGACCCGCCCGAGGGCGCCGCGCCCACGCCGCCGCCACTGCGCAATGCTTGGGACGCCCCGCACATTGCCCGTGTGCTCGATGCCCATCCGCAGCTTCAAGCGCTGCGCGCCGAGCAGCAGTACTGGAAGGCCACGTCGGCCCGCTGGAATGCCGACAAGAACGTGCCGCTCAACTTCATCCTGTCGGCGGGGCGTGGCGATGCGGGCGAAGCTCGGCTGGGGGGCGGCTTGTCTTGGACGTTTCCCTTCCTGCGCAAGAACCAAGGCGAGGTGGCCAAAGCCAACGCCGAAGAGCTGCGCGCCAACACCCTCGAGGCCAGCTATCGCGTGGTGCTCCGCACGTCGGTCGACGGCACGGTGCGCTCGCTCCGCACGCTGACGCAGGCCTTGGCCGAGCTCGACACCAACGGGCTCGTGGCCATGGAGAAGGTGCTGGAAGCCGCCAAAGAGGGCTACAAGCTCGGCAAGGTCGAGCTGTTTCGTGTGCTCGCCGCGCGGCGCGACCTGGTGCTCGCCCGCACCCGGCGCCTAGACGTACTCGATGCCGTGTGGAGAGCCACCGGCGAGCTCACCGTATTGTCTGGAGGAGACCTCCCATGAATCGTCGTGTCTTGGGATCATTGGTCGTCACCGTGCTCGCGGGCGCCCTTGTGTCTGGATGCAAGGCGCCGGCGCAGGCCTCCACCGGCTCGTCCGAAACCGGACGAAAGATCCGCACGGTTACGTTCGACCCTGCAGCGCTGCAGCGCTTGGGGGTCAAGGTCGACATCGCCGGCAACAAGGGCGCCGACTACGAGCTCGAGGTG
Organism: Polyangiaceae bacterium; assembly: GCA_044358965.1. Taxonomy (GTDB): domain Bacteria; phylum Myxococcota_A; class Polyangia; order Polyangiales; family Polyangiaceae; genus SXNL01. Next base: position 5,601 of record JBIKNA010000130.1, read on the forward strand.
CCTGGCGAACTCGAATATGGCCCCGAGACCTACGCCGAAGTGGGAACCGTGGTCGAGGGCCGCGTCACGCAGATCTTCGTCAAGGTTGGCTCGCCCGTCAAAAAGGGCCAGGCTCTGGCCACGATCATTGTCCCAAGCATCGCCAACGTGCAGGCCGAGTACGTATCTGCGGAGGCAGCGTCCAAGTTTGCCAAGACCAATGCCGACCGCGAGGCCGACCTGCTCAAGCGCGAGCTCACCACCGCGCGCGAGGCCGAGCTTGCCCGTGGCGAGGCCATCCGTACCCAGTCCGACCTCGCTGCCGCCAGCGCAAAGCTCGACGTGTTGGGCGTGGCCAAGCCCTCCGGCGGCGCCGCCATCCGCGCCGGAAGCCTTACTCTCGTGGCGCCCATCGACGGCGTCATCGTGCGGCGCGATGTAGTGCTCGGGCGATTCTTGCAGGCCAAAGAGAACGCCTTCGTCGTGGCAGATCCGTCGCACCTGCACGCCGAGATCAACGTCTTCGAGGCCGACCTTCCGTACTTCAAGCTGGGCGCCCCGGCAGAGGTCAAGGTCGACTCCATGCCCGGCAAAATCATCAAGGGCACCATCGAGCTCATCGAGCCCAGCATCGGCACGGCGTCGCGCGCCGCCAAGGCGCACATCGAGATCTCCAACGCCGACGGCACACTCAAGCCCGGCATGTTCGTGCGCGCCGAGGTGCGTTTGCCCGAAAGCGGCGCCAACGGGCGGCTATTGGTGCCTGCGGCGGCGGTGCAGCCCCTGGGCGAGGCCGACGTGGTGTTCGTCGAGCAGAAGCCCGGCACCTTCGAGGTGCGCACCGTCACCTTGTCTCGGCAAACATCCCAAGTGGCCGAGATCCGCGATGGATTGCAGCGCGGTGAGCGCATCGTCGTCGAGGGGGGCTTCATCCTTCGGGGCGAGGTCACCAAACAATGAAGGGTTTGGTGCTCTGGTGCGCCAAGAACCCGTTCTTGGCCATTCTCCTGTCTGTACTGCTCATGTGTGGCGGCGTGGCGGCCGCGCGTACGTTACCCATCGATGCTGTACCCGACGTCACCAACGTCCAGGTGCAAGTGGTCACCCGCGCGCCCGCGCTGTCGGCCACCGAGGTCGAGTCGCAGATCACCCAGCCCATCGAGCGCGCCATGGCCGGTGCACCGGGCCTCGTGTCTTCGCGCAGCATCTCCAAGCTGGGCATCTCCATCATCACGCTGGTGTTCCGCGACGACATCGACACGTACTTTGCGCGTGCCCAAGTCAACGAGCGCATCATGGCGGTGCGCGACCAGATTCCGCCAGAGCTCGGGCGCCCGGAGTTGGGGCCCGTCACCACGGGTCTAGGCGAAATCTACATGTTCGAGTTGCGGGGCGATGGCAAGCGCTCGAACGAAGAGCTGCGCACCATGGTCGAGTGGCAGATCGGTCCGAGGCTCCGTCAAGTGCCGGGTGTGGTCGAGGTCGTCGGCTACGGAGGTAACGTCAAGCAGTACCGTGTCACCGTCGACCCGCCGCGGCTCGCGGCACACGGCATCTCCATCCAAGAGATCCGCGAGGCGCTGCAGCGCGACAATCGCATTGCCGGCGGCGGGTACATCGAGCAGGCCGGCGAGCAGCTTGTGTTGCGCGGCGACGCGCGGTTCCGTGGCATCGAAGACATCGCCGAGACCATCGTTCGCACCGACGCCAACGGTGTCCCGGTGCGTGTGGGGCAGCTCGGGTCTGTCGACACGGGCTCTGCCCTGCGGCAGGGGGCCATGACCCGCGATGGTCGCGGCGAGATCGTCGGCGCGAGCGTGTTCATGCTCAAGGGCCAGAACAGCCGTGAAGTGGTCGACCGGGTGAAGACCACGCTCGATGAGATGAAGCCGTTTTTGCCCAACGGCGTCAGCGTCGAGCCGTACTACGACCGCAGCGACTTCATCAATTCGGTCATCGGCACCATCGCCAAGAACCTGACCGAAGGCGCGCTTGTGGTTGTCGTGTGCTTGCTGCTGACGCTGGGCAGCATGCGCGCCGGGCTCTTGGTGGCCGGCGCCATCCCGTTTGCCATGTTGTTCGGGTTCATGGGGCTTTCGCTCGTGGGCTACTCGGGCAACGTCATGTCTCTCGGCGCCATCGATTTCGGCATCGTGGTCGAGGGCACCGTCGTGGCCATCGAGCACGCGGTCACCCACGGCGCCAGCATCGAAGACAAGAAGAAGCGCGCCCGGGCCATCGCAAGTTCCATGGCCGAGGTGGCGCGCCCCGCCGTGTTCGGCGTGGTCATTACGGTGCTCGTGTTTGTGCCTCTGGTCTCCCTCGAAGACGTCGAGGGCAAGATGTTCCGCCCGGTGGTCGTGTCGCTCTGCTTCATGCTCTTGGGCGCCTTGGTCTACGCCTTGGTGCTCATCCCGGCCATTGCGCCGCGCTTCCTGAAGGGCAGCGCCACCGAGCCCTGGCTCATCCGCCAAACGCGTCGGGCCTACGTGCCCTCGGTGGACTTCGCCTTGCGAAGGCCGTGGCTCACGCTCATCGCTTCGTTCGCCGTGACGGCCGTTTTGTTCGTGGCCGGCGCGGGCATCGGCGCCGAGTTCCTGCCGCGCATCTTCGAGGGCTCGATGGCCATCGATGCCCTGCGCCCGCCGTCGACTTCACTCACCCAAGCGGTGGCACTCGCCAAAGAGACCGAGGTCGCTCTCAAGGAGTCGCCCGAGGTGCTCACGGTGGTGAATCGCATTGGGCGCCCGGAGGGCGCGGTGGACCCGGCCGGGCCCGAGTCCAGCGACGTGTTCGTGATCTTGAAGCCCAAGAAAGAGTGGCGCAAGGGCATGACCGCCGAAGCGCTAACCGAAGAGCTCTCGAACCGCGTGGATGCGCGGGTGCCGGCTACGATCAACGCGTTCAGCCAGCCCATCGAGATGCGCGTCAATGACCTGATCGCTGGCGCCAAGAGCGACGTGGTCATCAAGCTCTTCGGCGAAGACTTGGCCACGCTCGCGGATCTTGCCGAGTCCATCAAGCGCATCCTCATGCAGGTGCCCGGCGCGTCCGACGTCAAGGCCGAGGTGGCCACAGGCCTACCTAGCGTGCGCATCATGGCCAACCGCGATCGCATGAGCCGCTTGGGCATCTCGCCGGGCGTTGCTCTCGACACGCTTACCGCAGCCCGCGTGGGTCTCGAGGTTGGCACCGTGCGCGAGGGCGAGCGTGTGTTCGACCTGGTGCTGCGCGTGGGCGGCGACGAGGTGCGCAACCCCCAAGACCTTGGGCGCCTGCCCATCGCCACCTCCAAGGGGAACTTGGTGCCTTTGGCCACCGTGGCCGACATCACCCAAGAGAAGGCCGTGGTGCAGGTCGGTCGCGAGCAAATGCGTCGTCGTTTGCTCGTTCAGGCCAACGTGCGCGGCCGCGACATGGTTGGCTTCGTCAAAGAGGCACAGAGCAAGGTTGCCACGCTGCAGGTGCCCAAGTCCGTCGAGGTCGTGTGGGGTGGTCAGTTCCAAAACTTCAACCGCGCAACGTCGCGCCTTGCGCTCTTGGTGCCCGTGTCCTTTGGCGTCATCGCGCTCATGCTCGTGGTCACCTACCGCAGCACGCGCTACACGCTGGTCACGTTGCTAAACATTCCCTTTGCGGTTGCTGGCGGTCTCATCTCGCTGGTGTTGCGAGGCCTGCCGTTTAGCATCCCCGCCGCGGTCGGCTTCATCGCCCTCTGCGGCGTGTCGGTCATGACCGGCATCGTCATGACGAGCAACCTCTTGGCCATCCCCTGGGAGCCTGACGCCACCGCGCGGGTGCGTAAGGCCGCAGCGCAATCGCTTCGCGCGCCTTTGTCCACAGCGCTCGTTGCAGCCGTCGGCTTCATCCCCGCGGCCATCGCCACGGGCACCGGCGCCGAGGTGCAACGGCCGCTCGCAACCGTCGTCATCGGTGGCTTGGTGTTCTCGCTGGCCATCTCGCTGCTGGCGCTGCCCGCCATGCTGCTCTTCGTGGCCAAGCGCGAGAAGGCGCCCGTCAAAGAAGAGGACGACGAAACCGACGACGCCCACGCCCACGACGCAGGCCACGCGCACGCAGAGTAGCGAGGCTCAATAAGGGTCGCGCGCGCGAGGCTAGAACTGCACCGATTCGACGAGGATCTTCACCAGTGTGGCGCCGTCGATCTGCACGGTGAACGGTGGCACCCCTTGCGCGCAGTCGAGTGTGTCGAGAGTGACCTCCGTGCTGCTGTTGCCGGGGTAGGTGGCCGCGACCTTTTTGGCGCCGACTTGCAACGTGACGCCCATGGGCGCTGACTTGCCCTCTTTGACCAGCTTGTTATGCACCGTCACGACCATGGGCTGGCCGCACACGAAGCCCTTGTCGCCGGTGGATGTCGTGGGGAGTGATACGGCCAGGAAGCCGTCGAAGTTGGGCACGGCAAACTTGTCGGTGGGCTGGCTGTAGTTCACCCGCGTGGCGGGGAAGGTCTTGGTGGCGATGGGGATCTGCGCCTTCGTGGGGTCTTTGTGCAACAACGCCACGGAGAGGGACAGCGGGCCCGCACAGGCAAGTGCGTCGCCGGCCAGCTCGAAGTCCTCGGTCTTGCCTTTGCCGACGGTGATGGGCGTCACGGTGGACCCAAAGCGGAGCTGACCCTCGAAGGTGAAGGGGCCATCGTGCGTGACCTTGGCCCTGGCTTTGGCAAACCCTCCGCACTTGAGCGTTGGCGTGGTGAGTCCTGCTGCCAAGCTGGGGCCCTTGGCTTTGGACTGCGCGTGCCCGGCAGACCCGCCAAGAAGCACCGCCGCGGTCATGGTGATGGCGGCCCCGATCCTGAGATGTGTCGACATGCTTTCCCGGCTCCTTCGGTCCCGACGTGTGGCGTGCAGGATGACCGAGTAGACCTCGCGCCGGCCCGTGCGATTCAGCGCATGCCACGCAAATAAGGGCCTTAACCGGCCGCCAACCTGGCTTGGCCCCCATGCACCGGGAGATCAGGGCACTGCCGTGGGGTGGATCACTCGTTCCCCACAAACACCTGCCGATCCCCAACGGAGACGAACGGTAGAATCGTAAACTAGCGGAAAAATACATGCACGCCTGGTGTCGTACATTGGCCTAGGCGTTGCAAAACTACAGTCGCATGGGAACGAAGTCGTGGAAGCAGGGTCTCGGTGTTGCGGTTCTCTCGATGGGTATGGGCTGGGCGGTCTCTGCGTCCGCCGCCGAGAACCTCGATAACCCGACGGTGTTGGCCGACAAGCCCTTGGCCGGCGCGTCCACGCAGTCGGGCACCATCAACGCGAGCGTTGGCTTCCCGGCGCACGTGTACACGGCCAAAAAAGACGGCCTGGTGAAGGTGGTGATGACCACCACGAACGTGAAGGCCAGCGACAACGGCGGCGTGGCCTGGCGCCCGTACCTCCGGGTGCTGAGCCAGTCCAATGCCGAACGCAACGGCGAGGCTTGGTCGAGCAACGGCTACCAGGTTGGGCCCAACGCCTCGGCGGAGCTGGTGTTTCGCGTTCGCCCCGGCGAGAAGTTCACGGTCATCACGACGCTCGCGCAGCACACCTTGGGTTCGGGTCGCGTCAACGCCAAATACACGGTCACGGTGAAGGAGTAAGCCATGGTTACCAAGAAGTTCATGACCCTGGCCGTTGCGTTCACCCTGGCTGCCGTTGGCTGCGCCGGTGAGTCCACCGAGGCCGACGACACGAGCGAAGATGCCATCGCCAGCCTCGACAACATCGAGCGCCCCACGGACACGCGCATCACGCTGCTGCCGGGCCGCTGGCACGACAACGTGCTCAAGCCCACCGAGGGCTGGCACGCCTACCACTTCAACGCCACGGAAGACGGCTACGTGCGCTTTGTCATGAAGTCCCCTGTTGGCCATGCCAAGATGTGGTCCTACTTGCGCATCGAGCACGAAGACCCGACGCGCGCCAAGCCCTGGCTCCACAACACCGCGGGTGTTGGCAACACGCGCACCAACCTGTGCGAGATCATGCTCAAGGTCAAAGCCGGCGAGAAGTACACGGTGGTCACCACGTCGCAGCACAACCTGACCAACACCAACAAGCGGGCGCACATCAGCGACGGCCCCTACACCGTTGCCGTGCTCCCCATGGACAGCACCCTCAGCGTGCCGGAGTGATGTAGCCATGCGCGGGCTCGGTGCCATTGTCTTTCTGACCTGCAGTGTGGCCCTCGGCGCCATGTCTGGGTGCGCGTCCACGACCGAAGACGAGCCCGACGACGCGGCGCAGGCGCAGTCTGCAGCACCAGAGCTTCGCCCGGAGCTCGCGCAAGTCAACGATGTGTCCATCCTGTTCCCGCTGGCCAAAACCCGCGCGGGCTTCGACGCCGGATACCTCACGCCAGCCTCGACTGGGCGCGGCGGTCCGCTCTTGGGCAACGCCATCTACGAGCGTGCCTTTGGCCCCCCGGGCACCCTGCAAGCCGGCGGCACGCCCGCGGCACCACGGCTCAGCGGTCTCAAGCTCGTGGCCGTGCGCTTCGACCCTTGTTTTGCCGAACGGCGTGTTACCGACGAAGGCACCTGCAAAAACCAGATGCGCCTGGTGTTCCAGACGCTCTCCTTCAAGACCAACCAGACCAGCGCCGCGGACGACGCTGTGCACGTCTTCTATTCGCTGACCCGCGAAGAGCTCAAGGGCGCCGTCAGCACCATGATTGGCCTGCGCCGCCGCATCGCCAGTGACCGCCGCCTTGGCGCGTTGGGGCCACACCCGCTGCTCAAGACCAACACGGGCGACCTGAACGCGAACGTTGCCAAAGAAGTGAACCGCCTGGTGAGCTCGTTGGCGGGGCCCGCAAACCTTGTGCAGTTCACACAGTTTGCCCCCAGTGGCCTCGACACCACCTGGAACTTCTCGGGCTTTGATGTCGCGCAAAACGCGATCATGAAGATCCCGACGCTGCCCGACACCGACAACAAACACGTCGCGTTCTTTGCCGGCTTCACGCCGGGGCAGCTAGAGGGCGACCCGGCCTTCGTGCCGGTGTCCAAAGCGCCAGCGGCGGACAACATGCAGGTTCTGGGCAACCGCCTGAGCGCCCGGGCGGCCACCCCCGAAGCCCGCCGAACAGCCTTTGCCGCCATGCTTCGCATCGAGCACCCGGGGCTTCACACGCCAGACACCGTGGATTGCGCCAGCTGCCACGCGGTGGAGCCGGTGCGCCAGCTGGTGGGCGCCAAACACTTTGCGGCGGACATGGCCGCGGCGTCGCAGGGGGCGTTCTTGCGCGACGCGCGTTGGGTACCCGAGGCCGACATGGTGCAAACCGCGCAGCCCGACTCGGGCATCAATGTGCACATGTTCAGCTACAAGGGCACGGTTCCCTCGGTGCACACGCGCACCATCAACGAGAGTGCGGCCATCGTGGCGCACATCAACGGGCGCATTCTGTCGGCGCGCTAACAACGCGTACAGCGTGCCGAAGCACCGACACCGCAAGCACCCTTACGGCGCGAGTCTGCGCCGCAGGTGAGAGAGCGCGGGCAGCACCATGGCCCATGCCAATCCCAACAGCACAAGGGAGCGTGTTGCGTTGGCACTCTCGTGCACGGCCCCCATGCGAATGCCGCTGGCATAGGCCAAGGGGCCAAACACGGCGCCGGCTGCAACGGCGAGCCACGTTCGCCCCTCGAGCCATGACAGCTCGGCGTCTTTGCCTATGCACAGGGCCAAGCTTGGCCAAAGTGCCACGAGCCAGGGGGGCGACCAAACGCTGTGGTTGGGCATCACGAATAGGCCCTGGTGCAAGAACACACTGTCGAGGGCGAAACCCAACACCGCGCTTGCGGCCAAGTAGAGCCACATGCGCACGTTGCCAAATATCTTGCGCAGCCCGAGCCGCAACACCAAGCTTGCCAGGATGGCCACGGGGCCGACCCAATAGACCCCGCGTGCGGCCCCGCCCACGCAGGCAAACCAGGCAAGCTGCATGGCCGCAAAGCCCAAGACAGAGAGCAACCGCGCCATGGGACTTGGATGATAGCCGCGGCCCGGGCGTCGCGGGCCGCCGTCGCCTTGCGGGGCTTCGGTGCTCTCCGGGCTGTCCGGGGGCTCCAAGAAGCTCTTCAAGATCTGGGTTCTGCACGACCGTTTCTCGGTGGTGGCAGAAGAGGCGATCCCCGTGTGCGTGGCGACGGGGATCTCGATCCAGTGCTGTCCGGCCTTGGGGAACACGGCCGGCGTGCGCCGGCCAACGGCACCGCGGGGGCTGCGCCGTGAGGCCTTGCACGTGCGTATCTCGCGTTACTTGGTGGACGGGAAGCTGAACACGGCGCCCTCGCGCACACCAGCCGACGGCCAGCGTTGCGTGATGGTCTTGCGCTTGGTGTAGAAGCGGACGGCGTCGGGGCCGTAGGCGTGGAGGTCTCCAAAGATGGAGCGTTTCCAGCCGCCAAAGGAGTGGTACGCGACAGGTACCGGCAGGGGCACGTTGACGCCGACCATGCCCACCAGGATGTTGTCGGTGAAGTACCGCGCGGCCTCGCCGTCGCGGGTGAAGATGCACGTGCCGTTGCCGTACTCGTGGGCGTTGATGAGGTCCATGGCCTCTTGCAACGTTTTGACGCGCACCACCCCGAGCACCGGGCCGAAGATCTCTTCGTTGTAGACCACCATGCCGGGCTTCACGTGGTCGAACAGGCAAGCGCCCAAGAAGAAGCCGTTCTCGTGGCCCGGCACCTTGACGCCGCGGCCATCGACGACGAGCTTGGCGCCCTCTTTGACGCCCTGGTCGACGTAGCCCTTTACCTTTTCGAAGTGCGGCTTGGTGACCAGTGGCCCCATGTCGTTGCTGGCGTCGACGCCCGGACCCACCTTCATCTTGGCGATCTCGGTCTTGAGGCCGGCGATGACGGCGTCGGCGGTTTGGTCTCCCACGGCCACAACGATGGGAATGGCCATGCAACGCTCACCACAGGAGCCATATGCTGCGCCCATCAGCGCGCTGACGGCGTTGTCGATGTCGGCATCGGGCATGACCACCGCGTGGTTCTTGGCGCCACCCAGGGCCTGCACCCGCTTGCCCTTGGCGCTGCCGCGCGCGTAGATGTACTCGGCGATGGGCGTGGAGCCCACGAAGCTGACCGCTTGCACGCGAGGGTCGTCGAGCAAGGTGTCCACGGCCTCTTTGTCGCCGTTGACCACGTTGAGCACGCCCGGCGGCAGGCCCGCTTCGAGGGCAAGCTGCGCCACCAAAAGAGCGCTCGACGGGTCGCGCTCGGACGGCTTGAGCACGAAGGTGTTGCCGCAGGCCACGGCCATGGGCCACATCCACAGGGGCACCATGACGGGGAAGTTGAACGGCGTGATGCCCGCGGTGACCCCAAGGGCTTGAAACTCGCTCCACGAGTCGATGCCGGGGCCCACGTTGCGGGTGTGTTCGCCCTTCAGGAGTTCTGGCGCATAGGAGGCGAACTCGACGTTTTCGATGCCGCGCTGCAGCTCGCCCATGGCATCGCCAGCCACTTTGCCGTGCTCGGCGGTGAGAAGCGCGCAGATCTTCTCGGCGTGCATCTCGAGCAGGTTCTTGAGCTTGCTCATGACCCGGGCGCGCTTGAGCGGCGGTGTGGCGCGCCAGGCCGGGTAGGCCTTCTCGGCGGAGGCGATGGCAGCCTCGACGGTGGCCTTGTCGGCCAAGAGGACGCGCTTTTCGGCGGAACCAGAAGCGGGGTTGAACACCTCTTGGGAGCGGTGCTCGCCCAAGACGTTCTTGCCGTCGATCCAGTGGCCAATGGTCGGGAGAGATTCGGACATGGTGGGCTCGCGAGGTGTGGAAAGGACAGGAGGGCAGGCCGCTTGCGGCGCTCGAAAAGCAGACCATCTTCCCACATTGGGGCGGCACTGTCGAAGGCCCTGGCCGCCCCGGGGCCCAGGCTCTATACCCTCGCTTCACATGGGCTACCGTTCCCTCGCCGAGGCCGTCCGAGACTTGGAGACCACAGGGCAAATCCTGCGGATTCCCAACGAGATCGACGCAAGGCTCGAGGCGGCGGAGATCCAGCGCCGAGTGTTCCAGGCCCAGGGGCCAGCGATTTACTTCGAGCGGGTCAAAGGATGCGCGTTCCCAATGGTGTCCAACCTGTTTGGCAGCATGGACCGCGTGCGCTTCCTGTTTCGCGACGCCCTCGAGAGCGTGCGGCTCTTGGTAGACGCCAAGGTCGACCCGCGAGACATGGCCCGCACGGCCCGCCGGGCCCTTGGGCTCCCGGGCGCGGCGGTGCATCTGCTGCCGGTGCCAGTGCTCGCCTCCCGGGCCAAGGTGTTGCAGCACGCCTGCGCCCTGCGCGATTTGCCGCAGGTGGTCTCCTGGCCCGACGACGGCGGGCCGTTCATCACCTTGCCTCAGGTGTACAGCGAGCACCCCGACAGCCCCGGCGTCATGTCGTCGAACCTGGGCATGTATCGCGTGCAGCTTGCAGGCAACGACTACATCGCAGATCGCGAGGTCGGTCTGCACTACCAGATCCATCGAGGCCTCGGTGTGCATCACGCCGCGGCCATCAAGAAGGGGCAGAACCTGCCGGTCAACGTGTTCGTGGGCGGCCCGCCGTCCATGATGGTGGCGGCGGTCATGCCGCTGCCCGAGGGCCTGCCAGAGCTCGCGTTTGCCGGGGCGCTCAACAAGCGCAGCGTTCGCATGGCGCGGGTCGGCAACGGCCCGCACGTGCACGCCGACGCCGACTTTTGCATCCGCGGCTTCCTGCGCCCGAGCGATACAAAGCCCGAGGGGCCTTTTGGCGATCACCTTGGCTACTACGCCAAGCAGCACGCGTTCCCGGTCTTGCACGTCACCCACGTCACGCACCGCGAAGGGGCCATCTGGCCCTT
>JBIKNA010000510.1:0-5020 GCA_044358965.1 Polyangiaceae bacterium
CGCCCTGGTGCGGTGCACGCCCCATGGCCACGACGTCGCGAACAGAAAAGCCCACGGGCATCTCTTCTTGCTGGGCCACCACGGCCACGGTGCGCGCACACGCGCGGCGATCGAGCGTGGCAATGTCTTGCCCAAAAAGTTTGATGTGCCCGCTCGCAAGCGGCAGCGCACCGCTGAGGGCCAGCACCAAAGAGCTCTTGCCGGCGCCATTGGGCCCCACCACGGCGCACAGGGTCCCTTGCGGGATACGCAGACTGACGTCCTGCAACACCGGTCGTTGCGCACGGAGACAAACGACCCCGTCGGCCTGCACCGCGGGCCCTGTATGGGCATTTTCCTCTGCATTTACGGTATGTTGCATTTGACCCGGGGCGTCATGATGCTGCGCGTCACGTTCTTGTGTATCTTTAACGAGGTTCGAGACTCGGGGGGGCGCCGGGGTGCCCAAGCGACCAAACCAGGGGTACCAGCCCCGCGATCAGCGGGCGAGCGAAACGGAGTGTAGCGGTGGATACCAAAGCTGCAGCAAAGGAAGAGGCGCCCAAGGGCACCGCGCGCGTCGTCAAGCGGTACTCGAACCGCAAGCTGTACGACACGCAAGGCAGTCGCTACGTCACGCTGCTTCAGATCGCCGAGATGGTTCGCGGCGGCGAAGAAGTGCAGATCATCGACAACAACACCAAAGAAGACCTCACCGAGGTCACGCTCGCGCAGATCATCTACGAAGAGAAAAAGGCCAACAGCCGCACGGTACCGCTGCAGACGCTCAAAGAGCTCATCCACCAGCGCACGGAAAAGGTGCTGAGCGACCTGCGCGAAGGCCCCATTGGCCGGCTGATCCCTGGCACCGCGCCGCCGGCGCCCAAGTCCGAACCGCGCAGCTCTGAGCCCCCGAAGGCCGCAACGGAGCCCCCCAAAGAAGAAAAGGTCGAGAGCGTGGCCCCGGGCAAACCCAGCTTGGTGGACCAAGCCAAGGGCACCTTCGAAGACTGGCAGAATCGCATCGACGAGCGCGTGAAGGCTGCACTGCCGGGCGGCATCTTGCCCCGGCCGCAGCTCGAGCAAGAGCTCAAGCGCATGTCCAATCGCATCGATGAGCTCGAAGCGCGCGTCCGAGAGCTGGAGAGCAAGCGCTAGGCAGCGCCGCCCTTCGGTCGCAAGGTGCCGGAAAGCGCCGGGTGTTCGCGCGCTGCTGGCAGCTCAGGTCCCTGCGGCGCTCACTTGGCGCAGGCGACGGGACATGGCCAGAACCCAGCCCAGAAACAGCAGCACGAAGACTTTTTGCACGCCGGGCAGGTAGAGCACGCCCACGCGGCTCTTCCAGATGAAGAACGTGAGGCCCGCAAACGCACAGGCCAAGGCTGCCAGCGCCACAAGCCCGGGGCCCGCGCGACGGCCATAGGCCGACATGGTCGTGGCGAAGGCCACGAACGCCAGCAGTCCCGCGCCGTTGATCACGAGATCGTGAAGGCTGGTGGCCACCAGCGGCGCAAAGACGCCGGATGCAACGCCGGCCGCGCGTACGACGTGCCGACGGCGCCTGGCCTCGGGCGTGAGGCTGGGCACACGCCACCACAGCACCGCGAGCCCGAAAGCCAAGACCGCCGCCGCAGCCAGCGCCACGGGCCGGCCGGGATTGCTGCGCCCGCCGTAGCCGCGCGCTTCGAACAGATCGCAGGTGTAGCTCTGCGCGAGACTGAATCCGTTGTGCGCCGGGTCCACGCGGGTGCCGCCCGGGTAGAGCCACGCGGCCACGATGTAGAGCACGACGAACAGCGCGACGCAGACATCGGTTACCAGGGGCCACCATCGCCGAGGCGTGGGCATGAAACCAAGGGTACCACGCACGGGGCCACGGCATTGGCGGGGCCTTTGGGCAGAGCCGTTGCGCCAACCAAACAACGAGAGCTTGCCATCGCCGGCGACCCTACGTCTCTGCGAGGGCCGACACGATCCCCCCTCGTGCGGTCACGCGAGAGCCCTCGTGCCCGAGGTCCGGCATTGGTAGACTCGCGGGCATGAGCGGCCCCAGGTCCCCCGGCGACGCGGACGAGATCGGACGCTTGTACGATGCACAGGTGCGGGAGCGCCGCGGTGGGCCTCCGTTGCGCCATCGCGTGGCACGCAGTGCCCAGACGTTGATCGCACAGCTTGGCCAGGCATTGTCCGAGAACATCGCCAGCGATGGCTCGCGGGTCGAGGTGGCCGCAGCGCTGTCGACCGATTGTCTGGGTCGCATGTTCCGGAACGAGATCTGCGCACTTCGGGTGCCTGGCTTTGCCGACGCGGCCACCTGCCAGGCCATCGCCGATTGGATGTCTGCAACCTGCACATTCGAAAAGTGGGAGCAGGCGTCCACAGGCAAGACCGATTTGTCCGACATGTTCTACGGCGTGGGCTTACCGGTCAACGCCATCGACCAATCGCGCGAGCGATGTGTGGCGTACTTTGCCGAGGCGCTGCCCACCATCCACAAGATCCGCGCTGCGGCCGGCGGACGCTTGGCCCCGGTCGACAAACTGCGCCTCGAGCTCGACGAGCTGTGGAACCCCGGTGCCACGTTGCGCGTGGACGAAACCTACCGGCGCAAGATGTTGGTGGGGCTCGGACGCTTGATGCGCCCCGATGGCCTCGTGGGCCAAAGCACCCGCGAGCGTGGCATCGTGCATGTCGACGCACCGGTGCGCATTTCGCGCGAGCACGGCCTGTTTAGCGCCAACGTGTACCTTCGAACCCCGAGCCAAGGCGGCGAGCTGTGCGTCTGGGGTGTGGACCCAGGCCCCATCCAAGGTCCGGTTCTCGAGAAGTACCTGGGCCACGCCTTCGACCCGGAGCACCGGGAGCACACCCAGCAAGAACTCTGGCGGCGGTTGCCGGCCCCACACGTCATCACCATCGAACCGGGCGACCTCGTGATCATCAACGCCGGGCGGCCCCACGCCGTGCGCGGCTTTGCCGATGGCACACGCATCACGCTCCAGAGCTTCGTGGAGCACGTGCAGGGCGAGCCGCTGCGGCTGTTCGCGTGACGTGCCGTGTGGTTCCGCGCGCGCGGGCGCTCTCGTTCATCGGTCGGGGCTTCGGCGTCCACAAGAGAGCTTGCCGTCGTACCGGTTGCCACTCTCGTTGTGCGTGCCGCTGCACGGCTGGCCCTCGGTGCCCGCGTACCACAGGCCTTCACCAGGGCACGCCTTGCATTCCCACTTGCGGTTGATCGGGTCGGTTCCGTTGAATCCCGAGCACGTAGCGCCCTCGCTTGCGCCAGGTCGGTCGGCCCACGTTTCGAGCGACTTGCCGGGTGGACAAACGTAGTTCTTGTTCGCGTCGACGGTCATGGGCACTGCGCAGGCCATGAGGCACCTGCAGAAGCTGGTGGTCTCCCGAACGCGGCAAAGCGAATAGTAGCCCTCTTTGCTGAATGTCGGGATGCACAGACAACTGGGCTTGCCTCCCGTTGCTGCAGACGACGCTCCGGCGTCAGCGCGCGGCAGGCTGGCGTTGGGCACACGCGGGGCCGCCGACGGCGCGGTGGGAAGTTGCGCGCTCTCCGAAGGGCGCGGCGAACTGGCGACGCTGGTGGGCGACACGGAAGACGAAGGCAGAAGCAGGGCCGCAGATGACCCGCGCTGGCGCTGGGCGACACGGACAGTCCGAACCGCGCTGGGAACACGAAGAAAGCAACCACCGCGAGAAGTCCCAGCACCGTCACCAAGAGCGCTCCCACGAGCCCGCCAACCCACGCGGGCGTCCGGTGCACAGCCACCGGCACCGGCGCGAGGACTGGGTACGGCGCGGGCGGAGGCGCTGAAACACCAAAGCCTGCATGCGGGGCCAGCGCGGTGCTGGAAACGGCCACGGACGGGGGCGGCGCCGAGAGTGTCGACACCGTCGCGGGAGGCGCAAGCGATCCGGGCCCTGGACCGCGGACCATCAGCGCCCCCGACGGGGCGCGAAAGCGCTTGAGCATCGAGGCGAGCCGCATGGCGTTGCCAACGCGCTGCGCCGGGTTTTTGGACAGCTCGCGGGCAACCAGGTCCGACAGCTCCTGCGGGAGATCCGGGCGCAGCGCCCGAAGCGGCGGCGGAGTCAGGTCTCGCACTGCAGCGAGGCTCAATACGGCGTTGCCCATGGAGAAAGGACACTGGCCCGCCAACATCTCGTAGAGGCAAAGCGCCGTTGCATAGACATCGATGCCCGGATGGGCAGCCATGCCCATCGCTTGCTCCGGCGACATGTACGCCGGCGTGCCGATGATTTGCCCATCCGACGTCTGATGACGCCGGGTGATGGTCTCGGTCATGCGCGCGATGCCAAAATCGACGATGCGCACGAGATCTGGCACCCCGCCGCTTTGCACGAGCATGACGTTAGAGGGCTTGATGTCGCGATGAATGACGCCTGCGTCGTGCGCTGCGGCAACGCCCGAGAGCATCTGGAGCGCGATGTGTAGGGCGCGCGGGAGTGTGAAGCGTGGCGCCTGCCGCATGGCCTGATGGAGCGAGGGGCCATCGATGAGCTCGAGCACCAAGAAGGGCACCGGATCGGCCGCGGAGTGGAAGTCGAAGAGCACGCCAATGTGCGGGTGCCCCAGAGTGCTGATGGCGCGGGCCTCGAGCTCGAAGCGCGAGGAGGTCTCGGCGTCGGGTGCGAGGTCGGCCCGCAGGAGCTTGACCGCCACGGGCCGCCGGAGGCGCAAGTCCGCGGCGGCGTACACGGCGCCCATGCCGCCTTCTCCGAGCTTGCGTTCCAGCCGGAAGCGCCCCCCGAGCACGGTTCCAACGTCCAAGGCGTCCACGTCATATGATGAAAACACACTCGCCCGTTTCTTTGGCATCCGAAGTAGAGTTTTGGGACCGTGAGTTCCGACGCCGAGACTGCAAACGCTGGAGTCGACCCGGCCTCACCCTCGGGCCTTTCGCTGGTGGTGGCTTGCGGGGGCACCACACGCACGCTCCCGCTTCCTTCGCCGCCTTGCACGCTGACGCTCGGCCGCGCCGACGACAACGCCGTGGTGCTCGAT
>JBIKNA010000131.1:0-16404 GCA_044358965.1 Polyangiaceae bacterium
GCCGCCCCCGCCACCCTCTCCAACCCCCCCGTCGCCCCATCCACAGACCCAACCCCCGTCGAGGCGACCCCCGAGCCCGCACCCGCACCCGCACCCGAGCCCGCCCCCGAGCCCGCACCCGCACCCGCACCCGAGCCCGCACCCGAGCCCGCCCCCCGCATCACCGCCGCCGACGCGATGCGCCGCATCGCCCATGCCGCCAACAAGGACGACATCGGCGCCGCCCTCTCGGCATTCCTTCGAGGACGCTTTCCCGCGGCCATCGTGTTCGTGGTCCGCAACGACAGCGCCTCTGCCTGGCTCGGCTTCGCCCCCGGGCTCGATCCTCGGAGCCTCGACCCGAAGAGCCTCGAAGCTCTCATCGTTGCCCTCGACGAAGATAGCTCGCTCCGCCCCGTACTCTCGCACCCACAGACCTTCCGGGGGCCCCCGGTGTCTTCGGGCACCATGGCCGAGCGCGGGATCTGGACCCACATGGGGGTGGAGCCCCCTACGGAAGTGCTCGTTGCTCCCATCGTCGTGGGCAAGCGTGTCATCAACCTGATCTACGCGTGCATCCCCGACCCACTCGATGTCCCCGATTCGGTCATCAACGAGGTGGTGCTGGTCTGCGCCGCTGCAGGCTCCAAGTTCCAGTCACTGATCCGCAAGAAGTGAGCCCGCACGGGCCAAGGCCACCAAGACCAGTGGTGGAAGACCGGCCCAGGCCCGCCGCGCTACTTGTAGCCTTCGGCCTGGAGGGCGAACAACTTGGCGTAAAGCTTCCCGTTGGCGAGCAGCGCGTCGTGCGGTCCATCTTCCGAGACGGCGCCGCCCTCGATGACCAAGATCCGGTCGGCTTTGCGCACGGTTGCAAATCGATGCGACACGACGAACGTCGTGCGCCCGGTGGCTAGCTCTTGGAAGCGTTCGAAGATGGCGTGTTCTGCCTCGGCGTCGAGCGCCGCCGTGGGCTCGTCGAGCACCAGCACCTTGGCCTGCTCGCGCATGAAGGCGCGGGACAGCGCGATGCGCTGCCACTGGCCGCCGGATAGCTCGACGCCATCTTTGAACCATCGACCAAGAGGCGCATCGAGCCCACCGGCCAGGCTCTTGGACAGCTCGGCGCCGCCGCCGCGGGTGAGCGCGCGTTCGACCCGCTCCACGTCGTCCATGTGCTCCACGCTGCCCACGCCCACGTTTTCGCGCAGCAGCAGCTGGTATTGCCCGAAGTCTTGGAACACCACGCCGAACAGCTCTCGCACCTCATCGTCGCGTAGCGTTTGCAGATCTCTATCGCCGATCAGGATGCGGCCGGCTGTGGGCGTGTATAGGCGCGTCAGCAGCTTGACCAACGTGGTCTTGCCGGCGCCGTTGGGGCCCACCAACGCGATGCGTTGCCCAGGCTCGATGCGGAGCGACACGTTGCGGAGCGCCGGCGCGTCTTTGCCCGGGTACTGAAAGGTCACGTCCTCGAACACGATGCGCGGCACACTGGTCCAGGCTGCGGCTGCAGTTGCGCCCGGCGGCAGGGCCGCACGGACGGGCTCTTCGATGGCGAAGAACGAGAACAGGTTCGACATGTAAAGGTTGTGCTCGTACATGGACCCAATGGCCGAAAGCGCTCCGGCAAAGGACCCTTGGCCCTGGCGAAACGACAGCACGTACAGCGTCATGGCGCCCAGGGTGATCTTGCCTTGGGCGCACTGCCACGCCACCACGGCGTAGGTAGCGTACAGCGACAGCGTGGCCAAGGTGGCCAGGGCCTGGGTCACCGCGGCCTTCTTGATGGAGAGCTTCTTGTCGTCGTCGTAGGCCTTTTCGCTCAGCTCCTTGTAGCGACCCAAGAACAAGTCTGCGGTGCCAAACAGCTTGAGCTCTTTTTGGTGCTCGTCGCTGGCCAACAGCGACTCCAGATAGAACAGCCGACGGGTCTCGGGCGATCGGAAGTTGCGAAGTCGGAAGCCCTGCTTGGCGAAGCGCGACTCGGCGATGGTGGCGGGCACGGTGGCCGCGAGCAGACCCAAGGCGGCCCAGCCGCTAAACGACAACAGCACCAACAAGTAGCCCGCCAAGGTGAGCACGTTCTGCGCAAAAGACAGCGCGTCCGTCACCAAAGACAGCGGGCGTGACGATGCTTCGCGCCGGGCCCGCGTCAGCCTGTCGTAGAACTCTGAGTCTTCGAAGTGCGACAGCGTGAGCCGCTGCGCCTTCTCTAGGATGGCCACGTTGATGGTGATGCCCAAGCGCGCGCCCAACATCTGTCGCAGCGCAAAAAGTGCCTTTCCCAGCGAGGCCTGGGCCACCACCAGGGCCAACTCCAGCAGCACCAAACGCACGGCCAGACGTTTGTCGCCGGCCACCACAGCATCGATGATGTGTTTGCCCACGAAGGCAATGCCCAAAGGCAAGCCGCTTGTGGCCAGCGTGAGGGCCAAATAGGAGAGCGCCTGCGGGCGCGAAGCCCGCAGCACGAGCTCGGCGGTCTTGCGGAAGTGACGGAGGCTTTCTTGGAGCTTGCGCAGCACGGCGGCGCGATGATCATGCACGGCCTGTCGCTGTCCCACGAGGAAAACTGCGAGTGTGCTAGAGAATTGCCCCGTGGAAGAGGTTGACGAAGGTGGCGCAGACGCCGGCAGTCTTGACTCGTTCCCCGAGGGCTTTGAGCTTCGGCGTGCGCTCAAGAACGGCCAGACGGTGCTCATCCGCCCCATTACCGCCGAAGACAAGGCCGAACTCGCCCGGGCGTTCCATTCGCTTAGCGAAGAGACCCGACGCCGTCGTTTCCATGGCGTGGTCACCGAACCGTCCGAGGCCACCCTTCGATACCTGACCGAGGTCGATCAGCGCAATCATGTGGCGCTGGTCGCTGTCATCGAGTCGCCCGATCTCAAATCCGAGCAAGGCATCGGTGTGGCGCGCTTCATTCGGACCAGCGAAGACCCGAAGGTGGCCGAGGCGGCGGTCACCGTGGTGGATGCCTTCCAGGGGCAGGGGGTTGGGCGACACCTGCTCACAGAGCTCGCGCGCGTGGCCCGGCGCCTCGGGGTGCGGCACTTTCGTGCAGAGGTCCTCGCCGACAATGCACCAGTGAAGGCCATCCTCGAGGTGGCTGGCGCCAAGCCCCAGCAAACCCAAGATGGCGCCACTCTCTACGATGTGGACTTGGGCAGCACCGTCAGCCAGGGCACGCTCTTCGAGTTGTTCCGAACCGTGGCCGCGTCCATGGGCAGCGCCATGGAGCGGGTGGCCCAGGCCTCGGCGCGCCTGGGCTCGGTGCCCCGAGAGGCACTGGCCCAGGCTCTGGAGAGCGCGAACCGGCTGCGCGCCGGCGAGCTACGAAGCCCGGCGCCGACGACCGAGCCCGCCGAGCACCGCGACGAGCCCGAGGGCGACGAATCCTAGCGACGACGACGAGCCAGTGCCGCCGCCGGATTGCGCGCAACCCGAAGAGCTGCTGGACGAGGACCCGCCCGGGGCCGCGCCGTTGCCGCTGCTGGTGGCTGCGGGCTTGACCACGCACTGCGCGTTGGTGTCGCAGACGTACCCGTCGGGACACGGAGTCTCTTCGTCGCACGACGAGGTGCAGGTTCCGGCCCCAGCGCTCAGGTTGCAAATGGACGACCGGCACTCTGCGCCATCGGTGCACTCTGCACCAAACTTGGCGAGGCGCGGATCGGGACCATCTTCGAGCCACGGCTCGGCACCGGCCTCGGTGAGGGCTTCGAGGATGAGTTCCTTGAAGGTGGAGACCTTGGTGTAGATGTTGTACGCGGCGCCTTCGCAGGCTCCGGCGCCGGTGGCTCCGGTGCCGTTGCCGCCCCGGGACACGACGCCCAGAATGGCGCCTTTGCTCGACAGGGCCGGCCCGCCAGAGTCACCCGAGCAAATGGACTCGCCGACGATGAACTCGTTGGCGGCGGAGTTCTTGGACGGGCCCACATCGACGATCTTGATGCCCTCGCGGGTCTGCCGCGTGTTGGGCGAGTCGGTCTTGTCCGTGATGCCCCATCCCACGACGGTGACTTCTTCTTCTTTCTCGGCCTCGGAGTCGAGGCGGAGCTTGGCCAGCTTGGCGCCTTCGATGGGCTCCTTGAGCAAGATCAGCGCAATGTCGTTGTTGCACATGGTCTTGGCGCCGCTCGTGAAGAGCCGCGCGCCCTGGCCATTGGGCTGGGTCCGGGGCCCGAAGTCCGGGCGCTTGGGGCCGGTGAACACGTAGATGGTCTTGGGGTCTTTGTCGCTGTAGACCTTGGCCGAGTTGCCGATGGGGTTGCCATCGGCATCGCAGGCGGCGCCCTCGTCGGTCTTGGCAACGCAGTGCCGCGCGGTGAGAACCAGGTTCGGGGCGATGAGGCTGCCCGTGCACTGGCCAACGCCGCCGGAACCCGGATCGAAGTTGACGAGCAACACGACCTCGTCTTGGTCGGCGGTGGAGTTCACGCCGCCGATGACCTTCTGCGCCGTTTGACCAACCGGCTCGGCGACGGAAGGAGAACTTTGGCAGGCCATGAGCGCGGGGAGGAAGAGCGCTGCGCCGAACAAGGAACCAATACGTTTCATGGAAACCCGACCCTCATATTGTCTAAGCCCAAGGTGTTGAGCCCGAAGCGGTGTTATGTGCCTCGAGCGCTCCCGGAGCAGGCACCTGAGTCCCCTCAAACCAGGCGAAACTAGACACGATCTGTAACCTCCCAGGTGGTGCGCCGATCACGAGAGCGTCACTGGAGACGGCCAGGAAATCCGCCCTCAGTGGAATCCGGAGCGACTTGGGTCGGGAGCTGTAGGCGAGAGTAAGGCCCGTGACTACCCAAATGTGTCGAGCGCGCGGGTGAGCAAGCGAGTACGTCGCCCTTCCTCGGGGGGCGCCGCCGCGGGCTCGGTGCTGGCAAAGGCCTCGAGCCACGCCTCTGGCCGCCCGCGCTCCAGCACACCGCGAAGCTCGAACAGAGACAGAGTGCCGATGCCAGCTGCGCGGGCGATGGCCACGTCTTCGCGGAGCTCGTGCGCGGAGCGATAACAGGGCTCGTTGACGAGCGCGCCGGTGCCAACGGTGCCCAGCGAGAGTGCGGCGCGGGGCCCATGTGCCGCAACGAGCCGCGTGGCCACGTCGAAGAGCAACCTTCGGGCGTGGGACCGGCCCAGCGTGCCGCGGGACCACCCTTCGAACATCGAGGTGTAGCCCATCGCGTCGATTTGGCTGCACGCCGCAAGCGCCCCGGGGGGCGTGCGCAAGAGCCTGGCGTAGCGAAGACCAAAGGCCACCACGGGCACCACGGCGGCCACCACTTGTCGGCCACTGCTCTCGGTTGCCTGCACGAGGTGTTGCAGCGCCTGCGCCCCGCGCTCGTGGTCCACGCGCGGCGAAGCACGCGGAGGACGAAAGAGGCCGCGGACTCCCTGCGCGGCTTGCTGGACGGCGGCGTACCGCGGCTCGAAGTCGACGAATAGATCCCCGTGCTCCGGGGCGTGATCGGCCTGATCTGCGATGTCCAACACCTGCCTGGCGAAACTTGCAAAGGCTTCGCCATTGGACGAGCTCGCCCAGCGACCGTCTTCGTTGGCGAGCATGGGCCATAGCGAGGTACGGACGCCGGTGTCGCGCAGGCCACGGAGCACCTGGGGCAGCGCAGACAGATCCCAGGGACGCACTGCCAAGACGGCTTCGAGGCCGAAGCGCTCGAGAAGGCCTGGGCCCGGCCCCCGGGCGAATTCCTCGGGTGGGATCATCTCGACGTACACACGCCCGGCTCGGTTATGCTCAGCGGCCATGAAGGTCTTGTACGGCGTGGTTGGCGAGGGCATGGGGCACGCGATGAGGTCTCGGGTTGTGCTCGACCACTTGGTGCAGAGCGGGCATCAAGTTTCGATCATGGCATCGGGTCGGGCCACGGACTTCTTGAAGAAGCGCTTCGAGGGGGTCAATCGCATCCACGGTCTGCACATGATCTACGACGAGAACCGCGTGAGGCTCGGAAAAACGCTCTGGAGCAATGTGCTCACGGGCGCCACGGGCCTGCCCAAGAACATCGCGGCGTACTTTGACTTGCTTCGCGAGTTCAAACCCGACGTGGTCATCAGCGACTTCGAGTCTTGGACGTACCTGTATGGGCAGATGCACCGGATCCCCATCCTGTCCATCGACAACATGCAGATCATCAACCGCTGCACCCACGACGACGCCATCCTCGATGGCTACCAGACCGAGTTCCAGCTTACCCGGGCCTTCATCAAGACCAAGCTGCCCTTCTGCGAAGAGTACTTCATCACGTCGTTCTTCGAGCCCGAGGTGCGCCGAGGCAAGACCAGGCTGTTTCCTCCGATTTTGCGCCCGGAAATCTTGGCTGCCAAGCCGGTGTCTGGCGACCACCTGCTCGTGTACCAAACGGGCGAGGGCAACGAAGGCTTGGCGCAGACGCTGGCGGCCACCGGTGTTCCGTGCCGCATCTACGGCATGCGGCGCAACATCACCGAGGAGCAGGTAGAGGGCACCCTGCGCTACCGGCCCTTCAGCGAGCAGGGCTTCATCGACGACCTGGCCAGCGCCGCTGGCGTCATTGCCGGTGGCGGCTTTACCACCATGGGCGAGGCCGTCTACCTGCGCAAACCCATGCTCGCGGTGCCGCTCGAACGTCAGTTCGAGCAGGTCATGAACGCTCGGTATCTGGAGCGCCTTGGCTATGGCATGTTCGCCGAGTCTCTGCGCGATCCGGCCATCGTCCAAGCCTTCGTGCGCAAGCTCCCGGAGTACCAGGCCAAGCTCGCGACCTACACGCAAGATGGCAATACCAAGCTCTTTGCTGCGGTGGACGCCTTCTTCGACAAAGTGGCGTCGGGGGTGCTGTAGCGCGTGCCCCGCTGGCACCTGGCGGCTCACAGCTCTGCCAGGTGCTCGATGTGCAGAGGTCCCGTGCCGCAGCAGCCACCCAATGCAAGCGCTCCGGCCTCGCGCCAATGAAGCGCCGCCTGCGCGTACGCCGCGGCGGCAGAGATCGACGCCGGGGCCAACTCCCCCGAAGCCGAAACGCCCGCGTTCGCGTAGATGCCGAAGGGCACGCCCACCGCACGTAGCGCCTCGGCGTAGGGGAGGCAAAGGCGGTAGTCAATGCAGTTTGCAAACACCAATGCGGCACCTGCGCGGGCGCATCGTTCTGCGGCGCGGGCGAGCTCTGCAGGAGACAGCAAGCTGCCGTCTGGACCTGCGGTGAGGCCTGCCCAGACGCTCAAGCCCAAAGTGCGCGCAGCGCCGATGGCCACCAATGCCTCCCTGGGGCATGCGAAGGTTTCGCAGAGTACGCCGTCGACGCCGGCGGCAAACATCGCCTGGGCCATGGCTTCGTGCACCTCTCGCGCCACCTTGTCTTCGGGCGCCAGGTCCGGCCGGTAGCAGTCGCGCACCGGGGCCATGCTGCCCAGCACGCGGTGGTCTTTGGGGACGGCCTTGCGTGCGAGCGCCACGGCCTGCGTGACGACGCGTTCGAAGTGGGCGCCGAGCACGTGGGGCTGCACGCGGAAGGTGTTGGCCGTGTGAACCGTCGCTCCGGCGCGCGCATACTCCGTGTGTATCTGGGCAACCAGCTCCGGGTGCGTTCCGAGCGCCGCGGCGCTCCAAGACGATGACGAAAGGGGAGCGCCGCGAAAGCCAAGCTCCGTGCCCATGGCACCATCCAGGATCATCGCTGCGGCCACCGTACGCACACTAGCGCATCGTGCCCCGGCGGCGTTCCCCTTGGCGAAAGATCCCCAAAGGCAGTGTAGGCTGGAGCGCATGTCCGATGACCTCGCCGCCGCCCCCCGCGAGCTTGCGCGCACGGAGCTCGACCTGCGCGTCGCGTCTTCGGCCCGGGAGCGCTGGGCCGATGCCGACGTGGAGACCCGTCGTCGGGTCCTTGGCGAAGTTGCCGCGGCCCTGCGCGGTGTCGCGGCCGATTGGTGCGACGATTGGGGCCGTAGCCAAGGCGTCGCAGACGACGGTGTGCTCCGCACGGCCATGTGGATGCAGGGGCCCGTTGCGCTGGCGGCGTCGTTGCTTCGCACCAAACTCGCGCTGCGGAGCGCGCCAACGCAGCGGTCGCGCCGCGATTGGCCCATGCCTCGGGTCCACATCAAGGCCGACCCCGCGCCCCTGTCGCGAGCGCACAGGATCTTGCATCTCTTCGTGCAAGGGGGCAAGGCCGAGACCGACGCCGGCCTCCCGCTGACACTGCCCGGTCCAGAGCGCGTCCAGCTCCCCATGTCCGCCGGGAACCCATTTGCGCTGGCGGAGCCTCTGATTGCTCGGGCGCTGCTCCGCGGGGGCTCCGCAGACCTCGATCAGACGTTGCCTCCTTGGCTCCAAGCGCTCACGGAGCCGCTGCGCGCCCAGGGCATCTTGGGGGTCACGCACAACGAAGTGGACGCAGCCCTCGGGGCGTGGGTCGTGCTCTTGGTGCCCGGACCGTACTCCGCACGGGACATCGCATTCTACGCGCGCAACATCGCTTCCGAGCTCGCGCGTGGTGTCTGCCTCGGTACGTCGGGCCCACTGGTTTTGCTCATGCACGCCCGCTGGCTCCAGCGCGACGCGTTCGTTGCGGCGCTCGATGCGGAGCTACGCAGCGAACGCATCACCAAGTTGGTCGAGCAGGCCTCACCCTTCGGCGGCGCCTCGGAGTTTCAGAGCCTGTCGCGCCTTGTCGATCTGCCCGGGGCTCCCTTCGGGGTGTTGCCCGATGTCACCCCCGAGCAGCTGTCTGTCGGCCTCTTTTCGAGGCTGCCGCGGGGCCTGCTTTCGCAGGTGTCTGCGTCGCCGGGGGCTTCCGTGGGCGGCTACCAAAGCCACGCGCACTATGCCGACGCTGCGCCGTTTCTGGCGTGGGCCGAGGGTTTTGTGGCTGCGCGTGCCCAAGAGATCGCCGGCGTGAGCGTGATTGTGCATGATGCAACGACCGAGCTGTCCGAGGCGCAGGTGTTGCAGAGCGCCGCGGCCATGTCCGTGCCGCTGGTGGGCTACAATGCGCTGCCTTCACTGGCGCGGCTCTCGCTTGCCGGGCCTCTGGCGGCCATGGCTCAGGCCGAACCCGGTCGCATCGCCGTCGCCCAAGCGTCGTTCCGGCCACTCTTTGCCAAGAGCTGGCCCAACCAACGAGGCTTTTCGGTGCCGAGCGCGCGCGCGCTGTTCGAGTCGGTCATCGCTGCAACGCTGGCCTAGGGCAACGGGCTCGCGAGCCATCGGAGCGCGCGCTCCCGCGCCAGATCGATGGCCTTGCGGCCGACGTCGAGCTTGAAGGGGCCCGAGCGCGGCAGCTCGCCCAGCGTCATGGTGAGCATGTTGGGGCGCGACGGCAGGTTGTCGAACTGGGGGTCGAACTTGCGCCAGGGGGACTTGGACTCGATGTGATGGAACAGCGTTCGGGTCCCTGGCGTTACCCCCTCGAGGCCCGGACGATCCAAGATGCCGCCGTCCCAATGCGGTCGACCATCGAGCCACACCGGGTGAAAGAGCCCGGGCACGGCGCAGGAAGCCCGAATGGCATCGGCCAAGGAGCCGCGTGTTCGTACCCGCGTCTTGCGCGTGAGCATGTCGAAGACCGATATGGCCATCGGGAGCTCGGTGTCTTCGATGTTGCGCACGGGCAGCAATCGCTCGAGACCTTGGGCGAACAAGCGGCCCCGCAGCAAGCCCAAGCCCGGCGCCGGGTCCCAGAACTGGCTACGGTCGAGGGCGAGCAGCTCTTGCGCCAGCTGGTCCGGAAGAAGACCGGCGGCATATGCGCCGCCAACCAGCGCGCCGGCGCTGGACCCCGCCAGGGCTTGGGGCCGCGCGCCCGATTGCAGGAGCGCTTGGAGCATGCCGGTGTGCGCAAAGAACGCAAAGAACCCCGACGACATGACGAGCGTGAAGGGTTCTGCCCGGAGCCATTCGATACGGGTGGTTGCCACGGCGGCGACGGCTCTACCACAAGCGAGTGTGACGGCCGAGCCTAGAGAACTGCTAGTACCTCGACACTGGGAAATGGATTGATTGGCGCGAGGATCCGGCGACGAGATCGAACGCGGCGCGACGAAGGACATGCAGCGCATATTCGAGGAGCGGCGAAGCGCACCGCGTTCGAGATCGGCGTCGGAGACCGCGGCAATCGGTCGATTTCCCGGTGTCGAGGTACTAGGATGAGGAGCCTTGCCCGGACGCACCTTCGCCATCGGAGACATTCACGGCGGCTACGACGAGCTCGCAGCCCTCTTGCGCAAGCTCCCGGCGCTGTCCGCCGACGACACCATCGTGCTCCTTGGCGACTACGTCGACCGAGGCAAAGACTCGGCCAAAGTGCTCCGGCTCATTCGCGAGCGGCTGCCCCTGCGCATCAAGTCTCGCATTGTGGCCCTGCGCGGCAACCACGAAGACGGCTGGATCCGCGTGGTGCGCGACAAGTGGGATAGCTTCGTGTACCCGCGGGCCAACGGGTGTCTTGCTACCCTCCGAAGTTTCGAGGGCAGGCCGCATCATCCCGAGGATTGTGCCACCGAGGCCGAGCTTGGCCGCATGCGCGACGGCAGCTTCTTTCCTCCGGGCACCATCGAGTGGATGGAGTCGCTGCCCTATTGGTACGAAGACGAACACGCCATCTTCGTGCACGCCGGTTTGGTGGAGCAAGACGGCGCCTTCGTGCACCCCATGCTCACGCAGAACAAGGCCTTGCTCTTGTGGGTGCGCACCATGAAGTTCTACAGCGAGTACCGTGGCAAGCGCGTGGTGTGCGGGCACACCCCTACGGAACATCTGCCCCCCGAGATGTCGAGCTACACCCCGGACGACCCCACGGATGCCTGGGTGGGCGAGTGCGTCACCGTCATCGACACGGGCTGCGGCCGCGGAGGGTTTCTGACGGCCCTCGAGCTGCCAAGCATGCAGATCTACGAGAGCCGTTAGCGGCTTTGTTGCGTTACTGCGCCGAGGTGTCGAGCGGGCGCACGAAGGTGGAGACCAGCTGGCGCATGATCTCGATGTTGACGACGTAGCGCTTGAGCGCAGCGTCGCTGCCTGGAAAATCGGGGTTTGGCTGGGGCTTGCCGTCTTTGAGTGTGAGCTTGGGCGTGCCGTCAGCGTTGAACTTGTAGAAGCCTTGGGCGTCGACGTCGACGAGGTAGGCTTCGAGCACCAAGGTGTTGGCCCACTCCAGCATGCGCGCGCCGACGCTCTTTTCGTGCTCGACGCCGAACACTTGTTCGACGCCGGTGCTGCGCGCGCGGTAGGTGATGCCCGTGGCCGGGTCGATGAAGGTGTAGGTCTCCGCGGCGGGCCAGGTCACAGCTTCGCCGGCCCGGGACACGATGCGCGCGTCGTTGATGAAGGTGTCTTGCCAGCTGGTGGGAAGCAGCATGGTGCCCCACACCATGGCGTAGAGCTGCTCGCCAAAGCCCCACGATGGGTCCATGACCTTGGCGCTGGTGAACTTGCCCGTCAGCGGCGCAAGGTTGCGCCACGGCGGGTACTTGACGTCTGCGTTGGGGGCGCCGCCGCCGCTTGTCTCCGTCCACGGAGCGTAGGTCATGATGTCGCCGGTGAGCAGCGACGCGTAGAGGCGTTGCATCTGCACGGGGTACACCGTGGCGAAGTTGACGTTCTTGTAGCGCCCATCCACGAAGTCTTCGCGGGAGTTGGCGATGAACGTATCGAAGGCCTCGCTCAGATAGTACAGGGCCCAGATCTTGTCGTAGTACGAGCCGACCTGCTTTTGGTAGTCGCCCCACCAATAGCCCTGGCTGTAGTCGAAGTCGTTGTGCACGTAGCGGCCCACGCCCAGGGGCACGG
Organism: Polyangiaceae bacterium; assembly: GCA_044358965.1. Taxonomy (GTDB): domain Bacteria; phylum Myxococcota_A; class Polyangia; order Polyangiales; family Polyangiaceae; genus SXNL01. The sequence goes on from JBIKNA010000131.1 coordinate 11,771, forward strand.
TGAAGGCGTAGTTGCCGTTTTGAACCTTCACTGGGTCTGCCGCAAAGATGTCGTCTTCGAGACCAAAGGGGCGCACGTTGGGACAGTTCTCGAGCGCCGTCGAGCAGTAGGCGCCGGGCTCCGGGCGGGTGAGCGCCCGAGTGAAGAGCTCCATGCCCACGGTGCTCGCCATGGCCAGCGGGCCATAGTTGCCGTCCGAGAGCAGGTCTGCCGGGGCCGTGCTGGCGTCGGCGCCGTCGAGCACCATGCCAAAGCCAAAGGTCTTGCTGATGTTCTGGATGGCGTCCAGGTAGTGCGACTGCACGCGGTACACCACGGATTCGGAGTTGAACGTGGTGCGGTTGCGTCGGAAGGCGTCGGTCAGGTACCGGTTCTCGTAGGCTTGCTCCAGAAAGCGAACCTGCTCGTAGGGGTCGGCGCCGGCGTCGTAGGAGAAGCTCGGCACGTTGCCCGAGTCCGAGAACTCGTCGGACGAGAACATGTAGCCCCGGCGCACGCGCCCTTGCGAATCGACCCCTTTGCGTGACGTGGTGTAGTCCGGGTACAGCGGGTCCGAGACGAAGTCCGTCATGTCCCGGTAGTCCACCACGTCGAGCGGTGGCTGCGCGCAGCGCGATCCCACCGGCGAGGCATCGTCCGACACACACTCGCGAATGAGGCCGAACTCCGAGGCGTACTGCGAGTAGTGCATGTACTTGTAGTCTGCACCGTTTGGCTGCGGGAACTGGAATATCCCGAACAAGCCCAAGGAGTCGGAGAAGGCCAGGGCCTCGTAGGCCTTGCGCTGGCCGTCGCCGCTGCCTTGCACGCTCATGCCCGCATCGGCCCACACGTCGACGGTGCCGCCGTAGCCAAAACGCACGGCTGCGCGGTCGTATTTGCCGATGACGAACATGTCCAGGGCCTGATCCCCGGGGTAGTCCATCACCGACGAACTCGCGTACTGGTTGATGCCACCGTCGCGCTCGGCGTCCGAGAGCGGGTCGTTGTAGCGCGGACCGACGCAGCTCGCGCCGTCGGTGTTGCCCGGCGCACACGCCTTGGTGACCGTGCCGTTCTTGGTGCGCAGCTGCCAGTATTCGGGGTCGTAGCTGAGCGAATCGAAGGTGCCGGCGAAGTTGTGCCGTAGGCCCACGGAGTGACCGAACTCGTGGCTGAACACGCTGATGCTGTAGTGCTCTTTGGCCCAGGCGAAGATCTGATCGCGATGTTTGCGGATGGCGTCGGCGTCGCCCGGATCGGCCACACCGAACAGCTTTTGGGCTGTGCGCGCCAGGGTGAGCACGTTGTCGGCGTCGGGGCCTTCGCGGCGGCACGAGTGCCGCTGCGCCCGGCCCGTGCGCGAGTGTTTGTCCATGGCACGTCGCAGCAGGGGGTTGCTCTTGCCCGAGAACGGCGAGGCCCGCTCGACGGCCGCGCGGGTCAGTGGCGCGTTGGGGTCCAGCCCGGCCAGCTGCAGCATTTCTTTGCTGAGCAGCTTGCCCTCGATTTCGGTGCCCTTGAGCTTGGTCATGCGCGCAGAAATGGCCGCGTTGCCCGCGCCTTGGCGGCCTGCGCCAGAGAGCGCCTTCATGCGGGCCTTGTGTTTGGCTGCGACCGGCACTCGTTTGCTGTCGGCCTTGGCCGGCCCGGTCCGGAAGCTCTCCATGGCCTTCGGGTCGAACGCCGTCATGCGCTCGGTCACCTCTTGCGCCGTCATGGCTTTGGGGGCCCGGGCCTGCTCGGCGACCCAGTTGCTGACGTTCTCTCCCTCGATGAACTTGCTGGGCGGAAGCTCGCCGTTGAGCAGCTGGATGATGTCGGTGACGGAGCCCGCGGCGCGATCGAGCACCCCGGACCACTGGTTGACGCTGCCGGCAATCTTCTCGCCGGTGAGCGGGTCTTCGGCGTCCATCATGATGCCCCAAGGGGAGCTCACCTGTGGGCTCTCGATGAGACTGAAGAGGTTGTAGCGAAGATCGCCGAGGCGCGGCGAGACGGGCTCCTTGCCGCATGCCGGGTCGTCTTTCGCTGGGTCTACGGGGTTGTGGCAAAGCACGAACACCGCAGGCACCTTGGCCGGGCTGTCGTTGCCCACCGGCGGCGAGAAGTTGTCGTACCAGGGACTGGGCCAACCGAACTTGGCGTCGCACCCGCTCTCGCCGGTGCGACGGCACTCGGCCATGCGACCGGCCAAGATTCCCACGCGCACCGCGTCGCTCCAGAGCTGCACAACTTTCTTGGAGCCGTCGAAGAGCGACTCCGTAAACCCACGATTGGTGTGCCACACGATGGGCTTCACCTTGCGGTCACGCAGCGGGATGGTGCACGCGTGCGTGAACTCATCGCAGCGAGAGCCTCGGCCCACCTTTTCGCACTCGTCTTCGGTGCCGTTTTGGTCGGCGTCGCGGTGCGGGTTGGCACCGGCGGGCGTGGTGGCTTCGGTGGCGCAGGCCACTTTCGGTTCGGCGTGGGACTTCTCCCAGACGTTCCAGCGCGAGGCAAAGCGGTGCCACCGGTCGTCCACCACGCCGTACCTGCGGTCGTAGCCGAAGCGATCGTTGGTGAAGTAGCCGAACATCTCCATGCGGCGGCCGTCGAAGTCCATGGGCTCGTAGTCGTTGTCGACCACGCGCTTGAACGAAAGGCGCAGCTTGACCTCGGCGGTGTTGCAGCTGGTTTGCGGGTACGACGACAACAAGAAGCAGGCGGGGAAGTCGCCGAACTCTTCGTCGTGGATCATCTGCGGCGCTGCGAAGGCCTTGGCGGTGACGTCGAAGTAGCCGCTCTTGATGTCGATGACTGGCGCGTCGGGGCTGCCCGGATCCGACACGTAGTAGGACATGTTGTTCCAGGTCACGCCGCCATAGAGCCCAAGCTGCGAGAACGCATCGAGGTCGTAGGCGTTGTCGATGAGGTTCTTGGACCAGTCCACACGGATGAACTCGCGGTCGAACCAACGGCGGTCCGTGTCGTTCTCGAGGATGACGTTGGACTCTTCGCCGGTCTGCGGGTTGTACTCGCGGCGCACGTCGAACTGCTTTTCGATGCGAAAGGCCGCGACGATCTGCCCGTCGGTGGTGCGCCGCGGCGCGAGCTCTTCTTTTGCTTTGCGCGGGTCGTCGCCGTGCGGCGTCAGCGACCCGGTCTTGTCGGTGTCGTTGATGAGCTCGTACGACAATCGCGCGATGAGCTTGTCTTCGGTGATCTCCCAGCGCATTCGCACGGTGGGCTGCGAGTCGCTCTGGGTGAACAGGCCCTCGGGGCCCGCGCCGGCCGGGACGTCGACCACGGTGGTGCGGAAGTAGAACTCCGGGTCGTCGCTCGCGTCGCCCAGCTTGTCGCCGACGAAGAAGCTCTTGGGCAGCGCGCCGGTTTGCACGCGGTTGACGGCATCGCGCTCGCCGCAGGCCGCGCCCGACAACACGATCCCCAAAGACATGAGGGCGCATGCCCCAAGACTGCCCGCCCGACCCCGCCACCAACTTGCCATGGACATCGCAAAACCTCGTGTCCGGCGAGCCCCCGCCGGGCGCGCGGATCTAGCACGAGCGGGGTCTGGTGCCACCCACGTGGCACCTAACGAACCCGTCAGTTGTGCGTTCGACGGACTGTCTATTGGGAAGTGGCTCGATTGGCTCCTGCCCCGAGGACTCAGACGATGATGTCACCCGGAGGCAAGAGCCTGGTCTTGCCGTGGCTGGCCAGCATGAATCCTGTCATCTTGTAGAGCAGACGGGCGCCCACGTTGGCGTCCCACTCGTCGTCTTCGTCGGCCAGGTTCGGCGACACTTCGTTCAGGTCGAAGCCAATGATGGTCTTTTTGGCCAGCACCAGGGCCCGCAAGATCGTCACGGCCTCGCGCATTTCGAGCCCACCGGGCACGGGGGTGCCCGTGTGGGGGCAGAACCGCGGGTCCAGGCCGTCGATGTCGAAGGAGACCCAGACGCGGTCGGGCAGCGTCGAGGCAATGCGCTCGGCTACGTGCCGGAAGGGGATGCCCTCGTGTTTGGCGTGCGCCAGATCGCGGTCGTGGAACACGCGCACGCGTTTGCCCTGCGAGGCCACGAACTGCACCTCTTGTTCGCACACATCGCGAATGCCCACCTGCACCAGACGCGACACCTGGGGGATCTGCGTCAGCACGTTGTGCATGATCGACGCATGCGAGAACTGGAACCCCTCGTAGGCGTCGCGGGTATCGGAGTGGGCGTCGAAATGGAGGATGCCGAAGCTCTCTTCGCGCTGGGCGATGGCCTGCAGCGCACCGAAGGGCACCGAGTGGTCGCCACCGACCAGGCCGACGAGTTTGCCCTGGCCGAGCACCGACTGCGTTGCATCGTGCACGAAGGCGTTGACCTTGGCGGACAGCGCGTTGACCTTGTTCAGGATTGCATCGATTTCGGACGCGCCCGTGACCTCGCCGGTGATGACCTTTTGGGCCAAGGCCTTGCCCTCTTCGTTCCAGGCCAAGACTTCTGCCGGCAATGCGCGCATATGCAGCTTGCTCTGGTAGGGCGTCAGCACTTCGAGATCGTACAAATCGACCTGATGGCTGGCCCGCAAGATGGCCTCGGGCCCGCGGGCGGTTCCGCCGCCGTACGAGGTGGTGGCCTCCCAAGGCACGGGCAGGAACACCACTTGGGACTCTTGCT
>JBIKNA010000511.1:0-5014 GCA_044358965.1 Polyangiaceae bacterium
TGGCCAACAAGCGCCGATAGTAGACCCGCAAGATTGCGTAAGTGAGGAGCGCGCCCACCGCAGAGATGGGCACCATGACCATCGCGTAGGCGTTGAAGCCGACGCCGGCGAACTCGGCCACGATCATGTTCATGGGGTTGGAGATGACGAACGGTGCGACGCCCGGCGCCAGAAAGACCACGAAGGCGAAAGCTTGCGTCACGTCTGCGCGACCGGGGTAGAGCCTTCGCGTGACCGCCACCACAAGCGGGGTGAGCAGCAAGATGGCCGCATCGTTGTTGAGAAGCGAAGGCGTGACCACGGACACGCCAAAGACCATCGTGAAGGCCCGCGCTGCGGATGTGCGGCGCGCGTAGGCCTCGATGCGCAGCGCCAGTCGCTCGAAGGCGCCCACCTCTTGCACGACACCGGTCATCACCATCACGCTGGTGAGTGCCAGCAAGGGCCGCCACTGCACACGGGCAGAGGTGACGAGATCGTCCCAGCGCAAGAGGCCGCCGAGCAACAGCAACGTCACGCCGACCAGTGCAGCGATGCCAGGGGTGAACCGAAGCTGGCGAAGCCCAATACGGGGCTGCGAGACCGCGAGGGTCACCGTCAGCGCCACAGTGGAGTACGCAACTGCTTCGTTCATCGAGATCGACTGTCTGTTACACAGTAGCTTAGCCGCGGGATGATGCCGTGACACGGATGTTACAGCTGTCGTCGGCCGCGCCTTGCCGACCTGTCTTCGGTGAACCGGTTCGCCTCGCCGGAACCTGCCCTACCTGCGCTGTGCCGCGGCTCTCCGCGGCGACTCAGGGGCAATCGAAGTTCGCGAGCCACGTGGACGCGACGCCGTTCTTGAGAAGCTCGACGCGCCGGCGTCCGCCAACGAGCGACACCTTCGCGATGTAACCATAGTCGGCCGTGCCCGCGACGTAGCAGAACGCGTTCGAATCGTCTTCCGATGAACATGTGAGCTTATCGGGCCGTGGCGCGCCACCAATCGTCACGCCTGTGGTCTCGGCCGAATCCAGTGGCGCTTGTCCGTCGATGTAGACGACGGCGTGAGATGGCATGCTGCTCGTGGGGGTCGGGAATCGGAGAGTGACTCGGTACTTTCCGTCGGGAGAGGAGCAGGCCATGAAGCCATTGTGCGGGGGTCCGGGTTCTGAGCCCGCGTGACTTGCATCCACAACGCTCGCATCGAGCGGTACTGCGGCGCCTGGTCTCGCAACGGTATCCTTGTTTTTCGAGGCGCTGCGCGGGCAACCGGACAGGTAGGCGAGCGCGGCGAGCATCGCCATGCCTGCGGCAATGGGCTTGAACCTGATCCAGGTGCGCTTGCTGCCGCACATGCTCCAGCGAGGCTACCAAGGTTCAAAGTGGACAAGCAACCAGCAGAGGGTGAAACGCGTCGCTTGGTCGTTCCAGTGCGAGCGCCGTCCACCGCTCGGGGCGTCAACGCGAAGACCGAATCCGCATATCGAAAACACCTCCTCGAGGCCTGCGATGGGGCCACGCGCGAGAGCTGGAAAAAGCGGGACCAAAGCCCGTTGGCGCACCCAAGCCCTCTCCCGTTGCCAGGTTGGCAGCCGTACTCCAAACGGAGGTCGTGAGACTGTCAGGTTGGCGCATGCGCGTCTGCGCGCGCGTCACGCTCCCGGGAACTTCTGGCGCCGCGGGAGCAAACACCACTGGCACATCCCGTGCTTACGCCCCGCGCATGACGCGTATCTGCCTTCCCATCCCAAAGCTCGCGCAAGACCTTCTTCTCAGCGTTGCCATCGTCATCGTTGCTCTGGCCACGTCGTCGTCTGTGCGAGCCCAGACCCTCACTCTCCCCGGAGTCCCTGCGACGCTCGTTCGGCAGCGTTCCGACGGGACCGCGTCCACAAAGCGGTCCCAAGAATACTTCCCCGATGGGATCAGCCTCAGCGATTGCCGCGAGGACCTACAGATCGAGATTCCCTACGCGCTCTCGGGCATCGACCCGAGCATGAGCGTCGAGGTTTGGGCCAGCGACAGCGGCCAGGACTGCACGCTGCAGTCAAGTCGGGTCGGCGCCTCGCGCGTCTGTTGGTTGATCTCCAGAGGCAACATTCCTCTGGTTCTCGCCGGATCGATGCGGCTCAAGGTTCGCGATATCATCGCGCAGTCGAGGTCCATCGACGCCGGCGAAGCCTACGTCAATGCAGGGGCGGACGTGTGCGGCACGGTCGACCGGCGATCGTTCAGCGTCGCCGTGATGTTGCTGCGCGGACCACACGTTCTTGCAGGCCAGAGGCTTCTCGTGGAGGCCGATACCATCGGTCCACCTGCGCTCTCCTCTGTCAATGTGACTCCGCTCGACCGCAGCGTGTCGGTGCGCTGGACGACCAATCGTGAAGTCGAGGCGAGCGAGGCGCCGATCGTTTCGATCTTCTACGGTCCAGGAACGGTCCAAACGGACGCGACCTCCGCCCGCAAGTGCAACGCCGAGGGCTTCACCGTCCGAAGGGACGGCAGCGTGACCGTTGATGAAGGCAAGCTGTCACGGCAGGACCTCAAAGCCGAGTACGCCAATGCGCTCATCTCCGGGCTCACCAACGGCGCAACCTACGCTGTTGCAGTTGGCGCATCCGACGCGTTCTTGAACGAGGGTGATGTGTCCGTCCCCGAGTGCGTGACACCAGAAGTGCTCGACGCCGAGGCCAACACCGCGGTGCAAGCCGGCGGTGGCGGCGGTTGCGCGCAGCAGGGTAGCGATACGCCCACGGGTTCTTTCACGTTGGTCGCCGGCGTGATCGCGATCGCGGGCATCATGGCTCGCAAGCGCCCTTGGTCGGCGCCAAGCAAACTGGCGCAACGCCGTTGACGTGCACCACACTCCACCCGAGACGGCGCCGAGGCTGGCGGGTAGAATGCGGGGATGAGACGCCCCGCCATTGGCATGTGGCTGGTCGTCGTCTTCCTGATCCTCACTGGGTCAGGGATTGCGCTCTCGCCGTCTTCATCGACGGCGGAGTCGTCAACGCGATGTTTCAGCCAACGCAAGGTGACTGGCTTGGCTTTCTCCTCCATATCGCATGCGCGGTCATTCTCGGAATTGCGGTCATTTCCGGCGGCGTGGAGTTGGGCATCTCGATGGGCCTCCCGTCGCCCAGGTGCAACTGTGATTACTTGAGCTTCTCAACCCAGACGAACTGAGAATACTCGCCGACGATTCGGGTGATCGCGAACAGCTCGGGGTCTTGGCGCACGAGCTTCTCCGGGTCGAAGGGGTCGTTCTTTTCTTTGAACCGCAGGCTCTGGACGAAGAGGAGCCGGCGCCCCGGCGCGAGCGTTGGTATGGTCCGGTCTGGCCCAAGCGCCTCCATCAGGCCCCCAGGCCCCAGGAATGTCCGGGGGGGCCCAGGTCGATGTGGCGAGGAGACGAAGTCCGGAGACCACCTCAGCATTGGGTCCAGAAAAAGGACGACAGCGTCCGCCGGTTTCGTCCGCGCCACCGTGGCGAGCTCTGCCTCGGCCGTGGCCTGATGCCTCGAGAGGTTCACGTGATCGAGTTTGGCCTGAAGCTGACCTTGCACGAAGTGCCACTGGGACAAGGCGCTGAACAGCACGAGCGGCAGCGCAAGTCGCTGAAGCCACTGCCGAAGGACACCAGAGCGCGCGTCGATTTCATGACGTCCCGAACTGCAAGTCTGCTGCCACGCGATTCTGCGAAATTCTCAAGCAAATGGCACAACATGTGCCGCGAGCGGGCGGCGTCCAGGGCGCCTGGGGCGCGTATCCGGAGGGTGACGCGCGGCCTTGGACGACGGTCGGCTCGACGGGTCGACGCGAAGGGCGCGGTCGTGCTCGGTGAGTCGCTGGCGACGCCCGCGTTCGGCGCGCCTCTCGCAAAAAGCAACCGAGAGCTCTACGGGGCCCCCGCAACGACAACCATGCGACGCATGACCCCTCTCCTTCACTGCGCATCACAAAGACAGACTTGCCGAGGAGCTTCCCAGAGCGACGCGACGAACGTGCCGACAGGCTTGAGCAGGGGCTTTGCAGCTTTGCACGGAAGCTTGGGGCTCGCGCTCGCACAGCGGTGGGGCGTCGCGCGGAGGGGGTAGGTGTCGGCTACTGCCGGGTGTAGGTACTCTCGACCGTGGCCCCGTTGAACGGGAAGTAGAGCTTGCGGTGTCCGACTCGAGTGGCTTCGCCGTGCGGTGGGTCAGATCTTGTAGGCGCGCCGCGCTGCATCGCACACGGTCACGTTGGCCACGCCATCTTCGCCTGGCCATAGGGGGCGCGACGCGTCGAGCACGCAGGCGGAAAAGTGCTCGATTTGGTGCAGGAAGTGGTTGGCGCCAGACACATGAATCGCCTGGGTACCGCCACCAGTGTCGAGAGCGAGAACCGCCGGCTCGAAGTGCGGCACCACCGGCGCCGTCACGCGAAGAGTGCCCTTGTGGCCCACGATGACGACGCCCTGGCTTGCAGCAGCACAAAGACTGCCCACGGCCGTGGCGAGCACGCCAGAAGCAAACCGAAGGGTCACGTGCGAGCTCTGGTCCACGGCGCCGCGCATGTCCGCCGTGGCCAGTATCTGTGCAGGCTCCTCTTGGGTGATCAGCCGCGCGATGTTGATGCCGTAGGCTGTGACGTCGAACAACGCACCGCCGCCAAGGTCTGCGGACCAGCGGTGGTCGTCGTCGTTGGCCGTGCCCGTGAGCCACGCATGAATGGAGCGCACGGTGCCAAGGGCGCCAGAGTCCACAAGCTCGCGCACGCGATCCCACTGCGGGTGGTGGCGATACATGAAGCCTTCCATGAGGCGCACATTGGCCGCGGCACATGCCTCGCGCATCCGAAGGGCAGCACCGGTGTCGAGCGCCAGACTCTTGTCGCACAGCACGTGTTTGCCCCGACGGGCAGCGGCCAGCGCCCACGCCTCGTGCATCCCGTTCGGGAGGCCAATGTAGACTGCGTCGACGTTCTCGTCCGCGATGAGCGCTTCGTAGGAATCGTGGACGATGCATCCCGCCGCGCTGCGCTCGAGTTC
>JBIKNA010000512.1:0-5012 GCA_044358965.1 Polyangiaceae bacterium
CGCAAGGCCGGAGGGAAGTTCCCGGGGCCAAACAAAAGCGCAAACAAATCGCCAGGGGCGACTGGCCAACGGAACAATCCCTACTACACTTGGCCACCATGTACGCCTTCGCCCGGGGCAAACGCGCCCCGCTCGTGTCTTTCGCCTCCGTCCCCGCCATCGTCCTTGGGCTCCTGGTCCTGAAGGGCTGCTCCAGCGACCCCGCCGCAACGACGGTGGCCGACGCCGGCGTCGATGCCGATCCCAACGGCGACGGCGGCAACCAGGGCAAAGACGGCGGTACCCCCGAACCGCCCCCCACCGTCGACGTGACCATCAACCTGGTGCGCGCCTTCGACAACGTGAATTTCAAGGCGCCGGTGGAGATCATCCAAGGCCCCGACGGCTACTTCTACGTGGCCGAGCAGGCCGGCATCGTCAAGCGCTTCTCCGCCAGCAACACCACGCCCGAGCAGGTCATGAGGATCGAGACGGACAAGATCGTGTCCGGCGGCGAGGCTGGCCTGTTGGGCATGGCGTTCCACCCCGACTTCAAGAACAACGGCTATGTGTACATGTATTATACAGTTCCGCTCCCCAATGGGGTGAACGCGGAGCAGGGCAAGCGCGTGTTTCAGTCCAAGGTTTCACGCTTCAAGTCCAGCGATGGGGGCAAGACCATCGAGGCACGCAGCGAGCTGCAGCTCATGCTGTTCGACCAGCCGTACGCCAATCACAACGGCGGCAAGATCGCCTTTGGCCCCGACGGGTTCTTGTACCTGAGCTTCGGCGATGGCGGCTCCGGCGGCGATCCGCTGAACGCCGGCCAGGACACGCAGACGTTCTTGGGCAAGATCTTGCGCATCGACGTTGCCGACGAGCCGTACAGCATTCCCGCAGACAACCCCTTCGCCAACGGCGGCGGCAAGCCCGAGATCTACGCCTACGGTCTGCGCAACACATGGCGCTTCTCCTTCGACCGCAAGACGGGCGACCTGTGGGGCGCCGACGTGGGCCAAGACGCCTACGAGGAGATCAACAAGATCACCTTGGGTGGCAACTACGGCTGGAACTCGCGGGAGGGCAAGCACTGCTACAAGCCCAAGACCAACTGCAAGACCGACGGCCTCATCGACCCCATCGCCGAGTACGGCCACTCCGAGGGTCTGTCCATCACCGGTGGCTACGTGTACCGCGGCACCAAGCTGCCAGAGCTCGTGGGCAAATACCTCTACGGCGATCAGGTCAAGGGGAAGTTCTGGGCCCTTCATCCGGAGACGGCCACCATCAGTGAGCTCAACGTCGAGGGCCCGAAGCCCAAGGTGGCGTCGTTCTTGGAGGCCGAAGACGGCGAAGTGTACGTGCTCGATTACCTGGGCGGCGTGTACGAGTACCAGAAGCAGTAAGCGACCACGCATGCCGAGCCCACGGGCGGCGTTGCGGAACTCGATATGGCAGGGGCGTTTTCGCGTAGCATTGACGGCAGATGCGCCCCGTCTTTGCGGTCTCGGTAGCTGCACTCGTCGCCCTCGGCGGCGCCGTGCTCTCCGCTGGCTGCGAGGCTGCGGTGGGTACGCGCTGCTACGACGGCGAGTACCTGGGTTGCGCTTGCGGGCCAGGACTCACGGGCTACGCAAAGTGCACCGCTGGAACCTACGCCGCGTGCGAGTGCACCGGGCGTACCCCGGGTGTCGATGCGGGACCGGACACCGGTGGCGCCGGCGACGCTGGCCCCGACAGTGGCCCATGCACAGAGGGGTGTGCTTTTGGTTCCCCGTGCGAGGGCCCCGCAGGCTGCGCTTCGGGCGTTTGCGCCAGCTTTGCGCAACAAGGCAACAAGTGTAGCCAGCGTTGCCAAGCCGATGGCGACTGCCCCGCCGAGTCTGGCAAGTGTGGTGGCCAAAAGGTGTGCAAGGTCCCATGAGACGTCTGGCGCTCCCGGTTTGGTTGTTGCTGCTGCTGGTGCCGCGCCAGGCGCTTGCCGACGACCCCGCGGGGCAAAGCGCCGCATCGCCGGTACTGCCGCAGGCTCCCACGACGCCCCCGCCCAAGCCCGGGCAGGTCACCGAGGTGCGGGTCATCGGCGACCGCGCCGATGCACTGCAGAAGATCCCTGGGTCGGCCACCAGCATCGGGCAAAAAGAACTCGAGCGCACGCAGCCCTACGATGCCGCCGAGATGTTGCGCCGGGTGCCTGGCGTGGTGGTGCGCCAAGAAGAAGGGTCCGGGCAACGCCTCGACATTGGCGTTCGGGGGCTCGACCCCGGACGATCGCGGCGGGTGCTCATCCTCGAAGACGGGATTCCCATCGCCATCAACCCGTATGCAGAACCCGACCTGTACTACTCGACGCCCATCGAGCGCGTGCGCGGCATCGAGGTGGTCAAGGGAAGTGGCGCCATTCTGTTTGGCCCGCAGACTGTGGGCGGGGTCATCAACTTCGTGACGCTCGCGCCGCCGGACAAAGAGCACGTCACGCTAGACGTCTTGGGTGGCGAGTACGGCTACACGCGAGCCCTGGGCAGCTACGGCGACCGCCAAGGGCCCGTTCGCTACGTGGCGCAGGTGTTTCATCGCAAAGGCGATGGGTTTCGCGCCGAGAACTTCAGCGCGACCGATGCGTTTGCCAAAATGGCCGTCGAAACCAGCGACGCGGGTCAGCTCACGGTGAAGGCTGGCGTGCACCACGACGAAGCCGTGTCCGGGGACTTGGGGCTCACCACGGCCATGTTCAACGCCGACCCACGGCGGCAAGTGCTCAAGCCCAACGATGCGCTGACCCTCACGCGCTACGAGCTGTCACTCATTCACGAGCAGCGCATCAGCGACCGCACCAAGCTTCGAACGCTCTTGTACGGGTACACCCTGGGTCGCGTCTGGCGCCGGCAAGACTACGCGCGGTCCGGCCTGCCCGGCGAGGCATACGATCGCATCTTGGGCACCTTGGGTGGCAACTCCATCTACCTCAAGGGCACCACCACGGTGCTCGACCGCGACTACGACGTGCTTGGTATCGAGCCACGCATCGAACACCGCTTCGAGACCCTGGGCGTACGGCACACCCTCGAAACCGGCGCGCGGCTACTCACCGAGAGCGCGAGATACCAACAACGCGCCGGCGAGCGCGTCACCTCGAACGCCGGGAGCCTGGAACTCGCGGAGAGTCACCGAACCTATGCGGCCGCAGCCTACGCCCAAGACCGCATGGCCTTCACGGATACACTGCTACTGACACCGGGTGTTCGCGTGGAACACGCCACCTTCCGCCGCAACATCGAGCGGCAGGCGGGGGCCGACACGGACACAAGTGGCAGCACTGGCAGCACGGCCTTGGTTCCTGGTGTCGGCGTGGTGGGCGGCACCCGTCGACTTCATGTGTTTCTCGGCCTGCACACGGGCTATGCGCCCCCCAGGCTCACCAACGCCGTCAATCCCCGAGGTCTCGACCAAAACCTATCGCCCGAGCGCAACACGCAGTACGAGATCGGCAGCCGCTTTGCGCCGGTGCGTGCTCTGCGGGCAGAGCTCACGGGCTATCTGTCCAACTTTCAGAACCAGATCATCGCCAGCAACGAAGGCGACGCAACGGCGCTTGTCAACGGCGGTCGCACGGTGCACTACGGAGCAGAGACCCAAGTGCTCGTGGGCATCGGACAACTGGCCAAGCTGCCCGTCGAACTCGACCTGGCCCTGCGCTACAACTTCGTGCGTGCGCGCTTCGTGGGTGGCGCCTACGACGGCAACCGCTTGCCCTACGCGCCGGAGCACATGGGCGCGGTGTCCATGGACGTTGCCCACGAATCGGGGCTGGGTGCGCAGCTGGCGACGTCGTACACCGGCATGCAGCTCACAGACCCCCAGGGCACGCGCGTGGACGCAGATGGCACCGGCCGCACCGGAGAGATCCCGTCGTTCTGGAACGTCGACTTTGGTGTACGATACAAGCATGCGCCGAGCGGCTTGACGGCGCGACTTCTCATCAAGAACATTCTCGACGACATCTACATCGTCAGCCGGAGACCCGAGGGCATTGCCACCGCCGGCTTCCGGCAAGTCATGTTGGGTTTGCGCTACGACACGCCACAAGATGCCCCCAAGAAGGAGGCTCCTTGAGCCACGAGCTTTCTGACACTGCTGTATCCGTCCGCACCTTCGCCGAGGGCCTGCTGTCGCGTTTGGCGCACGATCTCGAACTTCGGGCCACGCCGAGCTCGGCAACCTTCGATGGCCAGCGGGCCACGCTCCGATTTCGCGTGGGCGACATCGCGGTGCAGGGCGTGCTGAAGCACGGTCGGGTCGACAGCAACGTCTTGTCGGCGAGCGACCTAAAGGACATCGAAGGTCGCATCTTGACCTCGCTCAAGGCATCCGCCGATGACCACATCACCCTGGAGCTCGAGCTCGAGGGTGATGTGCTTCGCGGAACCATCCAGGCGCCGTGCGGCCGCACCACCGTGCGCCTCTCGGCCAAGCAAGAAGAAGCGTCACCGGGGGTCCTCCGGGTCACGGTGACAGGCAAGCTCTCGCTGTCGGCGTTGGGGGCCGGCGCGGTCAAGGGCCCCATGGGTTCGTTCCGCCTGGCCGACATGGTCGACTTCGAGGGCTCATGTCTCGCGCGCACCGAAGCGCCATGAAGCGATGGCTCGGCCTCCTTCTGTCCGGCGTTTTCTACCTTGGCGGCTGCAACGGCGGTGGCGCGGGAGTCGCCGACGCATCCAAGACGCCCTGCAGACCCCAACCGTGGGGGCTCGATGCCTTGGCCCGGGAGCACACACCTTTGTCGCACCAGGCGCACGCACGCTGGCTGCAACACGGCATCGACGAACACGCCACGGCATTGGTCCTGCTGTGGGACGGATGGCTCGTGACCGAATGGTATCAGGGCGACGAGCCCAGACCCATGGCCGCCATGTCCGTTGCCAAGTCGGTCACGTCCATGGGCATCGGCGCGCTCGTCGGAAAGTCCGTCCTCGACCCCAGCGCTCCGGTGGGCAAGGTCATCCCGCAAATCGCATCGAGCGCTGGAAAAGAGA
>JBIKNA010000513.1:0-5007 GCA_044358965.1 Polyangiaceae bacterium
CAACGCCGCGTGTGGCGCGGCAGTGTGCACCGGCTGGAACAAACGCTCGTCGTGCGCAACGCAGGGCGGCGCCGTCGTGTGGACCGAAGACACCTGCCCGGCGGGCCAAGGCTGCGTGCAAGGAGTGTGCACCGCTAGCGCTTGCTCCGACGAGTGCGTGCTGGGCGACCCGGGTTGCAAGTTGTTCGAGGTGCAGTCCGGCGCGCAAGTTGCGCCAGACCTCAGCAAGAAACACGACCGCGCGCGGGCCTTCGAGAAGTGGATCCGCAACGACACGGCGCTCTTGTTCCACAACCAGATCGTGTACGCGAACTACACCGATGCCAACTTGCAGACGGTGAACTCCGTGTACATCGGCGACTCCACGCTGCACACGGGCATCTATCTGTTTGCCAACGCGCACGATCTCATGACCACGGGCTCCTTTGCGGCACGAAAGACCGTGCGCGAGGGAGTCGAGTTGTTCCACGACTTGTTTGGATTGCCGGGGGACCCTGGCATGCTCGCCACCAGCCGCTTCCCTGCGGGCGACAAGAACCTGCGCGCCTGGACGGGTTGGAAGTGTACGGACTTCGACCGGCACTGCGACGTCTCGTACAACGGCAAGAAGTACGACTACGTGGGGCAGCCCAGCCGCGACATGTACATGGGCGCGCTCTTGGGTCTTGTGGCCTCGTACGACGCGCTGGGCTCGTTCGACGAGGTGCACCGCAAGATGATCCGCAAGGACTTGCTGGAGTGGGCCAAAGAGCTCATCAAGAAGCGCAAGGTGCTCATGCGCTTGTCGCTCAACGGCGTGAAGCTGCCGGCGCAAGAGGTCGAGACCCGCTTCTTCATCCCCGAGAAGGCCGACATGGTCGACGGCGCGGTGACCGTCACGCTGAACACCAACGACTTGAGCCACGGCGAGATCCGCGGAGGCCGCGAGTTCATGCCCAACGCGGCGGTGCTGTTCCGCAAGTTCTCGGGTCTGAACTCGGTGCCGGATGTCCCGTTTTCGACCATTGGGTTTCAGGTGGGCGCCATCATCAACGCGGCGTTGCACGTGACCGATGGCGTGCCCGAGCACGCCCAAGAGCGCGCGGAGATCTTGGACTTCTACAAGAACAACGCCGACGAGTGGGGCAATGCCAAGACCTGGCTCGACATCGCCAGCAAAGACTCGGCCACAGAGCGCTCGTGCACCGCCAAGTACTTCGGCAACGGGCTATCGTGGATTGCCGCCTACACCTGGGGCTTGCTGGAGAAAGACCCAACGCTCAAGGCCGACCTCGTGAAGAAGGCGCTGGGCCCCAAGTGGGACGACAGCAAGAGCCACAAGAACAGCTTCTTCAACTTTGCCTACGGCGCCGCAAACAAGGCCGGCTTCTCGGGCACACCGCTCGACGAGGCCGTGCGCCAGGTCGAGAACTTTCCTGCACCGCCGCGCATTCGCGTGGCCAAGACCGGCGGCTGCGCAGAGCAAGCTGTCGAGATCCAAGATCGCCCGGTGGTGTTCTTGCAGTGGCACACGAACCCCTGGAACAAAGACGACGTCGCAAGGCCCACGCAGACGTTCCCGGGTCACGACTACCTAGAGGCCTATTGGATGGGGCGCAGCCACGGCTTCGTGGCCGAAGACACCCCCGGCCGGTGCAACCACAAGTAGCGCGGTTGGCAAGAACCGGGGCTAGCTAGACGCCGATGAAGAGGCGGTGCGCGAAGTTCTTTTCGAGACGGATGCGCAGCACTTTGTCGGCGGCAAGCTCGACGTCGTACTCGATGCGCTTGAACTCGAAGCGCTTCTTGTCGGTGTCGTAGACGGTGAAGCTGGCGCGGTTGTCGAAGTCTCGGGGTTGCCCCACGGAGCCCACGGACACGATGTACTTCTTGTCCGGGGCGAGATCGAAGTCGACGGCAGGTAGCTCTTCGACGCCATTGCGCGTGAGCTCGAACACCTTGCACAGGTGCGAGTGGCCGATGAGCGTGATGTGCCCGAGCTTGTCCCAGATGGGGAGGCACTCGCGGGCTTGCTCGGGGGCAAAGATGTATTCGAACTCTTCGAGGCGGATGGGCGAGCCATGGCACAAGAGCACGTCGGTGCCCTCGGGGCGGTGCTCGTAGGGCAGCGTCTTGAGCCAGGCCATGTTCTCCGCAGAGATGAGCCCCGCATGGGTGTCGAGCGCGTTGCGCGCGGCCTCGTAGTAGTACGAGTAGTCCATGCGGCCGCCCACGGCGGCGTCGTGGTTGCCCAAGATGGTGGCGCGGGCGAGCTTGCGCACGATGTCGCAGCACTCGTTGGGCGAGCCGCCATAGCCAACGGTGTCGCCAAGGCAGTAGTAGACGTCGATGGACTCGTGCCGGAAGGCCTGGAGCACCGCGCTCAGGGCCTCGATGTTGGCGTGGATATCACTCAAGATCCCGAGTCGCATCCCGTGTCCTTTCGAGCTCTCTCTCAGCCCCCAGGTACAAACCGTACTATAGTGGTACTCATTAAAACCAGCGTCTCGCTCCTGGATCTTTGATTCTGGGCATTGCCGCAGGCCAAGCACCATGATCCGCATCGCCAAGCTGACCGACTACGCCATCGTGCTGCTCGCACACATGGCCCGAAACACCGAGCAAACGGTGCATGCAACGCGGGATCTGGCGGCCTCGAGCGGTCTGCCCATGCCCACCGTCAGCAAGGTGCTCAAGGCGCTGTCCCGCGGGGGCTTGGTGGTGTCGCAGCGCGGCGCGCAGGGCGGCTATGGCCTTGCCAAGGCGCCGCGTTCCATCAGCATTACCGCGATCATTGGGGCAATGGAGGGCCCGGTGGCACTCACCGAGTGCAGCACCGATTGCCAGGGCGCCTGCGAGATCGAGCGCGCCTGCCCCGTGCGCAGCAACTGGCAAACCATCAACGAGCTGGTGCGCCGCTCGCTGGCCAACATTACCTTGGCCGACATGGCCATTCCGCTGCCCAAACCGGTGCTGGGACCAGCACAGGGCGGCGGAAAGCGCGTTCAGCTGCGGCTCATGGCCCAGCGCTAAACGGTCGCTGTCCACGCTCTGGACGCACCGAACATGAACATGTGGTGAAAGCTGGGGAGACGCGGCACACACTGATTTTGCGCTGCATTTGCCGCTGCGTTTCCCCCGACTCGTGCGCCCAGGCAAACACGTCGAGCGCCGCGGAGCTGGCAGGCTTTGTGCTCTACACTTGGCTCATGCCGCATCGCTCTATGACGGTGGCCACGCTTGCCCTGACCGCAGTGATGGCCCTCGCGGCCTGCGGCGCTTCTTCCTCGGGCGAGGCTGCCTCGGGCACGGCCCCTGGCACCAGCGCATCGACGCAAACGCCGGCTCCGCCGACGGCCCCCGCGCCCGCGGCGAGCCCCCGCAGCATCAAGCTCCCCCTCGAGGTGTTCTTTTTGAACCCCGAAGCCTCGGTGGAGATCGTGCTCACGAAAGAAGAAGCCGCGCGCGCCGCGTACTTCTGGGTACGGCTCAACAACATCGATGGCCCGAACCGCGTGGCTTTTCGGCTCAATGGCGGCGAGTACGTGCCCGTCAACAAGAGCACCGTCGAGACCGACGGACTTGGCGAGGGCCAAGACAAGGATGGAAACTTCAAGTTCCCGAACACCCGCGACGTTCGGTACCGCTTGCCCGCTG
Source organism: Polyangiaceae bacterium (assembly GCA_044358965.1). Lineage (GTDB taxonomy): Bacteria > Myxococcota_A > Polyangia > Polyangiales > Polyangiaceae > SXNL01. The sequence continues at coordinate 3,637 of JBIKNA010000513.1, forward strand.
GCAGCCTTCGCGAAGGGGCCAACACCATTGGCTTTCGCTACGCCGGCGTCATCAACGATGCCGAGAGCATTCACCAGTTCAGCATGGGCTTCCGTGTGCTCGGGCTCAACTTCAAAGACGCGACCGGCACACCACTGGTGCCGCCTTCTGCCTTCCAAGACGACGATCCGTCTGCCTGGAGCACCAGCTACCCCAAAGAGCAGGTTGCCCGAGGCCGCCAGCTGTGGCGCGAGGCCAAGCTGGCCCCCAACCCGTTTTCGTCGACCAAGATCGAGGCTACGTGCAACGACTGCCACGTGGACCTGTCGGACGACACTCGTGACGGCGGCGGATACGACCTCAAGTATTTCAACTACTCGAGCCACGCCATTGTCAGTCGCGCGCAGTTTCACGGACTCAACAAGGCCCAAGGCGAAGACATCGCCGCATACATTCGCTCGCTGCCAACGCTTGCGTCCAAACACGGACGCCCGTGGAATCCGCCGTACCAGCCTGGGCCGGCGCTAGGCACACGCCCGGCCTCCGAGTGGGCGGCCGGCGCCGGAGTCGACGGCATCCTCACCGACGAGAGCAAGCTCGTGCCGTTTCTGTTCCCGAGCGGCACCGTGTCCGACGCCGATATATCGCTGGCGACCAATCGCAAACTCGACCTCTCGACCATGCCAAGTTTCCCGTTGCTCGACTGGAACGAGTGGCTGCCAACCGTGCCGATGGGGGCCGCTTCCAGCTGACGCAACCCTTTGGCAGCTACACGGGCACCGCTTGGTACCACCTGCAGGCCATCGTCAACATGGGCGACAAGAACCGCAAGTGGGGCGAAAACGACCCCGTCGATGGCGCTTACATTCTCAACATCAACTCGGGGTTTCTAGGCACGTCGGGCTACGCCGGTGGCGTGCAGCTGTACGCGCTGTCGCTGCGGATGATGCAAGAGCGTGCCAGCTACGGCGCAGCCTTGTGGGAGCAAACGGGCTATGCGCCCCACTGGGGCCAAGACCCAACGCGGGTGTTCATGCAGAGCGACGCCGCAGCGTGGCGGCAGGTGTCCGCTGACACCAAAGCCAAGATGCTCGGCGCCATCATGAAGACGCACTACGAGTACTTGGAGCGCTTCTCCGCCGCAGACTTCCGCGCCGCCAAACGCACCGAAGAGTTCGAGGCCATCAACAGCAATGGCAACCAGGCGGGGTTTCTGTCGCGCCTGCGCGCCATCTTGTTGTTCATGAACAGCACCGACCCAACCTCGACGCTCAAAGACGACATCGCCCGCAAGGCCGACGCCAAGTTCCCGGGCTTTGGCTTTGCTGCCAGCGCCAAGGGCGCGGCCGGGTTCCAGGTGTCCGTTGGGCTCTCGGGCAAGGCCAAGGTGCT
>JBIKNA010000514.1:0-4995 GCA_044358965.1 Polyangiaceae bacterium
AGCATAGACTTATAATCTCAAAATAACTGAAAAATATTGGATCTCGGCATGACCGTCCGAGGGCGCGTTTTTTCGTCTCAACGACGTCAAAAGTTGGGGGGGCAGGCCCCCAAATACCCAGGTGCACCTACAGGTAGGTCAGCGCCGGGGCAGCTGAAGCAGTTCAGGCACGCTGGACTCCGTTGCGTCCTTGAGGCCCTGCGCCAACCGGTCGGCATCGAAGGAGCCTTCGAGGGTGACGCGCTGGTCTGTGCTCTTGAGCACCGGGGCGCCCAGGGGCTCGTGGAGGCCGCACAAGCGCATGAGGGGCTCGTTGCGGAGCACGTTGACCGACGACTCCAGGCGCTGCGCAACCCGCGGGGCATCGCTCCCGAAGGCGCCGGTGATGGCCAGGCGCAGGCGGAGGCGGGCAGGGCCACCCGCCGCGAGGGGCTCCGGCGACATGGATAGCCCGACGGCCGTCGCCGCCGACAGGACGCCCCCCAAGCCTCTGCCCCATTCGTTGGCAAAGGGGCCGAGCGCCAGCGCCCGCATGGGCGAAGGCCCCAGCGCTGCGTCGAGTTCGGCGAGGGCGCCCATGCGCAGGGCTGGGGTTGCGCGCTTGAGCTTCTTGAGCGCGAAGGCGCAGATGGCGCGAAGGGGCCCAAAGCGACCAACCTCGAGCACAGCGCCCTCGTTGCCCAAGATGGCAAGCTGCGCCCGTTCGCCGCGCACCTCACCGAACATGCGAACCACCGGCGGCGCAACGTTGTCCAATGCACGAGCCTCGATGTGCGTCGCCCGATCGCGGAATGCCTGCTCGACGCGGCCCGGGTCGAGCGGCGCGCGCACGGCGTACACCATGGTGCCCGGGGCGTAGCTCGCAACGACGAGCTCCTCGACCAGGGAAAGGGATAGCCCGCCGTATGCCTTTCCGAACGCTTCTTGCCGGTCGACGGGAATGAGTCTGGCCAACGGCGCGGCCAAGGTTGCGTTCTCGACGAGGGGGCGAACGTCGGTCTGGAGCAGCCATTCGAGCCCGGCCGCCGGGAACAGGTCGGCCATGCTTCGGAGGCCCAAGGAGCGCGGGGGCTGTGGTCGCTCTGCCGCGACCTGGGCACCGCCGCAGGCCGCGATGCCCAGGCCCAAGAGCGCCTGAAGCAGCACGTCCCGCCGAGAGCAGTTCATCCCTGCTCGACGACGACGTAGGCGAAGCGACGGTTCTTGGAGCCCACGCGCAGCAGATACGTCTTGCCCACGGCGAGCTGCAACTGCGCATCGGTGACCCGCACCTGGTCCACTTCGACGCCGCCCTGCTCGACGAGGCGCTTGCCCTCGCCGGTGGATTTGACGAGCCCCGCCGAAGACAAGGCCTTGGCGATCCACAGGCCTTGGGTCTCGGTCTTGACGTTGTACGTGCGCACATCATCGGGAACGGCGTCGCCGCTGTAGACCCGGCGGAAGGCCTCTTCGGCATCTGTCGCGGCCTGTGCGTGATGAAAGCGCGTGATGATCTCTCGCGCGAAGAGAGCCTTGATCTCCATGGGGCTTCGCCCGGCCTTGCGCTCTTCTTTGAGCGCCTGCAGCTCGGCGTTGCTCTTGCTGGACAAGAGCTCGAAGTACCGGAAGATCACGTCGTCGTCGATTTGCATCACCTTGCGGAACATGACGTCCGCAGGCTCGCTCACACCAATGTAGTTGTCGGCGCTCTTGGACATCTTCTTGCCCACGACCTGGCCGTTGTCGCCCATGCGGGCGTCGGTGCCCTCGAGGATGGGCACCGTGAGCACCATCTGGCCCCGAGGCTTGCCATACTTGGGCATGAGATCGCGACCCACCAGCAGGTTGAACAGCTGGTCGGTGCCACCAAGCTCGATGTCCGCGTCGAGGGCCACGGAGTCGTAGCCTTGGAGCAACGGGTACAGGAACTCGTGCTGGTAGATGGGGCGCTGCTCTTCGAAGCGCTTGGCGAAGTCGTTGCGCTCGAGCATGCGCGAGACCGTCATCTTGGCCATGAGCTCGACGGTGTCGTTCATGGTCATGTTGCCCAGCCACTCGTTGTTGCTGCGCTGCTCGGTCTTGTCGCCGTCCAGAACCTTGAATGCCTGCTCCTTGTACGTCTCGGCGGCGGCCAGCACGGCTTCGCGGGTGAGCCTGGGCCGCTGGTCGTTTTGCCCCGTTGGGTCGCCCACCATGGCGGTGAACTCACCAATCAGCAGGATGACCTTGTGGCCAAGGTCTTGGAACTGCCGCATCTTGGACAGCAGCACCGTGTGGCCGAGGTGCAGATCCGGGCGCGTGGGGTCGAAGCCCGTCTTCACGCGAAGGGGCACGCCGGTTTCGCGGCTTCTCTTTAGGCGCTCTTCGAGCTCGGCGCGCACGTGCACGTCGACCGCACCTCGGGTGATGAGGGCAATTTGCTCGTCGACCGGCGGGAAGGACTGGCTCACGAATGCCGCCCGCGATCAATCGTCGCCGTCATCGTCGTCATCGTCGCCGGTGATGGCCAGGTGCCGCGAGTTGTTGACCAACTCTTTGAGTTCTTTGCCCACTTTGAAGAAGGGGAGGCGCTTGGGGGGCACGGGCACCGGCGCACCCGTACGCGGGTTGCGCCCGGAGTAGGCCTTGTAGGGCCGCACCGTGAAGCTGCCAAAGCCACGGATCTCGATGCCTTCGCCGCGCTGCAGCGCCTCGGTCATCGAGTCGAACACGCAGTTGACGACGAGCTCGGCGCGCGCCTTCGTGAGGTTGCCTTTCGCCGCAATCGTGTCGATGAGTTCGCTTTTCGTCATCGCTCGTTCTTCCGCTTTCGCTTTGCGCCACGGGAGCCCCCCACTTACGAGCCCCGAAGGATGCGCAACGTTTCAGGTCGCAGCGAATCACCTTCTCTTTTCAGCGTCAAGAACGGAAAGGATTACGCGGCGTTGGAGTTTCTTTGGGCACTTTTTTGCGCCGGGCGCAGTGGCAGCTACGCTCATTCCTAAGGCTTTTTTCCCCGTCGCGCGGCAAACCCCGGGGAATCCCGCAAAAGATGACGTTCTCTTCATCACGCGCAGCCGTGACCTTGGCGCTCGCTCTGGCGTCGGCGTGCGCGACGCCCGCGTCCCGCGGGCCGAATCGCCCGGTGCCGTCCGACGCCGAGACCTGCGCCGGCATTGCCGCCGCCATTTTGCCCATCGCCGAGCAGGGCGATGAACTGCACCTGGCGAGCGAGGCGGGGGCCTCTGCGGCCTTCGTGCTCGCGCGTGTGCGCCGCATCGAGCGCGCCGTCCAGAGTGCCGAGAGTTCCCTTGCGGTCCTGCCGCCGGCGAGCGACACGCTGGGCCGAGCAGCGCAAGGCGTGAGGGCCGCGCTGGGCGAAGCGCGCACGGTGTTCCGCGCCACATCCGATGCCCTGGAAATCCAAGTCCGCGAAGTGACGCCGCTCGTGGACCGGGTGCTGGCCGAAGGCGCCGAACTCGACCGGGCGTGCGCTGGCAAGCGCAAGGACGATGATTGTGCGCTCGCGGCCCAGCTGTCCCTATCCATCGCGGGGACCACCTTCGGCAGCGCCGGCAGTGTGGCGAGCCTGCGTGAGGCTTTGGCCAAGGCCGCGCCGAAGACCGCAAGGCTCAATGAGGTGCGCGCCCGGGCGCTCGTCGCCACCAGCGCCCTCGAAGACAGACTGCGGCAGTTCGAGCGGGCGCTCGAACCCCAAGCGGGGGTGCTGGCCAGCCGGCGCCTTGGAGCGCAGGTGCGTGCGGTCGCACAGACCTGTGGCGCCCGGACCTTCGAGAACCCACTACTGATGCCAGCGGACACCGCAGCCTCGTGGCTGGTGGCGCCGACACCGGACCTTCGCAAGTTGACCGTGGTGGTGCACGTCAAGCCCGCCGAGGCGATTGCTCATGCCTTTGTCGATGCTGCGGCCACCGAGTCCGATCCCGCTCGGGCCGGGCGTTTCAGCGCGGCCGCCGCTGGCGCCTTTGGTAGCGGCTTCGTGGTTGTGCGTCAGGTGGGCGGCACAAAACGCGTGTATGTCGTCACCAATCGTCACGTGGTGGATTTGGCGGACGAAGCGGAGGTGGCCACGGAGGGGGGACGGTCTTTCAAGGCAAACATCAGGTACGTGGACGCCGAACATGACTTGGCGGTGCTCGAGTTGCCTGCGGCCTCGTTCGACGTCGGTCTGGGGCTCGATACGGACCCTGCGCGAGACCAGCAAGTCATCATCGCCACGGGCTTCCCGGGGCTGTCGCAGCGGCCCTCGTACCAGACCACGCGCGGGTACATCTCGAACCAAGCCTTGCAGCTTTCACAAGATGGTCGCCGTTACCTGCAGCACACGGCGCCCATCGACCGGGGCTCCAGCGGAGGGCCGCTCACCACCGAGCGCGGTCGCGTGGTCGGGGTGAACACCATCAAAGTACTGGGCCGCGAGAACGTCGGGCTCGCGGTCCCGTCGCGCTACGTGGCTCACGTCATCGATCGGGCCGACCGGGCATCCGGCTCCGCAGATGGCAACGCGCCAAGGCTCGAAGCCGCCCGCGATGCCTGTCTGGACTTCGTCGGAGAAATGAGCCGCGGCAAACCTCGGGCCGACGTGTTGCTGCAACGTGTTTCGAATGGGCTGACCTATGGGCAGGGGTTCGAGAGCCTACGCATCGTGTCGCCAATGGACCCACCTCTGGCCGAATACTTTCAAGTGGCGCCGGTCGAGAGTCTGCGTCTGAGCGTCGTCAAGCGGGTGGTGCTGGAGCTGTCCGATGCGCAGGTGCTATCGAGCCTGGAGCTGTGCGACCGGGTGCGGGGCGACGCAGGAGAGTTCCACTTCAGCTTGCGCACGCGCAAAGGTCACCGGGACATTTCCTTTCGGCTCGATCGCGGTCACTACCGTCTGGCGGGGTTCGAGTTCCAGGGTGTGGGCAAGCGGCCCGAAGCCACCAACCCGAAGCCAACGAACAGATAGGCACTTGCGGTTCCCACGCACCGGCCAAGGCGCGCTACCGTGATGGGACAGCCCTCGCGCAAGTGCGG
>JBIKNA010000515.1:0-4989 GCA_044358965.1 Polyangiaceae bacterium
ATGTCTGCGGGCAGCTCTGCCGCCGCGCGCAAAAGCCGAAGGTTCGAGTTGCTCGGCGTGGCCGCATGCATGATCTCGAGGGCGCCCCGGCTGGGACTCCCCTGGGCCAGGGTGACGGCCCGACGTGCTTCGAGGCGACACGCTTGCGCCGCAGCTCGCTCTACCGGGTCCGACAGCCCCGTGTGGTCTTTGCGCCCGGGCAGCGGATGCGCGTAGCCCTCTGGGTCCACGATCTGTAGTTTGCCCCGCCGGGCCCCGCGGGCATGGAGCACACGCCAGCCCGCTTCCTCCCAGTACGTCTCCCAGCGGACCGCTTCGGTGTCCGCAACGCGCACGGACCGCCGCACCTGGTGCTTGCGGTCGTGGAACGTGTCGCCAAAGGCCGAGACGTGGAGGTCCGAGACGTGGGCGAAGACGAGGGGCTTCACATGCCCGAGAGAATCTTGAAGGACTCGCTGTCGGGTACGATGACCAAGCGGTTGTCGGCCACGGTGTGCCGCCACTCTTCCCGCTGCGCGCCGGGGATCTTGTAGCTGGCCGAATACGTGTAATCCACAAGGATACGGTCCGTCTCCGTGAACGTGATGCGGCGGTAGCGGATCTCGTAGCGAATGGTGTTGGTCTTGGTGAACTGCGTCGTCAGGTAGTCTTTGAGCCCCGCAGCGTCGATGTCGTCCTCGGAGTTCGTGTTGCCACCGTCTTCGTAGTACTTCTCGTGCGCGAGCTTGAGCAGCAGGCCCACGTTCTTCTCTTCGACGGCATGGCGGTACTGCTCGCAGAACGTGATGATCTTGCGGTTCTTGCTGCTGTCTTCCACGTCGGTGTTCGGGATGAACTTGGGAGCGCAGCCCGTGGCAAAGAGCACGAGTGCCATGGCGAGAAGAGGTCGCATCTTGATTCCTTCGAACATCGGGGTCCTGGCGTTCATTCCCCAAGGTGGCCCGTGGCCCCCGTCTTTGGGGCGCCCGAAGCATCGAGGTCTGATACGCGACTGCTGAAACTAAAGCATCTTCAGCGCGAAGTGGCCGAAAATATGCCAAAGTGTGCCCGCTTGGAGGGCCCGCGAGGCCCTTCAGAAACGGCCTCGGCGCCTGCGTCGGGGCGCGGCAACGGCCGGAGGGGATACCGTGGGAACACTCATCAACTACAGCACCGAAAAAGGCGTCGCGACGCTCACCCTCAATGAGCCTCCGGTCAACGCCTACACCCACGAGATGCTCAAGGAGCTCGACGGGTGGATCCTCGAAGCGCGCTTCGACAGCGACGTCCACGTCATTGTCATCACCGGCCACGGCGACAAGTTCTTCAGCGCCGGCGCCAACATCAACATGTTGCGCGAGTCGGATCCGACCTTCAAATATTACTTCTGCCTGCACGCCAACGAGACCCTCCAGCGCCTGGAGAACACCCCGAAGCTCTGCATCGCGGCCATCAACGGGCACTGTGTCGGTGGCGGCCTCGAGATCGCCCTATCTTGCGATCTGCGCATCGCGCGCAAAGGAGAATTCCAGCTGGGACTGCCCGAGGTTGCCCTTGGTGTGCTGCCTGGCACCGGCGGAACCCAGCGCCTCGCACGACTCCTCGGCACCAGCCGCGCCATCGAGCTCATGGTCGAGGGCTCCAAGATGGGCGTCGAGCGCGCTGCGGAGATCGGCCTCATCAACAAGATTGTGAGCGCGGACACCACCGCAGACTTCCAGCGCAAGGTCCGCGAGTACGCGCACCAGTTCTGTTCGCCCAATGGCGCTTCCATGGCTGTGGGGCGCATCAAGCGCGCAGCGCAAAGCGGTGTCGACATGAGCCTAGACCAAGGCCTTGCGCTCGAACGCGAGCTGCAGGCAGAGCTCTTCGCCTCAGACGACGCCAAAGAAGGCATGACCGCCTACACCGAGAAGCGCAAACCGGTCTTTCGGGGCCGCTGAACCGCAAAAAAGGGGCTTCGCGCCCCGTCGATCCTCGCGCGTGCGTCTGGCGGGCCAGGGCGCCCGGAGCCCTAGAATGCGTTTCATGAGCGCTACGAGCGCCCGAAGGCCAAGGCGGGAGCGAGCCCCAAGGGATTCCCTGCGGTCACACGAGCGGAACGCGCCTGATGGTCTTGAGCACCGCCCGCCGCGACCAACGCCGGCATCCGGGGGCGCAGCGGGCTATGGAACGCACTCTAGCCCGTTCGGGCGAAGAGCTTGCCGTAGTGCTCGAGTGTTGCGTCGGCCCCCAGCTTCGAGAAGAAGGTGGAGTACGCCATCCAGATGGCGAGGCCGTTCAGATCTTTGAACATGGGCGGCAAGAACTTGGGCGGACGCACCACGCCGTCGGCCACGCGGCGCGCCAGCACCGGCACGTCTTCGTGGGCCACCTTGCCCACAAACAAGTACGGGATCAGGTCTGCGCGGTTGTGCAAGAACGCGCTGCGAATGAACGCGTAGTTGAGGACGATGCCTTTGCAGTAACAGGAGTCTTTGGTGAACGGAGCGCCGCCGTCGATGACGCCGCCCCGGAAGATGCGCCGGGTGTTGGCAAAGAACTCTTCTTCGTCGTAGCCCTCGGTGCGAAACCAATCGAAGACCTCGATGAAGCTGGCACCGTCTTCGGCCTTGTCCACGGCGATGACGCGGTCGTTGAGGCGTCGCGCCCGCCGCGGGTACGTGCGGAAGGTGAAGATCTCGAGGAGCGCTGCCAAGCCCTCTTGCACGGTGGTCGTTCGCGGGGGGCCCTTGGCGAGCCAGCGGGCCACGCCCTGCTGCTGCCCGTTGAGTGACGTTGCGACGTGCACCCAACCCTCGTGCACCTCGAGAATGTCGATGTCCCGCGGCGAGAACATGGCCTGCGTGCGCACCTTTACGCGATCGCCCCCGGCCGCTGCGTCCGACAAGATCCCGTCGTCGAGCTCGACGCTGACCCCAGCGTCGCCGAAGTAGCTGGTGAAGCGCTCGTTGAGCTGCTGCGCGGCCACCTGCGCCGACAGCGTGCGCTCGGACGACTGTACGCCAAAGGTGGAATCGTCGGCGTTGGTGAGAATGCCATAGAGCACGTGGCCCAGATCGCGCACGGACATCTGTCCGTCGGGGAACTTGTCTTTGGGCGACCCGTAGAGCTTGCGCGAGTAGGCGTAGAAGTTGGGCGTGCCCCGGGCCTCGAGCATGCGCACGACGTCTCGATACTGCAGGGCGGTGTGCAGCATGATGTCGCCGATGGCGTCGGTCTCGCCAAGCTCACGATCGATGTCCCGGGCGATGTCTTCGAACTCTGCCGCCTTGGCCTTGGGGTCGAAGCCCAGCTCCACCTTTTCGTAGAACGCGGCGTCTACCTTGGGCATCTCGCGAAACCGGGACTTGGCGAAGGCCTCCCAAACCGGCGGCTCCCAGCGCACGGCGTTGAGCACGCGGATGGGACGCTGGGCGTCGACAATGCGCGCCGCCAGCTGGGACACGAGCTCTTTGTAGCTGCGCCACGGGCCCGCCGCCGGCAACGGTGGCAACGACGGTGTCTTGTCCTCGTCGATGGGGGGTCGCGTCGAGGATTCCGTTGCTTTGGGCACCACCGGGGGCAGCGACTCTTTTTTGGCGCGCGCGTCGGCCTTAGCCGGCTTGTCCTGTGGCGGATCCGCGGCGGCCTCTTGGGCAGAGGCGAGCTCCTTGCCTCGCTTTTTCTCGTCTTTGTCGGACGAGCGTTGCTCTGACATCAACCGGAATTGTCTGTCAGATCCGTGTATTCAGCAAAGCTTTTCGCGGGCGAGGTGCCCGCAGAGGCTCTTCGGTCCTGACACGGCAGCCCTCAGACCGGCGGCCCTCAGACCGGCGGCACTCGGACCGGCGGCACTCGGACCGGCGACACTCGGACCGGCGACACTCGGCGGGTGGCGCTCAGACGGTCGGCGCTCAGACGGTCGGCGCTCAGCCGGTCGGCACTCAGACGGCGGCAAGAGCGGCGTCGAGCACCTGACGGTCGGACACCCCCTCGCTCTCGGCCCGGTAGCTCAGCACGAGCCGGTGCCGGAGCACGGGGTAAATCATCTCGCGCACGTCGGCCACGTCGGCCGCGGCCTGCCCGCGCAATGCGGCCCGGGCCTTGGCAGCGAAGACCAACGCCTGGGAGCCGCGGGGCCCCGCGCCGAAGCGAACATAGGAACGCACCGTGGCTGGCGCCCGAGGATCGTCGGGACGCGTGGCCCGGGCGAGGCGCACCGCCAACCCCACGGCCTCTTGGGTGACGGGGATGCGGGGAACGAGCGCCTGCAGCGCGCGGACCTCTTGGGCTTCGAGCACCTTGGGCACCTTTTGCTCGTGGCCGCTCGTGGTGCGCCGGGCGATCTCGTTCTCTTCGGCCTCGGAGGGGTAGCCCACATGGATCTCGAGCAAGAAACGGTCGAGCTGCGCTTCGGGAAGTGGATATGTCCCCTCTTGTTCGATGGGGTTCCGCGTGGCGAAAACCTGGAACGGATCGGGCAAGTCGTGGGTGTTGCCGCCGGCGGTGACCTTGCGCTCTTGCATGGCCTGCAGCAACGCAGCCTGGGTCTTGGGGGGCGTGCGGTTGATCTCGTCGGCTAGCACCAGGTTGTGGAAGATCGGCCCGGGCAAGAATCGGAGCGAACGACCCGCTGCGCCCTGGTCGTTGAGCACGTCCGTCCCCGTGATGTCTGCCGGCAGCAAGTCTGGCGTGAACTGAACGCGCCCGAAGGACAGACCGAGCGCCTCGGCCAGCGACGACACGAGCAACGTTTTGGCCAACCCCGGCACACCCACCAAAAGTGCATGGCCCCGGGCCAGCAGCGCCACGAGCATCTGTTCGATGACGAGCTCTTGGCCCACGACACGCGCCGAAAGGGCATCCCCGAGAAGCTTCCTGGCCGTGGAGGCCCGCTCCAACAATGCGCGATCCGAGAGTTCTTCTGACACCTTGCGCAAGACCCTGCACCACGCTGCGGTGCATTGTCCAGCGGGAATCGCGCCCGCCACCCCGCTTCGGGCCTTTGGATCTACGCACGGCGACCAG
>JBIKNA010000516.1:0-4983 GCA_044358965.1 Polyangiaceae bacterium
AAGCTGTCGCAGCTGACGCTGGTCGAGATTCAGATCACAAGTTCGTACCACTCGGTCAAGGTGCCGGGCGGAGAGTGCATCACCTTGGCTCCCGCGAACATCAACGTGAAGTAATGGCGCGTCTTGCTACGAAGCGGCGCGGCGGAGCCAGGCAAGCAGTTGCGACTTGAGCTCGGCCACCGAGGGCGCCACATACAGCGTGCCCTGGTAGTCCGTTGGGTCGAAGGGGGCGCGCGCAATGGCCTCTAGATCGAAGGGGCGCAAATCTGCGCTGGTCTGGAATCGGCCAAGCTCGCCAAACGAAGAGAGCAACCCAGCGCCGGCCACACCGTAGCGGCCCGGAGCCCCGAACACGCCGAACTCGAGCACGTACCAGTACAGTCGAATGAGCTTCTCGACCAAGGCCTCGTCGGCCTTGAGGGTGACCTGGCCGAAGAGCTGGTTGAGTTCGGCAAACTCTGGGTCCGCCAATAGCGGCGCATGACCCACGAGCTCGTGGATCACATCGGGCTCCGGCGTATACAGCGGCGTGGAGTGGTGCCGCATGTACTGGGTGGCCAAGAACACGCGATCGGCCAGGCGCTCCATGAACTGCCGCGGCGTCACCAAACCAGCCACGGGCTCGTAGCGAAAGCCCGTCAGCGGCCGGAGCTTGTCGTTGATCTCGTCGAACGACGGAACATGGTTGGCGCGGAACCCGAGCTTTGGCCACGCCGCCAAGTACTCGGGGCACGCGAGCGCCTGGTGCATGGGCGCAAGGTGGGCGAGCGCGGTGCCCCACACGTCGACCTCGTGGGGCTGGTAGGCCACCACGGGCAACGGATCGCCGGGCGTGTACTCGAGCGCGAGCCCTGCGATGGCGTTGCGCCGCGCACGGTAGACGTCGTCACGGAAACCGGGGTGGTCGCGGTCGAGCTGAACGAGATCGGGCACGATGGGGCGTGAGATAGCACGGCCCGGGCATTCGCTGCAGTGTGGGCGCACGGCTTGCGCGCGGCGGCTTGCTCCGGAAGCCAAAAACAAGGCTCAGGCCGTCGGCACGGGGCATGCTGACGGGGTCGGCATGGACCCCATCGAAGTCTCGTTCCCTGGTGGCAAACAAGTCGCCGCACAGGTTGGAAACCACCTGATCACCACCGATCAGCCCGAGGCCATGGGTGGCACAGACGCTGCGCCTGCACCGTACGATCTGTTCTTGGCATCGCTGGCCACTTGCGCAGGCATCTACGTGCTCGGCTTTCTGCAAGCCCGAGAGCTCTCCGCCGAGGGGCTGCGCATCACGCAACACGTCGAGTTCGACCCGATCACACACTTGGCCAGCCGCGTGCGCCTCGAGGTGCACGTTCCCGCGCACATCCCCAGCAAGTACCGCAGCGCCATTTTGCGCGCCGCCGAGGGCTGCAAGGTCAAAAAGACCATGGCACACCCACCGGAGCTCGAGGTCCTGGGGCGTTTCGCCGTAGACGCGGCCTAAATGACCGAGCGCGATTCGACTACGGCCTAGAGCCTGTCCCTATACGTGTCTTGCCCGTGCCCGTGCCCGTGCCCGTGCCCGTGCCCGTGCCCGTGCCCGAATTCGCACAACTTCGAGGGCAGCCGAGCCGATGGGTCGGCATGTTTCTCGACCATGAGCGGGCCGACGTCTACTGACGCGGATCCTGTTGAGTGCGAACCATCGTGTGTCCACAGCAAACACAGCATGGCGTCAATGGATATATCGTGCAGTATGCACATTATATCCCAGTCACCAAAGAATCGCCCCGTAGCCACGGACCGGGCACGGACACGCTTACGGCCAAGAACTATAGGCACCCTAGCGGGGCTCGCCCCCGAGCCCTACAGCTCGATCTGTGTGCCCAGCTCCACCACACGGTTGGGCGGGATCTGGAAGAACGCGTTGGCGGGCCGCGCATTGCGCGACAAGAACACGAAGAGCATCTTGCGCCAGCGCGCAAGGCCCGGGCGGTCGGTGATGAGCAAGGTCTCCCGGCCCAAGAAGAAGCTCGTATCGTCGTGGTCGACCTTGAGGCCGTGGTCTGCGCAACGCTCGAGCACGTCGATGACGTTGGGGCGCTGCATGAAGCCGTACGACGCCACCACCTGGAAGAAGCCGTGGCCGAGATCGTTGACCTTGGAGATGCGGTGCGACGGCGGCACCTCGGGCTGGTGCGCCGTGGCGATGGACAACAAGACCACCTGCTCGTGGAGCACCTTGTTGTGTTTGAAGTGGTGCAGCAGCACCGGCGGTGCGCCGTCGGGGTTCGACGTCATGAACACCGCAGTGCCTCGCACGCGCGGGGGCTTCTGCGTGTCGAGGTCCGCCATGAATAGGTCGATGGGCAGCGTGGCCTCGCGGATGAACTCGCCCAGGGCCTGACGCCCGCGCTTCCAGGTGGTCATCATGACGAACAGCGCCGCCGCCACGGCCAAGGGCAACCAGCCACCCTGGGGGATCTTGACGGCGTTGGCGGAGAAGAACGCGAGATCGATGATCAAGAAGAAGGCCGACAGGGCGCCCGCTTTGGCGATGCTCCACTTCCACTTCTGCACGCACACCGCAAAGAACAAGATGGTGGTGATGCTCATGGTGCCGGTCACGGCAATGCCGTAGGCCGCGGCCAGGTTGGTGGACTTCTGGAACGCGAACACCAGTGCAACGCAGGCGATCATCAGGGCGTTGTTGACCTCGGGGATGAAGATCTGCCCCTCGGCCTCGCCAGAGGTGTGCACGATGCCCACGCGAGGACAGAAGCCGAGCTGCACCGCCTGGTGCGTGAGCGAGAAGGCGCCGCTGATGAGCGCTTGGGACGCCACCACGGTGGCCATGGTGGCAATCACCACCATGGGGTACAGGGTCCACCCCTGGGCCAACGCGTAGAACGGGTTGCTGGGCGGGTTGTCTTGGTGCGACAGCAACATGGCGCCCTGGCCGAAGTAGTTGCAGAGCAGCGCCGGGAACACCATGGTGTACCAGGCGATGCGAATGGGCTTGCGACCAAAGTGGCCCATGTCGGCGTAGAGCGCCTCGCCGCCGGTGATGCACAACACCACCGAGCCCAACACCAAGAAGCCGTGCACCCGGTGATGCGCGATGAAGTGCCATGCGTGCGCAGGGTTCACCGCCGCGAGCACCTGCGGGTGCTTGACAATCCACGGCAGCCCCAGGGCCGCTATGCTGAAGAACCAGACCAACATGACCGGGCCGAACACGGCGCCCACGCGCGCGGTGCCCCGGCGTTGGGCCGCAAAGAGCACCAGCAAGATGCCCACGGTGATGGGCACCACGAAGGGCTGGAACTTGTCCGTCGCGACCTCCATGCCCTCGACCGCAGACAGCACCGAGATGGCCGGGGTGATCACGCCATCGCCGTAGAGCAGCGCCGCGCCAAACAACCCAAACATGACCAGCACCATGTGCGCACGGAGCCGCGGCTGCCCTGGCTCGGGCTTGAGCATGGCGAGCAACGCCAAGATGCCCCCCTCGCCCTGGTTGTCGGCGCGCATGATGAACGTGAGGTACTTGACGACCACCACGCAGGTGAGTGACCAAAAGAAGAGCGAGAGCACGCCAAGCACGTTGGCCGGCGTGGGCGCGACACCGTGCGGCGCCTCGAAGCACTCTTTGAGCGCGTAGAGCGGCGATGTGCCGATGTCGCCGTAGACAACGCCGAGCGCTCCCAACGAGATCTTGGCGAGGGCCGCGCGGCTCATGGGCTTGGACGAGTCGGCGTGCCCCGTATGCGATGGATCCATCGGTTTCGGGGCAACTCTTAGTCCTGCTGCCATCTCGCAGGAAAGCCCCTTGTGCGCTACGGTCTGGAGCTGAGGGCGCCATGGCAGAGCAACCCAGCACCGAAGCCGAGCAAAAAGACGCCCAAGGGACGTCCCAGGTGGTCATGGCCCTGCTCATCGGTGCACTGTTTGTGCTGTTCGCCTTTGCCCCAAGGCTTTTGCCCAAGCTGCAAAGCGGGCCGTCTCTGTCTGGCGACGCCGCCGAGATCGACCTGCCTTTGGTGCTCAACGGAAATGGCCAAGAGCGCTTCCGTCTATCGGCACAAAAGGGCAAGCCCGTACTGCTCGACTTCTGGGCCACGTGGTGTGGCCCGTGCCGTGCCGAGGCGCCCGTGGTTGCACGCACCGCCGCGCGCTACGAGAGCAAGGGCCTCGTGGTGGTGGGCGTCAACACCAGCGACGAAGAAGGCAACGCCGAAGACTACGCCAAGAGCAAAGGCTTCAAGTTTCCCATCGCGTACGACAAGGGCAACCAGGCTGCCCGCGCGTTCCACGTGGACACCCTTCCCACGCTGGTGCTCATCTCCAAAGACGGAAAGATCTTGGCCATCCGCTCGGGCATCACCCGGGACGAGGAGCTCGATCGCTTGGTGCAGAGCGCTCTGTAGCGCTGCCCGCGGCGGCAAACACCAGCACGCTCTGGCCGTTGCCCGCGTCGACGGAGCGCACTTGCGCACGAAACACTTTGCCGAGCGTGTCTTCGGAGAGCGCCTGCTGCGTGGGCCCAAACGCGGCCACGCGCCCCTGGTGCAACAGTACAGCGCTCGAGGCCACCTGCCGCGCGGCGTTGAGATCGTGCATGACCGCCACCACGGTGCATCCCTTGTCGCAGACCGTTGCCATGAGCGACTGCAAGCGCAGCTGCTCGTCGATGTCCAAGAACGTGGCGGGTTCGTCGAGCAAGAGCAGCTTGGGCGCTTGGGCCAGTGCCCGCGCAAAGGCCACACGCCGTTGCTCGCCTCCCGATAGCGCCAGCGCCGGACGCTGCGCAAAAGCTTCGAGGCCCACCAGTGCGAGCGCTTCGTCGACGATGTGTTGATCGTCTTGGCTCATGCGAAGCATGGCGCCCTGGTGCGGTGCACGCCCCATGGCCACGACGTCGCGAACAGAAAAGCCCACGGGCATCTCTTCTTGCTGGGCCACCACGGCCACGGTGCGCGCACACGCGCGGCGATCGAGCGTGGCAATGTC
>JBIKNA010000132.1:0-16311 GCA_044358965.1 Polyangiaceae bacterium
GTACTGGAAGGGTCCCCACAAGCGGCCATGGCCAACGACGACGCAAGCAGACCGAAGAAGAGAACGCGCATTGGAGGCCTCCCGAGAATCGGTGAAAGTGGAATTTTCCGCCGACGGTGTTGCCCTGAAGCACGCGGCATGCCGCTGCTTTGCCGTGCGAAACCAGGCAAAATCTGCGCGGAACATGCGGTAGACCCACACAATTGCTGGGTGTCCCACCTGGATCGCTGATGCCCATGCGCGACAGGAGCTTGGTTGCGACCTACGCCCGAGCACGACCGTCGCGGGTCGTGCCTCTCGAGCGTACGCAGTGGAACGTGTGCACTACACCAAAAGGAGCACGGTCTTCACGGGTTTGCCCGTGGCCAAGGCGATGCTTCGGCCATAGGCGCGGAGCTGCGCCCGGTACAACTGCTCGCGATCTCCCAGCGAGAGATCCGTCTTGAAGTCCACGACGGTGAACCCCTCGTCCTCCGCGAAGGCAAGGTCCACGACGCCTTCGGTGTACACGCCGCTGTCGTCCAGGTGGCTTACGGCCACCTCCCGGCGTACGTCCTTCGAGGCGCGCGCAGCGTCGAAAAGCGGGTGCGCCAAGGTTCGGCGTGCAACCTCGGCCGCCGCATGGATTTCGTCTTGGGTCGCGCCCAAGTGCCGACCGTGCACCTGGGCTTGGCCCGGAGCTTCGTCGGCCTTGTCGAGCGCCAACGTGGCCAGCACCGCGTGCACCAGCGTGCCCATGCGCCGACCCGACGGCCGTGGCTGACCGCGCGCCGGCCCTTGCTCGATACGAAACTCGAAGTCTGGGTTGCTTGCGTCGCCGGTCGTGGCTCCGCCCGCGGCGGCCTTGTCGCCGGTGACCGTACGCACGATCCGGGACGGCACCTGGCCTCGTTCGCGAAGTGCGGCCCGCTCTTGCGTCCATTGCAGGTACGACGCTTCGCTCTCTTGGGCCGCACCGCCCTCTTTGTCCGCGGACAAGATGCGCTGCTGCCGAACGCCGACGTCATCGTCGGTTTGCAGGTTGAGCACGTTCGGGTCCCACCACACCACCCGATGCGTGCCTTGCTCGGGAATGTGTTCCCCCGGCATCACGCAGGCCGAGGGGCTGTGGTTGCTCTTGGACGGTCGCTGGGCCACGCTGTCTTTGCCGAAGGACGGGCATTTGCCGTGGGGGGCAGCGGCGCGGTTGCTTCGGGGGTTCGGGTACACCACGGGGTGCAACGGGTCGACCCATCCGGAGACCCGCTCGTCGCCCACCACTGGGACAACCAGAAGATCACGCGCCCGCGTGGCGGCCACATAGAGCAGGCGAACGGCCTCGTGGGCATCTTCGGCGAGCACCTGCTCTTTGTGGTCGAGTAGCTCATAGGGGGTGCAGCCAGCCAGCGGCGTCGCCAAGAGGCGCGCATCGGTATCGACGTAGCGCGAAGGCTCCTTGTGATGCTGCGGGGCCGTGGGGTCCACCAGGATCACCACGGGGAACTCGAGCCCCTTGGCGCGGTGTACGGTCATGATGCGGACGCCGTCGGTTCCCTCTTCGACGGCCGGGGCTTCGGCGGTCCCTCCGCGATCGGCTTCGCGATCGAGATGTCGCACGAAGGCTCGGAAGGAACTTGCGCCGCGGGATTCGAAGCGCCGGGCCATGTCGAGGAGTCGCAGCACGTTGGCCAGGGCTTGCTCGCCGGACGGCCAGATGGCGACCCCAGCGTGCGCCCGCGTGGCCTCGAGGAAAGCGCGCAGGGTGCTCTCGATGGGCCTGCGGTTTCGGCCGTGGTGCAGTTGCCGCAGCACCGCGAGCGCGTCCCAAACCTGCAGAAGCTCTGCGGGAACGGTTTCCCTGGGCGTGGGCGCAAGGGGGTGCAGCCCGAAGGCGCCCTTGTACACAAGCAGTAGATCATCGCCCAACGCGAAGAACACACCGCGCAGGGCGGCGTACACGGACAGATCATCGTCGGGCCATTCGATGGCGGTGAGCACCGAGCGCAGTTGGCTGATCTCTTCGCGTTC
Source organism: Polyangiaceae bacterium (assembly GCA_044358965.1). Taxonomy (GTDB): domain Bacteria; phylum Myxococcota_A; class Polyangia; order Polyangiales; family Polyangiaceae; genus SXNL01. The sequence goes on from JBIKNA010000132.1 coordinate 2,008, forward strand.
GTGGAAGCTCTTGCCCCCGACCAAGACATGCGGGAGCTTGCGCGCCTCGAGGGCGCGCACGTACGGGCGCGTGACGTCGTTGCGGAAGCTGACGAGGCGCTTGAACAGGAGGCAGATGTGCCGCGTCCGGATGGGCTCGTCGCCTTCGTCGCCGCGGATGGTCCAGCCACTGTGCCGTACCAGCCATTCGACGAATGCACCGACGGCGTCGGGGTACGACTCGTCGATGCGGTAACCCGTGATCTTGCCCCAGTCGGAATAGGGAGACGGCACCGGCAAAGCCACCAGCGATGGCTGCGTGGGGACTTCCGGGCGAAATGGCGCCAGGGGCACATAGGTGGCCTGCGCCGGTTGCCCCGTCATCAACGGAGCAAAGGCTGCGTTGATGGCCGCCTGCAGGGGCGCGGTGCTGCGAAAGCTCGTTTGTAGGTTCAATACGCGCGCACCGGCATCGCAAAGTTGCGCGCGAATGGACGCGTACAGCGCCACATCGGCCCGGCGGAATCGATAGATGCTCTGCTTGGGGTCGCCTACGATGAAGAGCTTGCCGGGCACCTGCGTGCGCATGTGCGAGCCTTCGGGCCCCGAGGCCGACAAACGCAGAAGGATCTCCGCTTGCAGGCCGTCGGTGTCTTGGAACTCGTCTACCAAGACATGGCTGATGGACTCTCGCAACGCCGCCAGCACCGCCGGGCGGGTGCGCAGAAGCTCGAAGGTCTTGGCCAGGAGGTCCCGAAAGTCCAGCCGGCCGAGGAGTGCTTTCGCGCGCTCGTAGGCCTCGGCCACGGGGCCCAAATCGTGGTGCAAGCTGGCCGCCAGGTCGGCGTCACATTGCGTGAGCACCTTCTCGAGCTCTTGCCGCGTCGAATCGCGCTGGTTCAGCACGTCCTCGCGCAAGATTTCTCTGGCGAAGTATTTGCCCGACCCCTGCCAATGCCAGCTGCGCAGGCGCAGGACGTTCTTGAGCTCTGCTTCGAGGCCATCGTGGTCCCGGCCTTGGACGGCCTCTCGTCGCGACAGCTCCGAGACGAATCGCGCAACGCTCTGCAGGTGCTCGACGAGGTAGTTGTGGGGGTCGGCGAGCTCTGCAAGGGCGCCGAGCTCGCGCAGCTGGTCGACGACGGTGTCGAGGGCGGCCTTGCGGTCGAAGGGGTCTCGGCGCCAAGGCGCGGGGAAGTCTCGCTGGTCGACCAGGCGATAGCCTGCGGCACGCAGCATGCCCCGGGGCCCTTCGCTGTCTGGATCTTTGTGGCGCCTGCGCAGAATGCGCGCGATGCCCTGGGAGCCCTTGGAGAGCTGATCCTGAAACCAGTCGTCGAAGCACTCTTCGAAGAGCGCTTCGGCCTCGGGCTCCGGGGCCACGACGAACAATGGGTCCACGCCGGCCTCGACGGGGTACTCCCGCAAGAGGTCTGCGCAGAACGAATGAATGGTGCCGATGCGCGTGGCTTCGAGCTCCGTCAGGGCGAAGTCGAGTCGCTTGCGCTCGTCGCTGCCGTTGGCCGCTCCCCTGCGGGCGCGCTCGATCTCGCTGCGCAGCCGCAGCTTCATCTCCGCGGCAGCCTTGTCGGTGAAGGTCACCGCCACGAGTGTGCCAAGGCGCGCTCGACCGGAGGCCAACAGCGAGAGGATTCGCCCCACGAGCGCAGTGGTCTTGCCGGTGCCCGCCGCGGCTTCCACGATGAGCGTGGCCTCGAGGTCCTCGCGGATCTCGCGTCGGGCGTTGTCGTCGACGAGGGCGCTCATGGGGTCTCCCGCAGGGCGACCAGCGGCAAGAGCTTGGCTTTGGCCTTACGCTTGATGCGTTGCTCCTCGTAGGGCCCGCACACCGTGCGGTAGTCGCAGTACTGGCAGCCTTTGGAGGCAGGCGCTGCAGGCAAGAACGACTGCTCGAGAGCTTGCCCCACCGCGTCGGCCACGGCCTTGGCGGCGGCTCGCGCGGTGTCGTCGAGGCGCACCTCGAAGCTTTCGAAGAGGCCTACGGAGGTGCAGTAGAAGAGACGACCGGAGGTGACCTTCTTGCCGGGGAACATGGCTTCGATGGCCAGGGCATAGAGCACCGGCTGCAGGGTCTCTCCGCCGCCAATGACCGTAGTCTTGCTGGCGCGTTGTTTGCCAGTCTTGTAGTCCGTGGCGCGCAGCACGCCGCCGGGGCCGGTCTCTACGAGGTCGATGGAGCCGCGCAGTTGGATCCCATTCGAGAGGTTGAGTGGCGCATCGACGCTGAGCGGATCGCGCTCGCCCTGATGTTCGAGGCCAAACGATAGCTCGAAGAATGTAGGTGCCCAGTTGGTGTCCTTCGCCGTGAGCCGCAGCCACTCGCGCAGGTCTGCGCGGATCTGCCCGATGCCGTCGTCCCACACGCGTTCGATGGTGGGATACAGGTCTTCTTTGTATCTGGCTGCAAGCTCATCGAGCGTCGCGTCGAGTTCTTTGCGAGCGGCCTCGAGGTTTGCTTCGGTGACGGGCAGGGCGCCGCGGTCACGCATGCGCACGAAGAAGGTGAATTGCGTCTCGTGCACCAGCGAGCCCTTGGACAATGCGTCCAGCTCTTCGATGGCCTCGGGCTCTTCGCGGGGGGCAAGCTTGTGAACGGCGTACAAGAAGAACCGGTACGGACATGCGGCGTAGTTCTGCAGCGCCGTCGGGGAGAACGAGCGCGCCGTGAGACCATGCGCAGCCATGGCGGCCCTGGCCGCGGGGTAGGGGTCCACGAGTCCGTCGGCCGCGCTGAAGGATTTGAGCCATCGTTTGGCGCGGAAGCGTAGCGCCCGAGCCAAGTGGTCGTTGGCCGTCAGCAGGTAGCGCGCCATCCCGATGCTCTCGCTTTCGGGCTTGCTCAGCACTTGCTCGAGCAGCGCCAGATCATGTTCCGCGTTGTCGATGGCCAGGGCCTTGTCGTTTGGCGCCGGCCACCCAAGACGGGTCTCGTCGCGCCCCGCACTGGCGGCGAACTCTTCGAAGCCAAGCACGCGGCCCCGGGCGGCGCGCACCAGCTCCAAGCCATAAAACGAAGGTGTGCGCGGCCGTGCTTGTTCGACGTCGAGGCGCGGGTAGGAGACAAATACCTTGGCCGTTGCTGCACCCACGGCCAGCCGCAGGAGCGCGCGTTCGGCCTCGGCGCGGTTCTGCCGTGTGGCGATGTGGTGTCCCAAGGTGGCGCGCACGTCTTCGGACAAGATGGGATCTTGCGTCAGCTTTTGCGGGAACATCCGCTCGGCGATGCCAGGCACGAAGACCGTGTCGAAGCGGAGCCCGCGAAGCTCGTCGATGGGCCCGACGAACACCTTGCCATAGGGGTTGCTCGTCTCTTTGGTGGTGAGCGAGACCAAGCGCGCCTCGAGCGTACGCCGAACGAAGGTGACGCCGACGGGGGTGCCGTCGGTGAGCGGGGCGAGCTCGGCCAAGATGGACGTGACTCGCGCCGGCCGTGCGAGAGCGCGGTTGGCCAACGCCGCAAGCTCCGTGGCCCAGGTGGACAGTGGCGCCGAGAGTGCTCGCAGCCTGTTGAGGTCGGAAAGGAGTGGCATGGCATAGGCCCGCAGCTCGGCTAGCGCTTCGCGCTTACGCACGAGCGCCGCCCGCCGAGGTCCGTCGGGCTCGGACATGTCCGCAAGGTCTAGGTCGATCTTTGCGCCGAGCGCCGACAGGCGCCGGTCCCATCGGGCCAAAGAGCCGATGACGGCAGCTTCGTGGATGAGGCGCTCCCACGCGCGGTGGTGGAGTCGCGTGCCGGCATCGTCGTCGGTTGGCTCTTGGGACGCGGGCTCGTCGGCGTCGCCAGCGATGGGGCTGCGGAGATCGTCGTCGGCGACGATGAGCGTCTCCAGGTTGGGCGCACTCGAGCTGACGATGCCCTTTTCGGCGGGGCGCTTGACCTCTCCCAAAGAGACGTACTCGGCGAAGCGTTTGGCCGAAAGGTCTTCGGCGGCGCACGCGAGCAGTGCGACCAGGGCGCGGCCGCCGGGATCGGGCGCCGTGGTGCCCTTGGCGAAGTGGCCGGGGATGTCGGCGCGTGCGAATGCCTCGTGGATGTGCGGGCCGTACACCGCGGGGCTGCGGAGTGCGACGGCGATCTGGTCGTATGGCACGCCGGCGCGCACGCGGGCGGTGACCGCGCGGGCGATCTCCACCGCCTCGCGGCTCTCGCCGGGGGCCGAAAACAGCGCAAAGGTCTCGTCGTCCGGGGACTCCTTTGTGGGGCCTCCGTGTTCGTTGGCGGCAAAGAGCTCGCGCTGCAAGCGCCGCAAGTTGTCGTCGCCCTCGGGTACCCGAGCCGTTGTGACGCAGCCTTGGATGGCCTCTTGGAGCAGCGTCACGGCGCGCGCTTCGCCGGCTGGCAACGTGAAACACGAGTTTGCGCAGGCACCTGCGAGTGCTGCCACGAAGCTGGCTTCGAACGCATGGGACAAAGGGACGTCGAGCAGCACCAGCGCCTTGGTTGGGGGGGCGGCGGAGACCCCCAGCGTGGCCTCGTGCAACACCATGCTGAGATCGGCGAGGCCGGCCGTTGCCAAGGCGGCCTCGAAGGCGCGCATGACCTCGCCCAGCCCCTCGTCTTCGGGGACGTCGCGCAGTCCCGCGAGACGTAGCTCGCTCACGCTGGAGAGCAGCGCTCGGGGCAGCCCCGGTCGGTCCGCCACGGCGGCGTAGCGCCCGAGCTTGTCGCCGAGAGACAGCACCACTTGCGCCATAAGCGCTTCGAGCAGCAGCGGGGCGGCGGGCGTTTTCCCTTGCCGCGCAAGACCCGGGAGCGCGAGCTCGAAGGCCAGCGTTCGCAACGTTGCCTTGCGCCAGCCAAAGGTGGCCCCGGCACCTGGGTGCGCGCTTCGGCACAGCTCGCTTGCGGCGTGTTGGCTTGCCGCCAGCACGAGCACCGGGTCGGCAACGCCGCGATCGCGCAAGAACGCGCAGGCGTGCCCGACGCGCTGCTCGGCGCTGGGGGACACCATGATGCTTGGGCTGCTTGCTTTGCGCGGCATAGGGGGAGTTGCGGCGCATCCTGCCAAAGGACCTAAGGCCCGAACAGACAGGAAACGCTCGGGGACCGCAATGAGTGCGCTATATACCCAAGACCATGATGCTCCCTCGGATGGAAGCTGCCATCGGCAACACTCCCCTTGTCTTGTTGCGCGGCGCATCGGCGCTGACGGGTTGTTCGATCTACGGCAAAGCCGAGTTCATGAACCCCGGAGGCTCCGTCAAAGACCGCGCGGCCCTTGCCATCATCACCGACGCAGAGGCGAGCGGCGCGCTGCGGCCCGGCGGCGCCATCGTCGAAGGCACCGCTGGCAACACGGGCGTGGGGCTCACCTTGGTGGGGCGAGCCCGTGGCTACCGGTCCATCATCGTGATGCCCGAGACCCAGAGCCAAGAGAAGAAAGACATGCTGCGGCAAATCGGCGCCGAGCTTCGCTTGGTGCCGGCGGTGCCCTATGCCAACCCCAACAACTACGTGAAGGTATCCGGGCGCCTCGCCGAGGCCATCAATGCCCGGGAGCCCGGCGGAGCCATCTGGGCCAACCAGTTCGACAACGTGGCGAACCGCCGCGGCCACTACGAGACCACAGGCCCCGAGATCTGGAACCAAACCGGCGGTGCCGTCGATGGCTTCATCTGCGCCGTCGGCAGCGGCGGCACCTTGGCTGGCGTCGCGCAGTACCTCCGCGAGAAGAAGCCCAGCGTCACCATTGGCCTTGCAGACCCCATGGGCGCGGCGCTCTACAGTCACTACGCCAGCGGGGTGCTCAAGTCCGAGGGGAGCAGCGTCACCGAGGGCATCGGCCAGGGGCGCATCACCCAGAACCTCGAAGGGCTCAAGGTGGACGCACCCTTCCAGATCCCCGATGCCGAGGCCTTGGCGGTCATGTTCGACCTCTGCGAGCACGAGGGGCTCTTCACCGGGGGCTCGACGGGCATCAATGTGGCCGGCGCCATTCGCTTGGCCAAGCAGCTTGGCCCCGGGCACACCATCGTGACGGTGCTCTGCGACAGCGGCCAGCGCTACGCGAGCAAGCTCTACAACCCTGCTTTCCTGCGCGAAAAGGGCCTTTCGGTGCCGGCCTGGCTCGAAGCGCCGCCTTCGGACACGCCGACGCCGCTGCAGGCGCCGTAGGCCAAGCGACCCCCAGCATCACTTCTGCGGCCGAGGAATTGGCGGCAAAGGCCCGCGGGCCTGGGCGTACGCTACGCCAACAACCCCAACGTGACGACCAGGCGAAGCACGCTCGCGTCCCGATGCCGGAGGCTCACGTAGGTGTGGTTGCACAGCACCGTCGGGCCGCGCTGCACCAGGCACAGGGCCATGGGGGCACTGTCGAACGAGAAGAAGTGTTGGCCTCGGTGTCGATAGTGCACACTTGCGCCGGGCACCGGGGCGTCCGACAGATCCACGATCATCTCGAAGGGGCGGTCATCGTGGACCCGGTCTGCTGCGGAGTACACGTAGTCCCCCGGACACAAGCGGACGATGCTCGCGGAGTGTAGCCGAAGTCCTTGGCCGCTGAGATCCATGGCGCGCTCAGTCAGGTTTGTGACCCACGTTGCACTGGGAAGCCATTGCCCATGTTCGTAGCTCCCGCGGGTGAGGAGCGTGCATCGCTCGAGCTGGGTTGAACGGATCTCGGCGCGGAGGGCGTGCCAGGTGGTCGGTGCAAGGGCGTCCGGGACCACGATGGCCGGCAGCGGGGCTTGCAACCACTCGTGGTGCGCGTGGCTCATGCGTAGAACCACCCCGCGAGCGAGATGCGGCTCCCTGCCAACACCTCGCGCACTTGGTGCAACGAGTGGGGGCCAACCTCGAAGACCACGCAGCGGTTTTGCACCGGTAGGATCCGCGAGTGCGCTCGCGTGGCCGTGGGCTCACCGTCACTTCCCATGGTGCATGCAAAGAGCTCGAGCTCGCCACCTTCGGGGGGCAGGGGAGACGGAAGGTAGAACGCATAGGCCAAGAGGCGCCCTTGCCCATCTTGGTGGTCCGTGTGCGGCAACAGGTAGTGTCCCGGCCCATAGGCGTAGGCCCGCATGTCCGCGCGTCCTAGGGGCATGCCCGTAAGCCGCGCGAGCGCCGGCGCCATGTTTGCGGCGAAGTCGTCGATGAGCGCGCGAAAAGGGGCCGTGGTGGGCACTTTGGCGCTTGCATCGAAGGTGTAGATCTCGGCGGCGTAGGTGTGCAGCGGCTCGGCGTCGACGAGCTCGAGCAGGGCCGGCAATGCGCCTTCGTCCACGAAACCATCAAGCACCAGGTGCCGAAATGGCCCTTGGGTTTGGAACTGCCGCACCTGTGCGTCGGTGAACTCGGTGAAGCGCCACATGGCCCTTGTGCATCGGGCGGGGTCGCCGTGCCCACCCAGCGCCCCCGGCAGGGATCGAACCTGCGACCTTCGGTTTAGGAAACCGCTGCTCTATCCACTGAGCTACGAGGGCGAAGCCGACGGTCGGTCCTTTGGAGCGTTGCGCACGTGGGGACGGCTGTCGAGAGGCACACGCTAGCAGTCCCGGGGCCTGGGTCTCAAGGTCTCCGCCGCCCGACGCCGTCGGAAAATCCGGTGTATGGTCCGAAAACCATGTCCCTCGTGCTCTACACCTATTGGCGTTCGTCGTGCTCGTACCGGCTTCGCATCGCGCTCAATCACAAGGAGCTTTCCTACGAGAGCGTCTTTGTGAACCTGGTGCAGGGCGGCCAGTCCGATGCGTCCTACGTGGCCAAGAACCCCACGGGCTACTTGCCCACCCTGGTTGTCGACGGCGAACCCTTCGTCGAGTCCGTGGCCATCTTGGAGCTGCTCGAGGAGCGGTTCCCGGACAAGCCTCTCATGCCCAAAGAGCCGGTGCATCGCGCGCGGGTGCGCGCGCTGGTTCAGGTTATTGCGTCGGGCATCCAGCCACTGCAGAACCTCAATGTGCTCAAGCGCGTCTCTCTGGACGCCGAGGCCCAGCGGGCCTGGGCCAAGCATTACAACGAGCGGGGCATGACCTCGGTGGAAGGGCTGCTGACTTCGTTCGAAGCGCTGGGCGTCCAAGGCCCGTTTGCCTACGGCGATGCGCTGTCGCTCGCCGATGTTTGTCTCGTGCCCCAGGTGTACAGCGCCAAACGCTTCGGGGTGAACATGGATGCGTACCCGCGTACGCAGAGGGCCTACGAGACCGCCCTGGCGTTGCCCGCCGTGCAGCGCGCCGTGCCAGAGGTTCAGCCGGACGCGCCGGCTGCGTAGCGAAGAAAGCTGCGCAGCTGCTCTCCCGGGCGACAAGCGCTTCGGGCGCTGATGCCGCCACCGTGGCACAATTGACTGGTACTTCCTTTCGAGTCGGACTCCACCCATCTTGCCTTCCCGGACGTGCACGTTGCGAACCTGGCGCCGCTGCCTCTTGTGGCTTGGCGGCAGCACCGTTGTATCGCTCGCGCTCTGCCTCACTGCGGGTGTGGCCTGGGGAGCCCCGGCGCCGCGCACCTGGGGCCAACCCACCGAGTCCGACGAGCTGCCCGTCCCCGAAGACAAACCGCCCGCGCGGGCTCCCTCCAGCGTGGTGCCGGGGCCCGAAGATGGCTCCGAAGAGCAAGCGACCGCAGGCCTCGCGGCACCGGAACTCTCGCGGGCGCCCGGGCGCGTGGGGCTCAAGTATCAGCTCGATGGCGTCGAGATCATCGGCAACACGTCGACCCTCGCGCGGGTCATCATGCGCAACGTTCCCTTTCGACAAGGGGACACCCTCGACGTCGACGACCGCGAACTCGAGCTCACGCGCTTCCGGCTCCTTGGGACCGGTTACTTCCGCGACGTGCAGCTGTCCCTTCGCCGCGGTGCGCGCCGGGGGCGGGTGGTCCTCGTTGTCATGGTGGTGGAGCGCAACACCATCGTCGTCAATGACCTATGGCTCGGTGTGTCCGCCGACGCCGATACCTCTGGGCGCGCGCGCCCGCTCACGGCCTACGGTGGCCTCGATGTCTCGGAAACCAACCTTGCAGGCACGGGCATCGCCCTGGGCGGCGCCATGGCCATCGCCGACGGCCAGCTTGGCTTGCGCACGCGCTTCTCGGACCCGCAGATCCTGAAGAGCGAGTGGGGCATGGAAGCCCAGGTGCTCTACAACAATGCGCGGGACTTCTTCGGCAATCGCGACGTGCTCGTCGACGACCCGGTGGAGAAGACCCAGCAGGATTTCGCCGTGGTTCGCTACCGGCGTTTCGGCGGTCTCGTGGGCGCCGGACACGATCTCGGCAGCGCGTCCACCCGCGGGTTTCTCGACTACCGCCTCGAGCGGCTCGACGCGAGCCTGCCTCGGGCGGCGTCACATCGCCGGGGGGGCGACATCGAGCCCATCGATTTCTTCGTGCTGCCTGGTGCCAGTGTTCTGTCGACGATGCGTGGCACCATCGTTCACGACACCCGCGACGAGCCGGTGCTGGCCACGCGCGGCTGGCACGTAACGCTGCTCACCGAAGCCTCGCTCACTCCGCTGGGCAGCGACTACCCGTACGCAAAGCTCGTGGGGCGCGCATCCAAGTGGACCCCGTTGCCCTGGGGACACGTTTTGCGCATCGAGGGCATCGCCGGCGCCATTTTTGGCGAGGCTCCGCTGTTCGAGAAGTTCTTCGTCGGCGACTACAGTGATCTGTTGCCGGACCGGGTGCTCGATCTCAACTTCGATCGCCGACCGGCCCCGAACTTCCTTCGCACGGCCATCGCCGAAGTTCGCTACGGCGACTACGCGCTCCGTGGCATGGCCGAGTACCGTATCCCGCTGTACCGCGGCCGCCGCACCACCTACGGCATCGACTTCTTCATGCAAGCCGGCGCGTTCGTGCTGGCCGACCAGGTGGACATCACGAGGCCCGCCCGCGGCTATTCCGGATTCTCTCGGGTCCCCGCAGACCTCACCTTCAACATGGGGCTGCGGCTCGACACGGCGCTCGGAGGTATCGCCTTCGGTGTATCGAACCTCATCGGCTTCGTGCCCCTGCGCGGAGAAGCCCGATGAGGCTCCGAAGGGCTTTGCTCGCGACGATGCTCGTGGCCCTTGGCTTGCTGGCGCCCGGGACCCGTGCCCACGCCCAGCAGCCGCAACCCCAGCCCCAGGCGCTGCCCCGGCGGGAGGTGAAGTTTGCATGGGACAAATCTCTGCTCCGGGTCAGCATGGGGGTCCGCGACGTCATCGATGCGGACATGTCCAAGAAGTTCGCCAGCGGGTTGCCCAACGTCATTGCTGTCCGTGCCTACTTGCTGCGCGAGGGCGAAGACGCGCCGGTGGCCCTGGCCGTTCGTACGTGCCGTGTGGTCTACGACCTCTGGGACGAGGTGTACCGGTTGCGTGTCTCGGGCATCGGCGAAGACCGCAACGTCGCAGTGCTCAGCACCGAGGGCGTGTTCCGCCAGTGTGCGGACCTCAAAGACCTGGCCATCGCCGACAAGGCGCTGCTTGCCCCGGGGAAGGTCCACTTCTTGGGGGTCATCGTCGAAGTGAACCCCGTGAGCCCGCAGATGCTGGAGCAGATGCGGCGTTGGGTGTCGCGACCGGCTGGCTCCACCGGCATTGGACCGGGCGACGCGCTCTTTGGCTCGTTCGTTGGTTTGTTCGTTCGGCAAATCGGCACCAGCGATCGGACGTTGCGCTTCCGCTCGCAACCCGTGCCCGCGCCGCCGCCGCCTGCGCCGTAGCGCGTTGACCCCGAAGGAACGCTCGTTGCAGGCTTCCGGTGTGACCGATCCGGAAGGCGTGCGCGGCGGCTCCCGACGCATGCGCTGCCACAAGACAGCGGGGACCGCTGCTTTGCTTCGAAGGAGCACCCCTCGAAGGTGCACCCGCGCGGCACTTTTTCTGCGCATGGGCGGTTGGCTCCGTCGCGTATGCTAAGCACCGAGCTGACGCATGTTGCCTCCGAGCGTTACCGACAAGCTCGACGCGCTGCCCACGCAGCCCGGGGTGTACGTCTTCAAAGACCGCGCCGGCGCCGTGCTGTACATCGGCAAGGCCAAGAGCTTGCGCAGCCGCGTCCGCAGCTACTTTCAAGCAGGCAGCAGTGACGTTCGGTCGTTCATCCCGTTGCTGCTCGAGGCCATCGGGGACATCGAGACCATCGTGGTCGAGAACGAGCGCGAGGCACTCATCCTCGAGAACAGTCTGATCAAGGAGCAGCGCCCCAAGTACAACGTCAAACTCCGCGACGACAAAGAGTACCTGTCCATCCGCTTGCCCCTCGCCGACGAGTGGCCTCGCCTGTACTTGGTGCGTCGCCCGGAGGCCGACGCCGCCCGCTACTTTGGTCCGTACCATTCGGCCACCGCCGCGCGCCGCACGCTGCACCTCATCAACAAGCACTTCCAGCTTCGGACGTGTACCGATGCGGACATGCGGGCGAGAAAGCGTCCGTGCTTGCAGTACCAGATCAAGCGCTGTCCCGGCCCTTGCGTCTTCGAGGTCGACCGAGAGTTCTACGCGCAGCAGGTTCGGCATGTGACGCAGTTCCTCGAAGGCCGCCACGACGAACTATCGACGGAGCTCCGGGCGCGGATGGCGGAGGCCGTCAAATCCCTGTCCTTCGAGCTCGCGGCGGTGTACCGCGATCAGCTCGTCGCCATCGACAAGGTCAAAGAGACCCAGCGCATCATCAGCGAAGACGGCGTCGACCGAGACGTCATCGGCCTGCACCGTGACGGCGACGCCGCGGAACTTTCGCTCCTGCACGTGCGCGGAGGCCGCTTGTCCGATGTGCGGTCGATTTCCGTGAAAAACGTGGGTGTGCCCGACGACGAGCTCATCGGTGCATTCTTGTCGCAGCACTACGCCCAAGACCCCGAGGGCGACTCCGTGGTGCCGGTCCCGCAAGAGGTGCTCGTGCCGGCGTTGCCCGAGGTGGCCGCGGGGGTGCAGGCGTGGCTCTCGGAGCGGGCGGGGCACAAGGTTGCGCTGCTCTCGCCCCAGCGGGGGGCGCGGGCGCTGTTGCTCGCCATGGCCCAGCAGAACGCCATGCACTCCTATGTCGAAAAGCGCCGCGCGGAGACCGACATCGACGAGCGCCTGGCGCAGATCCAGCAGAAGCTGAGGCTGCCGTCGGTGCCGCGGCGCTTCGAGTGCTGCGACATCTCCCATCTCGGGGGCGGCGATACCGTTGGCGCCATCGTGTCGTTTTGGGACGGCCAACCCGACAAGAAACGCTACCGCACGTACCACGTGAAAACCGCAGGTGCCGGCGCCCGTGCCGCGGCGCTGGCCTTTCAGCATGACGCTGCCGACGAAGACGCGCCGACGCGAACCCCAGCACTGGGCGATGACTACGCGGCCATGTACGAGGTGCTCTCGCGCCGCTTCCGACGTGGGCGCGACACGAAGGCCGAAGGCGCGGACAATGGCGGCACCGACGGTGAATGGGAGCTGCCCGATTTGTTCGTGGTGGACGGTGGCCGTGGTCAGCTTGGGGTGGCACTGGCCGCTGCCCGAGACTTGGGACTGCATGATCTGGCCATCGTCGGCCTCGCCAAAGAGAAAGAGAACGTGGCCGGCGAGACGGTCGTCGACCGTGTGTACGTGCCTGGCCAGAAGAACCCGATCGCCGTCCGTGGCACGGGCTTGGTCCTGTTGGCGCGCGCGCGGGACGAAGCCCACCGGTTTGCCAACAAAGGGCGAACCACCAAGGGCAAGGCGCGGCAGTTCCGGTCCGCGCTCGACGAGATCCGCGGCATCGGTCCGGCCACCAAGAAGGCGCTCCTCCGCGCGCTCGGCTCGCTGCAGGCCATTCGCAGCGCCTCGGACGACTCGCTGCTGGCGGTGCCGGGGGTGACCCGTCGTCACGTCGTGGCGCTGCGTAAGGCGCTGCCCCCCAGCCTGCCCACAGACAACTTAGTTGACGTAGAGAGTCAACAAGGTTGACTCATTTGCGCCGCCGGCGCCGGGCCGCGCACCAGTAATTATATATATTTACCTTCTGAACGCATGTGTCCCGCCGCTCGGCACGGGGCCTGCTAGTCTCAAACATGACCCCCCGGCCATTCGCCGTTGACAGGGGGCTCCCCCGTTCGGTAGTTTTTCCGCGAAATTCGCCAGAAGTCCGGGTGGTTGCTTCCCGTCGGCATTCCGCCGCCGCCCGCAGCCACGCAGACACAAATGGAGTCACTGATGAGCATCGTCAGCCGCGCCGGTCGTATCGCCCTGATGGGGTCCATGGTCATGGGCCTTGGGGTCGTTGGTGTGGGGTGTCTATCGCGCCCCGTCGCCATACAAGAACCCACCACGAAGGTGAACTTCGGAACCACGGTTCGGCAGCAGGCCGTCGACAAGATCGACCTGCTCCTCGCCATCGACAACTCGGGCTCCATGGCCGACAAGCAGCAGATCTTGGCGCAGGCCGTGCCCGACTTGGTCGGCCGTCTGCTGCGTCCGCGTTGCGTCGACCCCGATGGCAACCCCATCAAGGACGGCACCGCGATTCGCCAGGCCGACCCCACCAAGAGCACGCCCAGCGAGCAGTGCAGCGGCGAGGGCGAACCCGAGTTCAAGCCCATCAGCGACATCCACATCGGCATCGTCACCTCTTCGCTCGGCGGCCTGGGTGGCGACGTGTGCGGCGGCGATGGCGTTAACGATCACGCGCAGTTGGTCACCCGTCTGGCCCAGGGTGCAGACGGCTCGGCCATCAGCCCCAGCTCCGAAGGCGGGTTCCTTGCTTGGTTCCCCGAGGTCACGGGCAACCAGGGCAAAGCCAAGCCGCCAGTTGCCATCGGCTCCGAGAAAGACCTCAACGACGCCTTCAAGGCGCTCGTCAAGGGCACTGGCCAGTCCGGCTGCGGTCTCGAGGCCCAGCTCGAGAGCATGTACCAATTCCTAGTGCAGCCCGACCCCTACAAAGACGTCGTCGTCCCCGATAGCGGCGACAAGAAGGGCCAAGCGCAGCTCCAGGGCTACAACGAGATCATCCTGCAGCAGCGCAAAGACTTCCTGCGCCCCGACTCGCTCGTGGCCGTGGTCATGCTCACGGACGAGGACGACTCGTCCGCGGACCCGCTCAGCGTCGGCGGCGCCGGTTGGGCATTCATGTCCAACAAGTTCCCCGGCTCGCCCATCGCGCGCCCGGAGCACCGCGACGACGCGCCCAGCACCACGGCTCCCCGAGCCACCACGGCATGCGAGCAGAACCCCGCCAGCCCTGACTGCACGTCCTGCGCCTTCGCGGCAACCTGCGACGCCACCAAGGCGGACTGTCAGAAGATCAAGAGCGATCCGAACTGCAGCGACGCCACGGGCAAGGGCTACTACGGATCCATCGACGACCCGCTCAACGTCCGCTTCCACCGCATGAAGCAACGTTTCGGC
>JBIKNA010000517.1:0-4975 GCA_044358965.1 Polyangiaceae bacterium
AAAAACGCCCCAGCTTTTGCCACGCGATAGTTGCGAATGATCACCGCGCCGTCGTGAAGGCGGTTGACGCTCTCGGGGATGAACAGGCTCACGAGCAAATCACGCTGCACCTGCGCATCGAGGGCCGTTCCCTGCGCGACCACGAACTCGTCGAGGTTTGCGTCTTGTTCGAAGCAAATGAGCGCACCCATGCGGTGCCTGGCGAGCTCTGTTGCCGCGGCAACGACCTCGTCGATGACCTGGGTTTCTTGCGAGCGCTCCATGCCCTGGAGAAATGCCCGGGCGCCCACACGAATGAGGCCGCGACGCAGATCGTTCTGGAAGAGCACCACGACGATGAGGATGACCGACGACAGCAGCGACGACAGCATGGTGACGACCGTGGCGAACTCCGCCCACTTGGCCACCATGTAGATGATGAAGATGACACCGAGGCCGGTGCCCATTTGCATGGCCCGGGTGCCGCGCAACACCAACAGGGCGCGATACACCACGTAGGTGACCACCAAGATGTCCACCACGTCGACCAGCGTGTCTTTGAAGCCACGCATACTGAAGAGGTGCAAAAGACCGCTCAGCATGGCGCCCCCTCTGGCCCGGGGCCACCGGCGTGCCCCACCGGCGTGGCCAGAACGGCCTGCAAGTCGAGCGCTTGCCGCGTGGCACGCACGTCGTGGACGCGGAGCAGTTTGGCCCCGGCATGTGCGGCAAACGTGGCCGCGATCAACGACGCACCAAGCCGGTCACCCGGCGCGCTGTCGGGGTCGACGAGCTTGAGGAACGACTTGCGACTGGCCCCGATGAGCACCGGCACGTCGAGCCTGCGAACGAGCTCTTTGGTTCGGCGCAACAGCTCCATGCTGTCGCGCGCCGTTTTGCCGAAGCCCAACCCCGGGTCCATGACGAGCTGCTCGCGCCGGAGCCCCGCCGCCACACATCGGGCCGCAGCCTGCTCCCACTCGCCGAGCACGTCGTCGAAGACGGCAACATAGGGCCTGGCCGGGGCTGCACCAAAGGTTCCGGTCCGCCCGAGGTCTCGGCTGTGCATGAGCACATATGCGGCGCCATGGTCGGCGCAAAGGCGTGCGATGCCCAGGTCTGCCCCCAAGGACACGTCATTGATGGCGTGGACGCCCAGCTGCAGGCACCGCGCGGCCACCTCGGCGTTGGCGGTATCGATGGACACGATGGCCCCAAGCTCCCGAGCCGCCTCGAGGGCCGGCATGAGCCGACGGAGCTGCTCGGCGGCGGGGATGGGCTCGAAACCGGGGCGCGTGGACTCGGCGCCCAAGTCAACGATGTCGGCGCCCTCGTCGTGCAGCGCGCGGACACGGGCCCGTGCCTCGGCGGGCCCCAGGAATGTGCCGCCGTCGCTGAAGGAGTCCGGGGTCACGTTGCACACGCCCATGATGGCCGACGACCGGCGCCGGACGGCACGGTCGATCTGACGCATGAAGACTTGGGCCAGCGTGGTCACCGGAGACTCTCGCAAAGAAGAAAGGGAAAGGCACCTGTGACGCCCCGCTCGGGAGCGCCGAACTCGCACGGGAAGCCGCGCGAGAGCAAACCGACCCCGGGTAAAGCGTCGCAGCGGGTTGACTGCTCGACCCCCCACACGCGGATGCGTTGGGTATGCCGCGAAGACGACCCTCTGCGGGGAGTGTAGCAACACCTTGGAATTCCGAGAACAAATGGGCCCATTGGGTTGCGAGCAGGTGCCCTTTCGGGGGAAAATGCGTGGTTCGTCCCCATGAGCGCGCTCCCTTCCGTTGCGAAGTCCCTATTTTTTGGCGTCCTGTCCGAGGACTCGCTGCACCCCTTCCCCAGCTTTGGCGAGACGGAAGCGGCGAAGGTGCGCAAGCTGCTCGACCGGTACCGACGCTTCGCCGACAAGAACCTGGACCCTTCGCGCATCGACGCCGAGCAAGCCATCCCCGAATCGGTCTACGCCGAGCTGGGCGAGCAGGGCCTGTGGGGTATGGCCGTGCCCACGGAGGACGGGGGCCTTGGGCTCTCCCATCGGGGCCGAGCGCGCGTCATCGAAGAGGTGGCGGCAAGCGACACGGCGCTCGGAACGCTGCTGGGCATGCACACGAGCATCGGCTCGGCGGGGATCCTGTCGTCCAAGGTTCGCGGCGACTACGCCGGGCGCATGGCCCGGGGGGCTTGCATCGGGGCCTTCGCGTTGGCCGAGAGCGGCGCCGGCAGCGACGCCTCTGCCATCCAGACCCGAGCCGACGAGAGCCAGGGCGACTACATCTTGAACGGCGCCAAGGCCTGGGTGGCAAGCGGCGACAGCGCCCAAGTGTTCACCGTGTTTGCGCGCACGTCAGCCAAAGACGAAGACGCCAAACCTCGGCTGACCGCCTTCGTGGTGCCCAAAGATGCCACGGTGAGCGTCGAGCCCACGGGCAGCAAGCTCGGACTGCGAGGTCTGCCGACCCCGGACGTCAGGTTTTCGGGCACGCGGGTGTCCGCGGCCAACATCATCGGCGAGCCCGGCAAGGGCTTCAAGGTGGCCATGGACCTGTTGAACCATGGCCGCTTGATGTTGTCGGCGGGTTGCGTTGGCGCGGCCAAACGCATGCTGAAGCTGTCGCTTGCGCGCTGCCAAGAACGCAAGGCCTTCGCGCGGCCCATTGGCGAATTCGGCCTCATCAAAGACAAGATCGCCAGCATGATGGCCGAGATCTTCGCCCTCGAGAGCTGCGTGTATCTCACCGCAGGGCTTATCGACCGCGGCATGACCGACGCCTCCGTCGAGAGCGTCATGTGCAAGGTGATGGGCTCCGAAACCCTGTGGCGCGTCAGCAACGAGGCGCTGCAAATCGTCGCCGGCCATGGCTTCGCCACCGGCTCACCGTACGAGCGCGCCGTCCGCGACGCACGGGCCATGTCACTGCTCGAAGGCACCAACGAGGTGCTTCGCTGTTACATCGCGTTGTCGGGCATGCAGGCGCCGGGCAACGAGATCACCGAAGTGGCCAAGGCCATGCGAGAACCCATCAAGGGCTTTGGTCTGCTCAGCGATTTTGCGCTGCGCAAGGCCAAGAGTGCCCTGGGCCGCGAGCGCATGACCCAGGCGCACCCGGTGCTTGCCCGAGAGGCCGTGGTGCTCGAAGAGTACTCGCAAGATCTGGCGCGCAACGTCGACAAGACACTGCGCAAGCACGGCAAGAACATCGCCGAGATGCAGTACACCCAGCGACGCATCGCGGACATGGCCATGGACCTCTTCGGCATCGCCGCCGTGGTGTCCCGGGGTTCTCTTGCCATTGCCCGAAAGGGCGAAGAGGGATCCCGTCGCGAAATCGACCTCGCGAGCATCTTCGTGAGCAGCGCCGAGCGACGTTTGGAAGCGAGCGTACGTGCCTTCGACAAGAACGACGACGAGGTGCGCAAGGCTTGTGCCTCCCGGGCCTACGTCGACGGCGCCTACCCCTGCGACGTCCTGTAGCGCAAGGCAGCCTGCGGTGCAGGCCAGCCCAAGGTTGCGGCGCCGCAATGCGCCGGATTCGACCGCAGGGGGGAGGGGGCGTCTCGGACCGTCGCCGGCGAAGCCGTTGGCGCGGCCCCGAGGCGCTCAGGGTGCCGGGGCCCCCGAGGCAGACGTTTTTTGTCTCAACTTCAGGCAAAGAGGCTCAATTTCCGCGCATCCCTTGCGTGCGCCCAGCGCCTCGCCTATGCCGACACTATGGTTACTGCAGCAATCACGGGAACCGGCATCTTCGCCCCCGAAGGCGTCATCTCCAACGATGAGCTCGTAGCCTCGTTCAACGCCTACGTGGCCAGCTACAACGAAGCGAACGCCGCGGCGATTGCGAGCGGCTCCGTTCCGCGCCTCGAACCCTCCAGCGCCGAGTTCGT
Source organism: Polyangiaceae bacterium (assembly GCA_044358965.1). Lineage (GTDB taxonomy): Bacteria > Myxococcota_A > Polyangia > Polyangiales > Polyangiaceae > SXNL01. The sequence continues at coordinate 3,868 of JBIKNA010000517.1, forward strand.
CCTCAAGGCGTCCGGCATTCGTCGCCGGCATGTCATCGATCGCGAGGGCATCCTGGACCCGTCGCTCATGCGTCCGCGCATCCCCAACCGAGGCAACGACGTGCCGTCGCTCCAGTGCGAGATGAGCATGGCTGCCGCCAAGGTGGCGCTGGCGCAAGCCCAAGTCGCCCCGGAGTCCATCGACGCGGTCATCGTCGCGTGCTCGAACCACCAACGCGCCTACCCCGCCATTGCCGTCGAGGTGCAGCATGCGCTGGGCGCAACGGGCTTGGCCTTCGACATGAACGTCGCTTGCTCTTCGGCCACCTTTGGCATCGCCATGGCCAAAGACATGGTCACCCAAGGCAGCGCCCAACGCGTATTGGTGCTGAGCCCCGAGATCTGCACGGCGCACCTCAATTTTCGCGATCGCAGCAGCCACTTCATCTTTGGCGATGCCTGCACAGCCGTGCTCGTCGAAGACCTTGGCAACGCCAAGGCAGAGAGCGCCTTCAGTATCTTGGGCAGCAAGCTCGTCACCAGCTTCTCGAGCGCCATTCGCAACAACGCCGGTTTCCTGGATCGCTGTGATCCAGAGCACGCGGCCGACGCCGACAAGCTGTTCGTTCAGAACGGGCCGAAGGTGTTCAAAGACGTCTCGCCGATGGTGGCTGGGCTCATCACGAAACACCTGGGCGAGCTCGATGTGGCCCCCAAAGACTTGCGGCGCCTATGGCTGCACCAGGCCAACCACTCCATGAACCAATGGATCGCAACCAAGGTTCTGGGCCGCGACGTCACCGACGAAGAGGCCCCGAGCGTGTTGGGCGAGTACGGCAACACGAGTTCCTGCGGATCCATCTTGGTGTTCCACGAACACCGCCAGGGCCTGCAGGTTGGGGATACCGGCCTCTTGTGCTCCTTTGGCGCAGGCTACTCCGCAGGCAGCTTGCTGCTGCGCAAGTCCCGCTAACTAGGCGCCCGCCGCTGCCGCAGCGCTCCCGCACCCCGTCCCGGCGGCTAGCTAGCTACATCGCGGTGCAAAAGTCGTCACCGGAGAGGCCGTAGTAGCGGTCTTGGACCGCTGATTTGAGGAGGAAGTCGCGCTTCGTGACCTCCTTCCTCTCGG
>JBIKNA010000133.1:0-16307 GCA_044358965.1 Polyangiaceae bacterium
TGTGTGTTCGCGTCCGGCGCCGCTGCGTCCGCCCCCGCATCGCCCGGTGCAGCGTCGACACCGGCATCACGTCCGGCGTCGCCGGCATCCGGTCCTGCGTCGCCGGCATCGGCGTCCGGCCCTGCGTCTTTGGCGGCGTCGGCTGCGGCATCTTGGGGGGCATCTTTTGCGACGTCCGCGGGCGCATCGGCATAGGCGTCGGCGCCCCCCGCGTCGAGACCGTTGGCTCCCATCACGTGCTGCACCGTGACCGTGAGCTTGCGTTTGTCGCCCTGCGTAGCCACCAGCACCTGGGGAATGTGACTTCGTTCTTTGCCAGCAAAGATGCCCGGCGCCCCCGCCGAGAACACGGGGCCATAGAGCCGGGCCTGTTCGGCCTCGAGCTGCTTGGCCCGGGCCTCCCAGCTTGCGTTGGGCAAGGTCACCTCGGGCACGTCGACCGGATCGCCTTCGCCCGGAACGAATTCGTCGTCGTCGTTGGGCGGCGTGGTGCCGGTCGGGCGTCGGAGGCTGCCCGAAGGCTCGCTGCAAGCCACGCCAAGGCGCGCGAGACCCAAGCCCGCGGCCAGGCCGAAGGCCGCCTTGAGCGCGGCGCGTCGCTGAAGAAGAGAATCCATGTGCCCCGACCCGTCCAAGGCACGCAAGACGGAGCTGGATCGCCCCCTACGGCCTCGGTCTGTCCAAGAGTAGCGCAGGAGTCACCGTGCCGCAGGCGCAGGCGCGCAATTCGTGCGTCCTGGTACACGGGTGATCCAGTGCCTGCCTCGGCGGCCAACGACGCCCAGAACCGACGCTAGATGGACTCGATGGCCGAAAGGGCGTCGACCAGCACCTGCGCCACACGTGCGCCTCGTTCGCGGCCCAGCTCCAAGAACCCCCGGGCCCGCTGCACGTCGCTCTCGGGCAGGTGCGTGAAGGCCTGGTACTGCTCGACCGTGAGCTTCGAGTAGCCGCGCTCGGGCGCAAAGCGAGGCACCGTGGCCCAGCCCGTGACGATGAGCGCCGTGCGCGGCGCCTCGGGCTTGGCGCGGCAGCGGCACGCGTAGTGTGGTAGCCGACCGTCGAACACCAAGAGCCGGTTGGGCTTCTGCGGGACCACGGTCCAATCGGCCGCGAGCGCATCGAGCTCGTCGTGTGTGGTGTACCGGAAGCAATACGACATGAGCTGCTCGGGCACCGGCAGCCGCGGGTACACCGCCGTGCCGCCGCCCTCGGGCACGTTGTCTGGGCCCAAGTGAAACACAGACCCCCAACGCACCAGCGCCGAGTCCCAGTCGGGCTCGTTGGCGTCCACGTGCAGCCCGCCGTGGGGCGTGTGATCCATGGATGCGTGACGGCTGAGGAACACCTCGACGCCGACCAAGTCTCCCTGGTTGGGCGCCATGGCCCGCACCTTGTCGACGTGCGCGGGCAAAAACGCAACCAGGGATTCGGGCACGTAGGCCGCGAGCGCCGAGGCCACGGTCTTGTCCCCAGCCGCAAGGCGTTCGAGATCCGCCATGGGGATGTACAGCAACGCGGCGGGCATGCGCGGCAGCACCGATAGGTCTTGGTAGAGGCGGTGCAGCACGGCGGGGTCGTGCGCGTCGTCGCGGGTCACGATGAGATCTTGCCCCACAGGGCCTCCGCCGCGGTCGCTCATGGGCCCACGATGCCAAAAGCCACGCGCGCCGCCAAGGCCCAGCGCCAAAATCAAGCAGGCGCAGACGGCCCCGGGGGTGGTAAGAGCCATGGGCGTCCCATGATTGGCATCATGAATCTCGGCAAGGCCTACGGCGCGCGCACCCTCTTCGAGGGCGTCACGCTCAAGCTCGTGCGCGGCAGCCGCTACGGCCTCGTCGGCGCAAACGGAGCAGGCAAGTCCACCCTGCTCAAGATCATGTGCGGCGACGAAGTGGCGAGCGATGGGTCCGTATCCATCGACAAGGGCGCCGGCGTGGGCGTGTTGCGCCAAGACCGCTTCTTGGACGACAACGCCATCATCGTGGACCTGGCCATGGCCGGCGACGAGATCGTCACCAAGGCCATGCGCGAACAAGACGCGCTGAGCCACGAAGAGCACCCCGACGCGGCCCGGTTGATGGAGCTCGACGACATCATTCGCACGCACAACGGCTACACGCTGCGTGCCCGAGCCAGCGGCGTACTAGAGGGCCTGGGCATTCCGCTCGCGGTGCACGAGCAGCCCTTGGCCACCTTGTCCGGCGGCTTCAAACTTCGCGTGCTCTTGGCCCAGGTGCTCATTGGCGGCCCCGACGTGCTCTTGCTCGACGAGCCCACCAACCACCTGGACATCTTGTCCATCCGGTGGCTCGAGAAGTTCTTGGCCGGGTACCAGGGGTGCGCCGTGGTCATCTCCCACGACCAGCGGTTTCTCGACAACATCGCCACGCACATTCTCGACGTGGACTACGGCACCATCACGCCGTACACGGGCAACTACGCCAAGTTCCAGCGGCAAAAGACCGAGGTCCGCGAGCGCAAAGAGGCCGAGATCGCTCGGGTCAAAGCCGACATCGCCGAGAAGCGCGCCTGGGTCGAGCGCTTCGGCGCCAAAGCCACCAAGGCCAGCCAGGCGCAGAGCCGCCTGAAGCAGATCGAAAAGATCGAGGTCGAAGAGCTAGAGAACTCGTCGCGGCGGGCGCCGCTGTTCCAGTTCAGCCCCGAGCGCCCCAGCGGCAAAGACGTGCTCGAGCTCAGCGATGTGCGCAAGGCCTACGGCGACAAGCGCGTGCTCGAGGGCGTCTCGCTGGTGGTGCGACGCCAAGAGCGCGTGGCCATCATCGGCCCCAACGGTCTTGGCAAGTCGACGCTGCTCAAGATCGCCACGGGCAACCTCGAGGCCGATGAAGGCAAGGTGCGCTGGGGCCACGAAACCCGCGTTGGCTACTTCGCGCAGGACCACAAAGACACGCTCATCGACGAGAACAAGAAGGCCGTCGACGTGGTCTGGGATCTCATCCCCCACGAGGGCACCGCGCACGTGCGCGGGCAACTTGGCCGGGTGTTGTTCTCGGGCCCCGATGTCGACAAGCGCGTGGGCTTGCTGTCGGGCGGCGAGGCCGCGCGTTTGGTGTTCTGCTGCCTGATGGTGCAGAAGCCCAACGTGCTCGTGCTCGACGAACCCACCAACCACTTGGATCTCGAAGCCATCGATGCGCTCATCACGGCGCTCAAGGCCTTCGAGGGCACCTTGGTGTTCGTGTCCCACGACCGCGCCTTCGTGTCGGCGCTGGCCACGCGCATCATCGAGCTCAAAAAAGACGGGTTCTCGGACTTTCCGGGCACCTACGACGAGTATCTGGCCAAGGCTGGCGACGACCACCTGGACCACGAGGCCGTGGTGCTGCGGGAGAAGGCCGAGAAGGGCAAGACGCCCAGCAAAGCGCCGCCCAAAGGCCCCGAGACCCAGCTGTCGTGGGAAGAGCAAAAGAAAGAGAAGAACCGCAAGAAGCAGCTGCCCCAGAAGCGCGATCAGCTGCTCAAGAACATCGAGCAGCTCGAGGCCCGCAAGGCCCTCATCGACGCCAAGTTCTGCGAAGCAGGCTTCTACGAGCGCACGCTCAAGTCAGAGATCGCAAGCCTCGAGAAAGAACAAAAAGAGATCGGCCCCCGCATCGAGGCCCTGATGGCCGAATGGGAGGCCGTCGAGGCCGAACTGTCGCAACAGGCGCAGAACTGAAATCGCGCACGCGGAAAATGGCGCCCCATGGGGCGAATGCCGCGTGCGCATGCCGATGGCGGCTGTGCCTACTGCTTGACGTTGATCGTGTACGTGTACGCCGTGGTGGTGCCCTTCGACTCGATCTTGACGACCCACTTGGAGCCGGCCTTCATGGTGCCGCCGTTTAGGTTGAACGCCGCGCCATCTTGCGTGACCGTGACGTCGATGCCATCGCCGGAGAACTGAGACGAGCCCGCCCAACTGACGACCGTGGCCGGGATGGTGAACGAGAACTCGTCGGGGGAGCCCTTGGTGCCCGAGCCACACAGGCGCACCTGCTGGTTGCCGTTGCCCGCGTCGCTAAAGGCCGCAGCGATGGTTCCACCGCCCGAAGATGCGTCGCCGGCATCGCCAGCGTCGCCCGCATCGCCGGCCACGTCGTTTGTGCACGTGGTGCCCGCGTCGGGAACCCCGCTGGAGCCGCCCGAGCTGGAGCCGCCGCCGCCGAAATCGCCGCCGGAGCTGCTGCTGCTGCCGCCGGACGACGAGCTGGAGCTGCTGGAGCTCGATGAGCTGGAGCTGCTGGAGCTCGACGACGAGCTGCTCGACGACTCGCCACCGGAGCTGGACGAGCTTTCGTCTTTGCTGCACGCGAGGCCATAGATACTGGCCGCGATGGTCAGCGTGAGAATGGGAAGGGCAACGTTGCTGCGCATGCGCGTAAGGGTTCGATTGGTCATGGCGGTACAGGCAGCATACCTGCATTCGCATGGCGCGCCACGGCAAGGCGGAGCCCTGCATGCGCGGCAAGCATTTGGGTATGACCCGCGCCTCCTGCGAACCACACCCGACGTTCCGCACCTGGCATCCTCATCTGCTTTGCGGCAGATTCAGCCAGCATCGTATTTGTGAAGCGTCAACGAAACACCATCACGCCCCGGGCCGGGGCGCGATGGTTGCCCGGGGGCTACCGACGTCGCCGGGGACGGAAGCTCATGGTGCGACTGTTGCGCGGCAAAGCTTCGCCCGGCGCGGGCACCTTGCGCGGCGCATCGACGGTGGAGTGGTGCGCGGACAGCGGCGCCGGGGCCGAGCCTTCGGCCACGGGGATGCGCTGCCGAATGAATCGCTCGATGTCCGACAGGAAGGCGCGCTCTTCGCCGTCGCAAAAAGAGATGGCCGTGCCGGATCGCTCTGCGCGCCCTGTGCGACCAATGCGGTGCACGTAGCTCTCGGCCACATTGGGGAGATCGAAGTTGAACACGTGGGTCACGTCGTCGACGTCGATGCCGCGGGCCGCGATGTCCGTGGCCACAAGCACGGGGATGGACCCTTTGCGGAACCCCTCGAGGGCGCGCTCGCGCGCACCTTGGGACTTGTTGCCGTGGATGGCCGCGGCGTTGATGCCCGACTTGGCGAGCTGCTCGGCCACACGGTTGGCACCATGTTTGGTGCGCGTGAACACCAACGAGCGCGGAACACCCAGATCGCGCAAGAGCTGCAAGAGCAGCGAGCGCTTGTCGTTCTTGGCCACGAAGTACACGCTCTGCGTGATGGCTTCGGCGGTGGTCACGTTGGGTCGCACGGTGACGGTGACCGGATCGCGTAGCAGTGACTGCACCAGCGAGCGGACGCCCGTGGGCAACGTGGCCGAGAACAGGAGCGTTTGACGCACCGGGGGCAACGCGGAGATCACGCGCCGGACATCGTGAATGAACCCCATGTCGAGCATGCGGTCCGCCTCGTCGAGCACGAAACACTCGACCTTGCCCAAACGCACGAAGCCCTGCTGCATGAGGTCGAGCAGGCGCCCGGGCGTGGCGATGATGATGTCTGGGTTGCGACGGAGCGCGTCTTCTTGGGGACGCTGGCCGACGCCGCCGTACACCACGATGTGCGAGAGGCCGCACCCCTTGCCGTAGGCTTGGCAACGCTCGGCGATTTGGATGGCCAGCTCCCGCGTGGGGGCGAGGATGAGCGCCCGCACGGCCTTGGTGCGGGGTGTCTGCGACAGGCGCTGGAGCACGGGCAGTAGGAACGCGGCGGTCTTGCCGGTGCCCGTTTGGGCGCAACCGAGCAAGTCGCGCCCGTCAAGGAGCGCGGGGATGGCTTGGGTTTGGATGGGCGTGGGCGACTCGTAGCCCTCGGCCGCAAGGGCGCGCACAAACGAAGGCGCGAGGCCCAGCGCCGCAAAGGGCGAGGCCACTGGTTCTTGTTTGGGGGTCTTGTTGGAGGCCGAGTCTTGATGCATGGACGGAGACGATTGAAACATATGGATGCGTGCGATCTCGTGCTGATTCGCCGGCAGGACCCGCGCGGGATCGCCGCAGGGTCGCACAGAGGCGAATCGTCAAAAGGAAACCATCTCGGAGATACCGCGGAAGATGGTGGAGCCGCCGATAGGGCGCCCGTGGTGAACCTGTTCGCAGCGGACGCTCCACACGCGGTCGGGGAGCACAGCCTTCGAGCGAACTTGTGTGAGAGGATGTAGCCGCGATCCGTGCAATGCGCAAGGCCGGCCTGGTTGCCGTCGGGGGTAAGACGCTATGATCATCGCCGTTTCGGCGCAGATATTGGCGCTTTTCCGGGCCTGCGCATTTCTTCGTTTTTCCGTCTTCGCCTAGTGGAGCTCCCCATGAATCTTCGTCCTCGCACCCTTCGGCGACTCGCGTTCCTTGGCAGCTTGGCGTGTGTAGCCGTCGCGGCGCCGCGCACCGCGCTCGCCTCCGTCGACAAGTTCGGTTTGGGCGACGGCCATTCGGGCGCGTTCGTGGCCAACGCTGCAGACCAAGTCATCAACGCCTATGCACCGCTCACCACGGACGTGGCCATCGGCGCCACATCGCTGCCCGTGGGCCCGCGCACGGGCACGGGCGACTTTGCCGCCGGCGACCTGGTGTTGGTCTGGCAGGTCGGAGGCATCGTCGCAGCCAGTGGCGCGCAGACCCCCGTCGACTTGGGGGGCAGCGCCGTGGGCCACTACGAGCTTTCACGCGTGCAGTCATTTGCAGCGGGCACCATCACGCTCACCGAAGCGCTCATCAGCGCCTTCCCGGCGGGCAGCACCCAAGTCATCCGCGTGCCCGAGTTCAGCACGGTGAACATCCCCGCGGGCACCAGCCTGACGGCCCCGGCGTGGAACGGCAGCACCGGTGGCGTGGTGGCATTCTTGGCCCTTGGCGCCACCACCAACGAAGGCGGAATCAGCGTCGCCGGCAAAGGCTTCCGTCCGGGCGTTGCAGCCTTCGACCCGACCACCGGTTGCCTCAACCTCGACGGCAACATCCCGCAGTACGCGCAGAAGGGCGAAGGCCTGGGCGGGCAATCGACCACCATCGGCGGGCGCGGCAACATCGGCAACGCGGGCGGCGGCGGCAACTGCCACAACGCCGGCGGTGGCGGTGGCGGCAACGCGGGTGCCGGCGGCAAGGGCGGCGGCGCGTGGGACCAGAACACCGACTTTGGGGGACTCGGCGGCGCGCCGGTGACCAACGTGAAATCACGGCTGCAGCTCGTGTTCGGCGGCGGCGGCGGTGCGGGGCATGTCAACGAGAGCGTGGGTACCAATGGCTCCGGCGCGGCCGGCGGGGGCGTCATCTTCGCCCGTGCGTTGTCCGTGGCGGGTACTGGCGCGTTCTTGGCGCAAGGCAACGCTGCGCTCATTCAGCCACAGCAATGTGATCCAGGCGGCGGCGGCGGCGCAGGCGGCACGGTGTACCTGCGCGTTGCGGGCGCCCTTTCGTGCGGCAGCATCAACCTCAACGGCGGCGACGGCGCGAGCCACGATGGCAACTGCGGTACCTACACCACCCAGGCCATGGGCGTAGGCGGGGGCGGGGGCGGCGGTCGCTCCTTCGTCCAGGCGGGCACCCGTGCTTGCGTTGCCACCGCAGCAGCCGGCGCCGTCGGCCGCTCCTCGGGCAACGTCAGCATTCTGGCCACCGCAGGCGCGGCGGGCGTCGAAGAGCAGGGCCCCGCGGGCCTCTACCTGGTTCCGTCGATCACGTCCCCGGCGGCCGGCAGCACCAGCACCGATGCCAAACCCACGATCACCATCTCCGGTGAGCCCAACACCCAAACCTTCGTGTTGGTCGACGGCGTCGTCGTGTGCTCAGGCACATCCGACGCGACCGGAGCCTTCTCCTGCGCACCGGCAACGGGCCTCGGCAACGGCACACGGTCCATCACCGCGCGACAATCGGGCACCAACAACGTCACCGAAGCCGGGCCCGCCAGTACACCAGTCAGCATCACCATCAACACACCGGTGGCCGACGCCGGCGCCGACGCAAGCACCGACGCCAGCGCCAACGATGCAAGCACGAGCACGGACGCGGGCGGCGATGCGAGCACGGCGTCCGACGCAAGCGCTGCGGTGGATGCGAACACCAGCTCCGACGCCGGCACGGCCGGCGATGCGAGCCCCTTGCCCGCATCCGACGGCGGCACCATCATTGCGAACGACGGCAGCACCCTCGAAGGTGGCGGCTGCGCCTGCAGTACGCAGCCCGGCGACACCAAGGGTTCTTTGCTCACGGTGGCCATCGGGGTGGGTCTTGCGCTCGCCGGCCTGCGGCGCCGCAAAAAGTAATCACGAAGATGCCCTCCACGAGCACATCACAACGCCAGAGTGAGAGCATCACGCTCCGGGGCGTGGGCCGCCGCTTCAAAGGCGGGCCCGATGTGCTCGAGGGCATCGACTTGCACGTGCCCGGGGGGCAGTTCCTGGCCCTCTTGGGCCCCTCGGGGTGCGGCAAGTCCACCCTGCTCCGCCTCATCGCAAAGCTCGACACCGAAACCTCGGGCACGCTCACCAGCGACGCCGAAGGCGAGTCTCGCAAGGCCTTCGTGTTCCAAGATCCAACGCTGCTCCCGTTTCGCACGGCGCAGGCCAACGTGGCATTGCCGTTGGAGCTTCAGGCCGTGCCCCAAGAGCAACGACGGCAACGAGCCCTTGCGGCGCTTTCGCGGGTGGGTCTCGAGGCTGCAGCCAACAAGTACCCGGCAGAGCTGTCCGGAGGCATGCGCATGCGGGTGTCGTTGGCCCGGGCCTTGGTCACCGAACCCTCACTGCTGCTGCTCGACGAGCCGTTTGCAGCGCTCGACGAGCTGACCCGCAACAAGCTCGACGACGACCTTCGGGCCCTCTGGCTCGAGCTCGGCATGACGGTCATCTTCGTCACACACTCCATCGCCGAGGCACTCTACCTGGCAGAGCGCGCGGTGGTGTTGGGCGGCAAACCGTCGCGCATTCTTTTGGACCACAAGGTCGAGCTGCCCGCAGAACGAAACCAAGACGTGCGCATCCAGGCCTCGTTCGCCGCCGAGTCCCGTGTGCTCTACGACGCACTCTCGGGCCCCTCCAGCTCATGATCCGCGCCGCGCAACGCTTTTTGCCCCCCTTGGGAGCGCTCCTGCTCACCTGCGCCGTATGGGAGCTATTGGTGCGGGTGCTGCACGTGCCGCTCTATCTGCTGCCCCCCCCATCGGCCATCGCCCAGGCCGCCGTGGCCGACCGCAGCGCGCTTTCGAGTGCCATGGTGGTCACGGGTCGCGCGGCGCTCGTTGGCTTTGCGCTCAGCGGACTGTTCGGCATTTCAGCCGGCGTGATCATGGCGTCCTCCCGCGCCCTCGAGCGTGCCTTCGCGCCGTACACGGTCTTCCTGCAAACGGTTCCCATCGTGGCCGTGGCTCCGCTCCTGGTCATCTGGTTCGGCCCGGGGCTACGCGCCGTCACCACGTCCGCGGTCATCGTCTCGGTGTTCCCCGTCATCGCGGGCACCCTCAGTGGCATCCGCTCCGTCGAGCCAGCGCAGCGCGATCTGTTCCGGCTCTATCGGGCAACGCGACTGCAGACGCTGCGCCTGCTGGAGCTCCCCTCGGCCATTCCCAACATCATCACGGGTCTACGTGTGGCCTCGGGGCTTGCGGTCATTGGCGCCATCGTGGGCGAATTTGTGGCCGGATTCTCCGAGGCGGGGGCAGGTCTTGGCATCACCGTGCTCGCGGCCTACAGGCAAATGCGCACTGACTTGCTGTTTGCTGCAGTGCTCTTGTCGTCGGCGTTGGGTCTGTCGCTCTTCAGCATGGTCAATGCCGTGGGGCACTTGCTGCTTCGCAAGTGGCACGCGTCGGAAAAGAGCTGACGGCGACGCCCAAGTGCGCTCAAACGCAGGCGCGTGAAGTCCGCTCGCGCCAACATCGTCATCCGTGTCATTGCAGGTGTCCTGGCCGTGGCCGCCGTAGGCTGCCCCGCCGGCAAAAAAGAAGCCCCGAACGCCGACGGCACCGGCAAACCCAGCGGTCCCAGCAAGGTGACGCTCAACCTGAACTGGGTCCCGGAGCCCGAGTTCGGCGGCTTCTACGCCGCCAAAGACACGGGGTCCTTCAAGCGGCACGAGCTCGACGTGGAGATCCGCGGCGGTGGCGCCGGCGTCCCGGTGGTTCAAATGGTGGCCTCGGGTCAGATCGAGTTCGGCATTGCCGGCGCCGACGAGATCCTGACGGCCCGGGCCCGGGGCGCCGATGTGGTCCCCTTGTTTGCCACGTACCAGACGTCGCCGCAGGGCATCATGGTGCACAAATCCCGGGGCGCAAAAAACATCCAAGAGGTCTTTGCCCAAGGCACCCTGGCCATGGAGCCCGGCGTTTCGTATGCGGCGTTCTTGAAAAAGAAGTTTGGTGAGCCCAAGGCCACCATCGTGCCCTACGACGGCGGCTCCGCGCGCTTTCTCACCGACAAGACCATGGCGCAACAGTGCTACGTGACCGCCGAGCCGTTGCTCGCCAAGCGCAAAGGCGCAGACCCGCAGGTGCTGCTCATTGCCGACGAGGGCTACAACCCCTATGTGGGCGTGCTCATCACGCGCAAAAAGATCTGGGACGAAAAGCCCGCCATGGTGCGCGCCTTCGTGGCCGCCGCGCGCGAGGGCTGGCGTGCGTACCTGACAGACCCGAAGCCCGCAAACGCCATCATGGCCAAGCTCAACACCTCGATGGACGCGCAGACCTTCCAAGAAGCCGCCGACGCACAGAAAGCTCTCATCGAGGCCGAGCCCTTGGGCAAGATGACCAAAGAGCGATGGGACACCCTGAGCAAGCAGCTCACGGACATCGCAGTCCTCAAAGGCGCCGCCCCCACGGACTTCTTGGTGGACCTGTAGGACGCGCGGTCACCAAGCCCTCGGGCCCGCTGCCCAAGGGTTCGCCGTGTCGCGCGCCGGCGACAGCTAGTGACCGGGCGCCATCGGCGATTCCGCGCCGCACCGCGTATGTTTCGCCTTCCGGGCGTGAGTTCGCTGCGGCAAATGCTTGGGTGCTATCTTGGCCGCAACATGCGCGCAGCCCGGATGAGTGTCGCTCTTGCCGCCACGGCCACTGCTGTCCTGGCCGCCAGCTGCCAAGAGACGACGCAGGTCGTCATCCTTCCACGCACCAACCTTCGCTACGACGCCGCGCGACGCACCAGCGTGGCCATCTATGTTGGCACGCCGGGTGCCATCGACCCGCAGACGCCCGGTGCGATTACCGACACACCTTGGGGCGACGACGGACTCATGGGTTCGCTGGCAGCCCTTCCCACGGGCGACAAAGACGCGCCCGTCGAGGTTCGGGTCGTGATGGGCATCGCCAAGGACCCTACCCTCTGCAGCGATGCAAGCCCCCAAGGCTGCATCGTCAGCCGGCGGTTACTGCGTTACGTCAAACACACGACGCTCCGCCTACCCATCACCTTGTATCTGAATTGCCAGGGTGTCCGCTGCGACGCAGACAGTACGTGCAACGTTGCGGGGCAGTGCGTCAGCGCGCGCATCGATCCCAACGCCTGCGCCTCGGCGCAGGGCTGCGTGCTCGAGGGGGACCCGCCCGGAGGCGCTGGCGTTCCGCAGGTAAGCCCTCTTGGTGACGGCGGCACCAGCGACGCGCAAGAGGCCAGCGTGTCGGATACGGGCCCCGCGGACACCGGCCCCGCGGACACCGGCCCCGCAGACACCGGCCCCGACGCACCAGCGGGCGACGCCAGCGTCGACGGCGGTGATGCCGGCGAGCTGTCTACGCTGGCCTCTCCCCGGGCCTTCGGCACCAGCCCCTTCGGCATGGGACCGGGATGGTTTGCGCCCAGCGTTGCCAACATCGGCGCCTCCGACAACAGCTATGCCCTCTGTGGCAGCTTTGCGGAACTCGAAACCACCGAGTACCTGCGCGCGTCGGACTTTGGCTTCGCTGTACCCCCTGGCGCGACCATCCGCGGCGTCACCGCCGAGATCGAGCACAAACACGACGACCAGGGCAGTCAGTTCACCGCGGCCATCAACAGCGCACGACTCATTGGCCCAGGCGGCAGCCTCATCGGCGCTGCGAAGTCCGATTCCATGCCGCTTCCCAAGGTAGACGCCTACCGCAACCTGGGTAACGCCCAAGACCTGTGGGGAGCCGCGCTCACCCCGTCCATCGTCAACGATCCGGGCTTCGGACTTGCGATCTCGTACGTGGGCACCCAAGGCAGCATCTACGTCGACCACGTGCGCCTGCGAGTCTTCTATTCCGTGCCCTAAGGCACCAAGCCCCCAGCCCGCCGCGCCCCCCCCCCGCCCATGGGGCCGCCGTGTGCCCCTCGGCGGGTACGATCTGATCGCCTATGGACCTACATCAACCCATGTAATTCCCATATGTTGCAGAATACATGCGTACCCACTTATGCATGACATATTCTGTCACCCCATCGATCCAAGCTGCCGAATCCACAGCGCTTACGGATCGACGCAAAGAAAACCGCGGGTCATGGATTGACCATGAGGATCCCGTCCGCGTAGGTTGCGCCGTGACAGGGACCGGTATGCCGGATCGCATGTCTCTTGCGCGGTAGCGAGAGAGCGGGCGAGCCCAGGCGCGCAGCGCAAAGCATGGCAAGAAGGGGGCGTCGAGCGCGCGGGGGCGTGCTCGCAACGATCGTCTCTTTGCGCCAACGAACCGCACGGGGGCACGCGCGCCTTCGCCTGTGTACAGGCGGCAAGGGGGCTGCCCAAAAACTCCCCAAGAGACGAGAAGAACGAACATCCATGGCAAGCAACGACGACGCCGCCCTCTCCTTTCACGACACCGTGGTTCCGGACGCAGCCGGGGGCGAAGGAGCAGCACAAGAACCCTTGGCCAACGAAGAGCGAGAGCGCACCTCGGGGATCTTCCTTGCGGCCGCGGCAGACGCCAGCGCTCCCTCTCGTGACCAGAGCCGCTCGCGCCGCAAGCGCGCCGTGCGCGCCCGCACGCTCAGCTTGCGCCGTACGTCGAAAGTAGAGCAGGCCTTGGCACGCGCGCACAGCGAGGCGCCGCCCGCCCCAGAAGACGACGATCGTCCGCTCACGCGCTCGCACTGCGCCGAGGGCATTCGCCCTTGCCCCTATGTCTCTTGCAAGCATCACCTCTACCTCGATGTCAGTCCGCGCACCGGCGCCATCAAGCTGAACTTTCCAGATCTCGAAGTCTGGGAACTCGAAGAGAGCTGCGCTCTCGACGTGGCCGAGCGCGAGGGTACGACGCTCGAAGAGGCGGGCGTCATCATGAACCTCACCCGCGAGCGTGTGCGGCAACTCGAGGTCAGCAGTCTGGCAAAACTCGCGCGCCTGCCCGAGGTGTGCGAGCTGCCGGAGGGCGAAGGCCCCGTCGGCAAGCGAAAGCTGCCGGTGCTCCAGGGCGGTCGCCTCAAGCGCGTGAGCCATGTCGCGCCGACGGGGCCCGCGGCGATCGTGCCGCAGATTCCCCGGCACGACGCGGTGCCGCTCGACTTGTCCGAGGGTTTCGGCGATGCCCAAGAGCTCGAGCCCGAGTTCGACGTCGAGGCCTTCGCATCCGATGATCTGAGCGAAATCTGCGCCTAGACGGGCGTGCCAGACGCCCCCGGGTTGACTCCCAGGGGCCTACATTGTCGCGGCAACCGACCAAGTGGTACCGTAAAGGCAATGGGAGTTCGTCGCCCCGGATGGGTGCTGCCGTGGCTTATGTTGGCACCAAGCGCATGCCAACCCGCCACGGAGGCACGTGTCGAGGTCTTCACGGACCTCGAGCCCACGAAAAGCGCCGAGCTGACAATCTCTACCGGCCCCGCAGGGGCCGAAACGGTGGCAAGCCGCAACGGCGTCAGCTGGGAGCAGAGCGGCGTCATCGGCTCGCTGTCGTTCGTGCCGCCAGACGGCAATCGGGGGGCGACGCTACTGCTTCGTGCCACCCTTGCGCTCACAGGCGGCACGGACTCGTGTGCAGCCGTTCCGGGCAACTGTGTCACGGCAACGCGACGCGTGCCCTACGCCGAAGGCAAACGCGTACGCATCCCTGTCGGACTCTTCCGAAGGTGCATGGGTGTCTCTTGCGCCCAAGGGACAACCTGCAACTACCAGGGACAATGCGTCTCGGATTCGCTGGGCCCCGCAGACTGCCAAAGTGAGCAGGGCTGTCTGCTGCAAGGAGATCCGCCCACGCAACCAGGCGTGAGCCCCGCCCCCACGGCAACGCCCTCCGCATCGGTTGCGCCGCCGACGCCGCCCGAGCCGCCCCCGGCGCCACAGGTCGACTTCTTCGACGCAGACCCTCGGGAAGGCTTGGTGCAGGGGAGTGTGTCCATTGCTTCGTCGACCCCGGTCGACAGCTACGAGATCACTTGGGTGAACGACCAAGGAGCCACTCTGGGTGCGGCCATCGCTGCGGGCGGCAACGCAACCCGCCACTCCTTTTTGCCTGACACCCAGGTGCCCATGGGGGCCCGATGGCTAGAGGTGCGCAGCGTTCGTGCGGGCGCCCGCTCCCAGGCCACCCGGGTCGACGGGGATCGACACCCGCGACACGTCGACATTGGAGGGCAAGGGGGCGGCGACGCCCTGTCGGACATGAGGCCGTTCCTTGACGAGACCGCGGGGAAGCTCATCACTTCGGGCGTCGACCTCTCGGGTCGCCTGACCATTCGGCGCTGCGCCCTCGACGGCTCCAACTGCGAGGGGAGAGTTCTCGATGGCGACGCGCGCGCTCGGACATTTGGGGTCGCCGCCGCTTGGACCGATGCAAGCGCGGGAAAGCTTTACGGATACGTACCGTCGGCATCGGACGGGACGCGCTGGGTGTTCGAGTGCGACCGCGACGGGAGCAATTGCGTTCCGACGCGCTTTTCGAATGTGAACACCGCCATCGCTGCGGACGTACGCGTGGTGGGCGGCCGGTTGCTGCTGTTGACCCAAACGCCGGGAACGTTGGCCTTCGAGAGCTGCGCACTCCCACTGACCGGCGTGGCATGCGCAACGTGGACGACCGCTTCCGCGGACAGGAACGTCGCTCGCTGGGTCGGGGCGACAGCGTCGTCCGTCGTGGCCGTTGGAGGGCTCGGTCCTTCGCGCCCCGGCAACATTGTGGACCCACAGCGAATCGAGTGCACTGCGGACCTGTCGCAGTGTCAGAAGACGTCGTTGGCCACCGGCTGCCCGTATCCGCACGAAACTCTTGCCTCCTACATGGACCCTGCCACGGGGGAGATATGGATCGCGCGAGCCACGCAGTCGGACGCAGGCTGCATCGATGCGTGCCCGCTGCCGGCGGGCACTGCGTGCAAGCGCGTATTCGCCGGCGACTCCGTCGACGGGGGGAAAAAGTTCCCCCAAGGGATCAATTGGGTCTTTCCGCTCTCGGGCGTTGACGTGGCCATTGGCGTCGCCTCTACATCCCGCGATGGCTCCACGGTCCGGTGCTCGACAACTGGATGCACGACCGTGGCCAGTGTGCCCATTCGCGAGCGAGCTCGTGCCCTACCCCGGACCGTCGGCGGACGCACAGAGCTATTCATCGTGGGACGTGACGTCACCAACACCGGTGCGCCAGCTCTGTGGAAGTCCGTCGACGCCCAAGAGCTGCGAGGGCCTGCACCGACGGGCATCGTTGCTGTTCTGTCTGCAACAACGGGAGACGTGCGCCCAGGCAACCTTGTGGGCATCGGGGGGCGCATGGCCGCGACGCCAAGGAACCGGGGCGGCCTGGTGGTGGGGATGACCGACCCCTCGCAAGGCAATCGCCTGGAACTGGCGACCTGCGACGACTTGACCACCCAAGGCTGCTCGCGCCGAAGCGCATGGCTTGGCTCGGGCAACGAGGGGTTCGGAGCAGGCCATACCCCCTTCCTGGCACGCACGGTCGACGACAAGACCACCGTGGCATTCAGCGCATCGAACCTGCTGTCAGCGAACCAGTCCGTCGAATCATTTCGATGCCCTGACGACACGTCCACTTGCGTCCACAACACGATCGAACCGTTCGGGTTGCTCGCGGCGATGAGCGTGCTGGGCGATCGCACGTTGCTGGCGAGCGGCGGCGCCAACAAGCGAGTGTTGAACTGCCCCCTCGACGGCACCGCTTGCAACCGAACGCCCCTGCTCGGCCTGGCCTCCACCACCGAGTCCACCGCGAACGCAGCGGGCACCGAGGCCCTCATCGCGACAGCGGCGTTCATAGGCAGTTGGACCACCTCGATGACCACCTCGATGTGGACTTGTGCAGCATCTGATACAGCGACACAATGTTCGCCAGGCACGAGCACCATACCCGGCGAGGTGCGGGCGCTGGGCTATACGACCCGCGACACTTACCTGATGCTGATGCAGCACCAGGGAGC
>JBIKNA010000518.1:0-4973 GCA_044358965.1 Polyangiaceae bacterium
GTGCACAGCAAGTGGCGGGCCAAGCTCTGCGCCGAGGGAACGCAGTGTTTAGAGCAAACGGGGTGTTGTCGGCGCCGCAACAGGCGTTGCCGGGCTCGCAACGCAATGCGATGGCAAGTGTCGTCGAGGTCGCCCGACGCAAGCGCCGCTCGCGGACAGCGAACGTCACTTCGTGGTGTGGCAAGCCCCACAGCTGCCTGGGTCCTTGATGAACGCCTGGTAGATCGCGCTGTTGCGGTCGAGCTTTCGTACCGCTGACTCGAGGGGCCCCTGGTCTCCGGCCGGAACGGCGCGTCGCCCCGGGCGCGGCATCCACTTTTCGATGATGCTGCGCTCATCGGCGCTGAGCTTGCCGCCGGGACCGGTCAGGGAGCCGAACTTGCCTTGCCCGCCGAAGCCGTCGAACAGATCCGGTAGCTCGGCGTCTTTCTTTGCGCCGCGTGGCCCAAGAACCCGTCGCGCCTCTTCGCCGATGGGCCCGGGGCAATCGCGACGGTCCGAGGTACAGCTGTTTTCGTACATGCGGTACTGCTGCACGCGCTGCTTATACAGATAGGCCTCGCGTTCGTCCTCGCGCTTCGCCTTCTCGGCGGCCGCGCGTCGGGCGTCATCTTGGTTGCGCAGGAACTCTTCGTGACCATCCCACACACCGGGATTGATCCGCTGGTCCGCAAAAGACTTCTGCAGTTTGCCGATCTCTGCCTCTTTGCGCGCGATCTCTTTTTCGAGTCGCCCAATCTCCGCCTTTGCCGCGTAGAAGTTGTTGCGGGCCTTGTCCAGGTTCTGTTTGTCGTACCTGTGTGGATTGTCCAGCGCGTAGCGCGCTTCCTCGTAGTGGTGCTTTGCGCGCGCCAGGTCCGTGCGGTTGTATTCGATGTTCATGGTCAGCGAGCGATATGTCGCGACGTCTTTGGGGACAGACTTCAGGAGCTCCATCTTCTTGAGCTGCACCACGCCCGCGCCTTCGTCCGGTCGGATGAAGTCTTTGCCTACAACGATGTCCACGACGATGGTCATGCCACTGCCAACAAGGATGAGCACGGCGCCGGTGACCTCGGTCCAGGGCGTGGGGATGAGCACGAGGGTGCCGCCCAAGCTCGCGAGGCCGTAGCCCGTGGCGCCCACAATGTGAAGCGCTTGGTTGCGCCCGTTGTTCTCGTCGGCGCTCCGCATCACAGCGTTGATCTCGTTGTACACACCAAGGCCATCGGCCGCGGGCCCCACAAACTTGAGCATCTTGGCGGCCTTGGCAAAGTCACCGGTTTTTGCGATCTCGGTGCCGCGGATGAACACGTAATACTTGCCGAAGCTCTCGGTGGCGGCAGCTGTCTTGAGCGCGGTCCTGAGGGCGTCGATGTCTTCTTTCGATACTTTGCCGCCGTGGAGGCCAACCTTGCCGTTCAGCACATCGACGAGGGTGCCACCAAGGCCTAACACCGCCGCGGTGGAGCCCAGGCGACCGTTGGCGTCGGCTTTGGAGAACCAGCCGAGCGCATGACCAACCTTGGTCTTGCCAAAGCCGCTGTCTCCCAACGCAGCGATGGCTGCCTGCTCGTTCGGGGCCTGCTTGGCGACGGCGAGGAGTGCCTTGCGAAACGAGTCGGCAATCTTCACGCTCCCCTTGCTTACGTCGACGGCTGCCTTGATGCCCTTGACCTCGCCTTTGGACAGCGTGCCTGAGGTCTTCGGCCCGAACATGTCCTTGATGGCTGCGCCATTGCCACCGAGCTGCGTTTCGATGTCGGCCAGACGTTGGGCGAGTGCTTCGTCGTCGAGCGCTGCCAGATCGCGTGCGGCCATGCGATCGGCGATCTTTGCCGCGGTCGCACGCGCAAGGGACGGGTCGACCAAGGCGAGCTTGCCAATGACCTCGTCCAGCTTCTCTTTGGCGGCACTTGGAGTCGCCCAGTCCAGGGATTTGTTGAACTCCCAGCTGCCGATGTACTCAACGTACTTCTTGAACTCCGGGGTCGCTGCGATGCGGCCCGCCTCGCGCGTTTGAATGGCCTGGAACGACTTCAGCATGTCCGGGTCCTGCAGCAACTTGCCAACGCGGCGGTCGATGTCTGCCATGTCGACGTAGCCAGCGAACTGGGGGTCGCTGCCGATCTGCTTTGCAGTCAGGAGCTTGACGAACTCGACCATCTTCTTGTCGTTCGAGCCTGAGAGCTCGGTCTGGAACGCCTTCTTCATGGCGGCGGCCGGGTCGAAGGCTGGCGGCGAGGCATAGAATCCGCGGCGTCCGGCCGCGTCGATGGTGGCGGAAGTTGCGGCCGAGGCTTCGGTCTCTTGATAGTCGGCCAGGGCCTTCCACGCGGCGTTGCGCCGGGCATCGACGTTGGCTCCGATGTTGCCGAGCACCGATGGGCCATCGCGACCGACAGCCAAGCCGCCGGGCCCGCCACCCGGCATGGCGACGTCGTACAAACCGGCTCCGCGCGGTGTGGCTTGGACGTCTATCCCACGAAAGAAGTCGAAGGGGCCTGGTGCGAGCCGTTGGTCGAGGGCGTTCGCAAGGGCCACAGCGATGCGATCCTTGGCGTCTGCCGGGGTGTTTGCTCCGGGAGCGAGGTGTCGGGCGGCAATATCGAGCGCCGTGGATGCATCGACCGCGTACGCCACGTAGTCATCGCCCATCTTCGTCCGCTCGCGAAAGGCGGCGAGGAACTCGTCTTGCTTCTTCTTCGCTTCCATCGCGGCCGCGGCGTTGGGCTGTGGAGCCACGTACCCGCCGCCGCCAAAGGAGCCTCCGCCACCACCGTAGGGGCCGTTGCCTCCGCCACCACCGTAGGGGCCGTTGCCGCCCCGGGGCATTCCGCCGTTGCCCCCGAAGCCGCCGCCACCGTTGCCCAGTCCTCCGCCGTACGGTCCGTTGCCACCCAAAGGCATCGCGGGCCCTGTGGGCGCGCTCTTCGCTGCCGCGAGTCGTTCGTCGGATTGCTTCTTCCAGGCCGCGTCGCGCACCTGCGCGAGCTTGTCCATGCGCGCCCGAAGACCGTTGAGTCGCGCAACGCTCGCGTCTGCTTCGGACCCACCCGGGGGAGCCTGCGGCGCTCCACATGCCGCGGGCGCCGCCACCGGAGGCTCCGCATGACTTGGCGTCGGCGCGCCAGCGGACACCACCGACACAACCAACAGGCAGCAAACGCGCGCGACTCGAGAACTCAACGTCATTGCTCTCGGAAGCACCGAGCAAGGTCGATGCCGGCGTGCAGCAGCGCTGCATTTGTTTGATTGCACTGATATTTGGCTGCGTACCGGGCCGGGAAGTGGCGACAACTGGGTTATCCAGTAGCCAAGGCCCGAGATCGGCCATGGCTCAGGGGCGATGTGAGAGAGTGTCTCCAGCCCCCGCGGACGCTGCGGCGCGGGGCGCGTGTGCACGAGCGGCCCGGGCCCCGAGTGCAAGGGATTGCTCTCGTGCCTTCCGAGCGTCGACTGGAAATCCGCCCCGTAGCGATAGTCACCCGCGCCGCACCCTGGGCCCTCCTGCTTTTTTGAGGGCCATGGCCTCGGGGGCTCTCAACGCTCGTGAAACGCGTCCTAACCTCGCCGCGCGGCGTCGATGGCTGCGACGTCGATCTTCTTCATCGTCATCATGGCGGTGAAGGCGCGCTTGGCCTCGTCGCCACCCGCGGTGAAGGCTTCCGTGAGCGTGCGCGGCGTGATCTGCCACGATACGCCCCAGCGGTCTTTGCACCAGCCGCACGCACTCTCTTGACCGCCGTTGCCAACGATGGCGTTCCAGTAGCGGTCCGTCTCTTCCTGGTTGTCCGTGGCGACTTGAAAGGAGAACGCCTCGGTCTGCTTGAACTGGGTGCCGCCGTTGAGGCCCAGGCACGGGATGCCCAACACGGTGAACTCGACGGTGAGTGCCTGGCCTGCCTTGCCGCCCGGAAAGTCTGCGGGGGCCTTGTGCACGGCCGTCACGCTGCTGCTCGGGAACGTGGCGGCATAAAAGTGTGCGGCGGCTTCGGCGTCCTTGTCGAACCAGAGGCAAATGGTGTTCTTGGCGATCATCGACAAGTGTCTTATCGCGCTCGAGACGGGGGTCGTCGCTCGAAAACACGTCGAGTCCGGCCGCGCCCCTGGCCCCTCTTTGGCTGCGCGGGTTTGGCTATCGCTACCAAAGGCCCAAGAACCCCTTCTTCTTGGCCGGTTGCGCTGCCGGGTCCCGTGCCGCGAGCGTCGCGATGTCCGCGGGCGTAAGCGTTCGCACGAAGTGTTTCGGGCCTTCGTCGGTGGCGCTGAAAAACGGCATGTTCACGTCGAAGGCCGGCGCCCGCCGCAGGGCTTCCATGGCGAGCAGGTAGGTCTCGATGAGCCGGCCCATGCACATCGGATCGTCGACGATGCGTGTGCCGTTCTCACGGTCGAAATCGGTACCTAATGCCAATACCACCCGGGCAAAGGTCTCCGTTTCGCCCAGGGGGCCAAGGCGTGTGCGCGTGGCGGAGACCAACGCGTCGTACGGTGAAGCTCCGGCTTGCCGCGCCGCCTGGAACGCTTCGATGGTGCTTCGTGCGAGCTCGGGGTTCCCCGGCACCTCGTCGATCTGGATGGTTCCTTGCGTGTGGCGCACGGCGGTGACCCCGTGGAGGCGCGACGTAGAGCGGCAATACACGCACGTGAGCTGCGTTGCGCCATCTTGCGTGCGCGGAAGCGGCGCTCCGCAATACGGGCATACCAAGGCGACGGCTTTGGTGGTCATGGCGCCCAGATTACTTGGTTGTGCCGGGTTTCGGCATTCCGCAAAAGCGCCCCGGCGACGGCTTCGCTCTTTCGCGCCATTTGGCGTGGACCTACGAATCGGCGGACCTGCTGCGCACCGCGCTGTGGGCGACGCGGCGCTCAATCAATGCATTGTGCACGGCCCGACGGCGCGCAGGTGAGCGCATCGCCCACGCGGGTCGCGGTGCAGACCTGGCCGCCTCCGCACTCCTTGTCTCCGGAGCAACGCCGGGTGAGCGCAA
>JBIKNA010000519.1:0-4972 GCA_044358965.1 Polyangiaceae bacterium
AGAGGGCGCGGTGGGCCAGACGCAGGTTTTTGCCGTGGGCGACGTTCTCGCCGACTTCGCGAAGGGCGAGGCCGGCGTTGTCGGTGCGTTGGCGGGGGGAGCCTGTGCCTACGTCGTGGGCCACTTGTTTGCGGGCGCGCATGGATTCGGCGTGGGCCAGGGCAAGCGCGTCGAGCTCGGGATCGCGACGCAAGGCGGCGACGCCGGCGTCGGTGCGGGCGGCGTTGAGGGCCGAGAAGAGATCGCTCGCGTTGGTGTTTGCGCCGTCGACGAGAGGTTCGCCGGGGGCTGCGAGTTCGGCGGGGCCCTGGGGAGGCACGTCGGCAAAGAGCACGGTCTCGAAGATGGGTCGCGGGCCTTCGGCAAAGTCGCCCAGCACCTGCACCACGAAGCGCCCCGGTTCGGGCAGGGGGAAGCGGGCTCGGATCTGACCGTTGTGAACGCTGGTCGGCAAATCGCGGGGCTTGCGTCGAGGGCCCGTGATCACAACACGTGCGCCATACACGGAACTGGCGCGCAGGGTGGCGTCGAGGTCGACCCATTGGCCCGTGCGCTGGCGCAAGGGTAGGGGCTTGAGCGTGCCGTGCGCCGTGGCGGCGAGCACGGCCACCACGTCGGCGCCGGCGGCGTTGCGGGCGCGGCCGACGCCGCAGCGTCGCTCGAGCCCCGGGGTCACGGGGCCCAAAAAGGGGATGAGCTTGGGCGTCGTCGACTCCGGGGTAAGCCCTTGGGCTTCGGCGAACCACGCGCGGGGCCACACCCACGGCGAGCCGGCGCGGTGCAGATGCTCCTGCAGCGTGTCCGGGGTCGGGGGCTCGTTGCCGGCGGCCTTGAGCGCTGCAAGCTCTGCGGCGGCCGTCTGCAAGCCTTGGTCGGGAACGCCGCAGGCCGCAAGGAGCGTGGCCGACAAGGCGTCTGGTGCCATGGGCGCGCGCTCGGTGGTGGTGTGCGTGGCCCACGCGTTCGCCGTGGGGTCTGTTTGCGCTGCAGCGTCCGAGGCAAGGAATGCGAGCCCCAAGCCCAACGGAAAAGCGCGCTTCACGAGGGCTTCCGAAGCTTGCGCAGGGCGTTGCGATGACCGAGGGCAAGCCCCACGCGGAGGCCCAACAGGAACGCTGCGCCGATACCGAGGGCCATGCCGAGTCCGCTCATGGCCCTTGGTGTCTCCTATGCGCCGACCGCGCGCCGGACGGCGCCCGCCCGATCAGTTGATGGTGAAGCTCTTGCCGACGCGCACCGGGGAGCCCGAGAAGGCCGGCACTCGAGCGCTGCGGAACTTGCCCGCGATGCAGCCACCCACGGGCGTGCCCGGGTAGGGGCCGCCGTCGACTTCGACCGTCTTGACGCTGCCGTCGGGGCCAAAGGTGATGAACGCGTGCCCGGAGCCGGTGGGGCCGTCGGGCTTCTTGCATGATGCAACGTTGACCGCGCCAATGGCCGCTGCGGCCGCGCCACGGTCGAATGCGCCACCACCGCCGGCTGCGGCGGTCTCGGCGGGTGCAGGCTTGTTGCCGCCAGCTGCGGTGGCCATGGCCTCGGCGAGGCTCGCGGGCTTGGCCGCAGGCTTCTCTGTCGGGGCCGGTGCAGCGGTGCCCGGCGCCGGAGGCGGATCGTTCTTGGCAACGAGGGCCGCTGCGGTGGACGTGCCCGGGGCCTTGGCCGTGCCGCCTGCAGCGGCAGTGCCGGCTTTGCCGCCGGCGGTGCCCACGCTGGGCGGTGTCGCCGTGTCGGTGGTGCTGGGCGCGATGCCTGTTGAGGTGCCCGCTGGATCTGCCGCAGCGATGGCGCCTCCGGAGCCCGTGGAGGCCGCTGTGCCCGTCGTCGCTGCGGAGCCCGTCCCTGTGGCGGTGCCGCCGCCTTCGGTTTTTTTGGCGCCGACCACGATGACGGCCACGGCCACGAGCGCGATGGCCAAGAAGGCGCCGCCGCCGAGCAGGCCGAGCATCAGGCCCTTGTTGCTGCCCTTGGCTTGTCCGCCGCCTTGGTCCATGGCGGCCACTTCCATGGGAGGCGGCGCGAGGATGGGGGCTGCGAGGGCTGCGCCGAAGGCACCGCCGCCGCTCAGGTTCATGATGTCATCGACGCGGTTCTTCTCGGCGTCGCCGCCGCCGCCGCCCATGTTGGCCGACAGCGCACGAATGTCGATGAGACCGGAGCCGTCGCCCTGGGCCGACGTCTTGTTGTCGGACGCGCTCGGGCCTTTGCCGGCGCCCTTGTCGTCGGTGAGCGCCGCGAGGGAGAACAGCACGCTGTTTTCGTTGCGCTGGCCGGTGAGCTTGTCGTCGCGCGAGGCGTCGGCCGCTGCAGCTGCCGCCGCTGCAGCCGTGGGCGCGCTGGTCATGACGTCTTCTTCGCCGCCGGCGTGGGCCACGCCGCCGAACAAGTCTGCACCGCCACCGCCACGGCCACCGGCACGTCGCGCAGCTGCTGCTGCGGGGGCTGGTGTTTCGCCAAAGAGGCCGCCGCCGTTGCCGTTGCGGTGCGACGAGGGCGCGAACTGATCTTCGGGGGCCGGCCGCACCGAGGCGGGACGCCCAGACGACGGAGCACCGAAGCCGCCAGCGCCGGACTCTTCGAAGGTGAGGCTCGGACGCCCCTCGCCGATGGAGGCCAAAGCCTGCTGCAGTTGCTCGATGTCGCGCACCGGCAGCCAGTCGGACATGCCGTCCTTCCAGCAGTAGGTCTCGTCGTTGACGACGCCGGCGCGGTACTCGCGAACGATCTCAGCGACCGTGAGCGTGCGCTGGTCGCCGTCGGCGACGTTCACCGTCCACTGCTCGCTGGAGCCCTGCTGGGTGTAGTCGAAGACCTGCGTCTCCGACTCTTCTTTGGGGGCGGCTTCATTGCCGTTGATCACGATCGTCGAGCCGCACTTCTTGCAGCGGATCTTGACGACCTTGCCGAGCACCTTCTCGTCCGCGATTGTGTATTTCGCCTGACACGACTGGCACGAGATCTTCATCGCAGGACCGTCCTAGAGGAACGTTGGGTGGCGGAGGCGGGCCGAATGGCTCCCCCGGCCGGGGTGGCGGGCGCGAAGCGCGCGCCGAATCGAGAGTATAGCGGGCTCATTTCAAGTGGATCAAGCAAGCGGGGCATGAGGGGGTGGAAAGGCCACCCGGGCTGGGCAGGCTACTTCCTTTAACGGATGGAGGAGACCGTCGATCTCTTGGGTACAGGATGCGATTTTTTTTGTCGCACCGGACAGGGGTTCAGTTGATAAGCACCAAAGAACTCCCGTCTTTTCCGCAAAATGCAGCGCCTCCGGCAAAGCGGTCGCCGCACCGTGGGCAGATCTTGGTGTGCGCAACTGGGCGTGGAGCTTCTACCTTGGCGCCGGGCGCAAACGGCACGAGCTCCTCGCCGTCGTTGACGCACTTGGTGGTGCCTGCGGCGTAGGCGCGACCGCAAGCGGGGCACATGCGCGAAGGTGCAACGGGCACGCTTCCGGCCACGAGTGCACTGCCATCGTGCGGGCAGAACCTCGAATCGCCGCTGAACTCGCGCTTGCACGAAGGGCATGTGGAGAGCTCGGCCTTGGCGCGCAGCTCTTTGGCCTCGGCCACCTTGCGCAGGCTCTCTTCGTGCTCGCGCATCTGCGCTTCGTAGCGGGACATCTTGTCTTGTTTGCGCTGCTCGTAGTTGCGCAGACGTTCTTCGTGCCGGACGGCCAGTTTCTCTTCGAGGGCCTTGGCCTTTTGGCCGCGGCGCCAAAAGACCACGAGCAGGGCGCCCAGCACCGCCAGCGCTACGCCAACGATGGCCACGAAGGTGTTGCGACGGGAGCGACCGCCATCTTCGGCCGTGGCGGCGGAGCCCCCCAAGTGGCTTCCCTCGACGCTGGTGACCGAGGCCGTGTCCGTTTCGCCCGAGGCATTGAGGCCCGAGCGCGAAAGCAGTTCGTCGTAGCGGGCGGCGGTGGTGACGTCGACCGTGACCCGGGTGCTGCGGCCCGCGGCGCTGACCAGGATCTCGACGGGGCCCAGGGCAGCGCCTTCTTGTGCGGTCACGCGCCCGTTGGCATCGACGGACACCTTGCCGTCGCCTTTGGTGGCAATGGCCCACGTGGCGGGGCTCTTGGTGGGGCATCCGGCCTCGTCGACGACCACCGCGCGGAAATCGAAGTGTTCGCCGACGCGGAGCAGCTTGCGCGAGGGTCGAACCTCGAGCCGCGCGGGCTCGCCAGGGGTTTCGCAGCGCTCGTTGACGGCGGGCTTGGGGGCCGCAGGTTCGGGCTTCTTGGGGGCTTCGGTGACCGTGGGGGCGGGCGTGGCCGCGGGGGCTACGTTGGCCCCGTCGCGCTCGACCAGCTCGAAACTGCGGGAGCGCACGATATCGGCGATGCAGTGGCCGTCGGCCAGATTCACCTCGTACCTGCCGGTTTCGCGTAGCTCGATGCGGTTGTCTCCACTGACCGTGACCAGGGTCTGCAGAAGGACCCGGCGCGGGTCGGTGGCCGGCGTGGTGCAGCGCGTTCGGAAGGACTTGCCGCTCGATTCGCGCGAGTGCGAGTCGCGAACGAGGTTGGGCGCGACGTCGTAACACTGGTTGGTGCGGAACACGCGACCGGCGCCCAAGATGGCGAGTTCGTCGCCCTCGGTGCGCACCTGGACGATTTCGCCGCCCCCGGTGCTGCCGGACTGCGGTGCCGGACCGCAGCCCGCAAGCCACCCCTGCACCGTGAAGTCTTCTTTGAGCGGACCTTGGCGCCAGCGCCCATCGAGCGGCAGGCCGTCGGCGCGTGCAGGCCCCGCAAGCACCCCCACAGCCCCGGCGAGCAGGGTCATGAGGACGAATTTTGCTGGGCTTTTTTGCGCCGCCACAGAGCCAGCATATCAAAGCGAGCAACCGGTAGGCCAGTTCACGCCATGGGCCGCCGCCGGCACACTGCCGATTATTCGGCCAAAGTGCCGAGTGTGCTACACAGTGGGCCCGATGCGCCGCCGTAGCTTTGTCCGTCGCGGACTCGTGT
>JBIKNA010000134.1:0-16245 GCA_044358965.1 Polyangiaceae bacterium
GGGCGCTTGTTCTCGATGGTGATGCACCAGCCCATCGCGCCGCCCACCAGCATCGTGCCCACGCTGCCGCCGGCGTTCTCGGATGTCATCATGCGCTGCCTCGAGCGCGACCGAGACCGACGATTTGCGAGCGTTGCAGAGCTGGCCATTGCACTCGCGCCCTTCTGCTCACAGCCGCAGCGCGCGCACGCCATGGCCGAGCAAGTGCTGCTCACGTTGCAGGCCTCGGGCACGCAGCAGCCCATCTTGTCCTCCAGGGCCCTCGGCGCTCCGGCGTCGTCACCCGGGTCCGTGCACGGCAGCGTGGCCAGCCACGTCAGCGTGGCGTCTCGCGTCAGCGCGGCGTCCGCGGCGGCGGGCGTGCTCCTGGCGCCAGCGCCCGGTCCGGACGCCAGTTCGAGCGCCTGGGGTGGCACCCGCGCCGGAACGTTCGAAGACGCGCCCAAGAACTCCAAGGGGCCGCTCTACGCATTCATGGGCTTCGTGGTCGTCAGCGTCCTAAGCATGACGTTCTTCTTGCGAACCCGGCAAACGCGCGAAGAAGCCGGCGTCCCCGAGGCGGCGGCCACGGCGCAACAGCCAACATCCACGGCCGTGGTGCCACCGCCAAGCCCCGTCGACCCGCGCCAGCAGCCTGCCATGCAGCCAGCGATGCTGCCGCCCGGATACATCGCGCAGCCCGGCATCGCGCAGCCCGGCATCGCGCAGCCCGGCATCGCGCAGCCCGGCATCGCGCAGCCCGGCATCGCGCAACCGGGCGTCGCCGTCGATCATGGGGCCCCCACCAAGCCCAACACCAAGCGACCGGTTGCCGCGCCGCCGGCCACCTCGCCGCCTCGGTTGTTGCCCAAAGCGGCGCCGCGCCCCGGCGGCATCCCCGACACGCGCGACTGACTCCCCGCTCGGGGGGGCACCGGACACTCTCTTTTTTCAGTACTTCGGATATCCTTCTTCGCTGGTTGCTCATGCGGCTCTCTCGTTCGGTGCTTCCGTTCGCCCTCGCGGCGCTGCTTTGGGGTCCGCGGCCTGCGTCGGCGGCGGATCCGGTTGCGCAAGCCGAGCAGCTGTTCCAAGAGGCGCGCAAACTGGCCGACGCCGGGCGCTACAGCGAGGCCTGCCCCAAGTTCCAAGCGAGCCAAAAGATGGCGCCCGGGGCCGGTACCCTGCTGAACCTGGGCAACTGCTACGAAAAGCTGGGCTTGTGGGCCAGCGCCTACCAGCGTTTCGCCGAGGTCGAGTCGCTGTCGCACAAGGCGGGCCGCGCCGACCGCGAGAAGACCGCGCGCGAGCACATGCAGGCGCTCGAGCCCAAGCTCGCGCGGGTCACCATCCAAACCAAAGAAGACGTGCAGATCGTCTTGGACGGCGAGCCCCTCGACCCGAGTCTCGTCGGCAAGTCCTTCCCGATCGATCCGGGCAAGCACGTCATCGAAGCTCAAAAGAAAGATCGTCAGACCTACAGCACGACGATCAACGTAAAGGATGCGCCGGGCCCTATCGCGGCGGTGCTGATTCCCGTGCTCGAAGCACCCAGGGCCGGCGGTGAGCCCACGATCGTTGCGCCGCCGGACACCACCAAGCCCCAAGAGCCGGCCGCTGCAGGCAAGCCTGTCGATCAGGGGCCAACGAAGCCAAGCAACCCTGGGCGCCCCTATCGCATCGGCGGCATCGTGGCCATTGGGCTCGGTGCAGCAGCGGCGGGCCTTGGTACCTACTTTGGCCTGCAGACCTACTCCAAGTGGGCGGACGCCAAGCTGCGCTGCGATCGAGGCCTCTGTGACCGGCAAGGCGTCGACCTCGCATCCGAGGCGAGCTCCAGCGGCAACATCTCTACCGGGGCCTTTGTGGCCTCGGGTGTCCTCGTCGTCACCGGCGTCAGCTTGATCCTGCTGGCCCCGTCGTCGTCCGACAAGGCCCAGTTGCGCCTGACCCCATCG
The DNA here is from genome assembly GCA_044358965.1 of Polyangiaceae bacterium. Lineage (GTDB taxonomy): Bacteria > Myxococcota_A > Polyangia > Polyangiales > Polyangiaceae > SXNL01. Next base: position 1,938 of record JBIKNA010000134.1, read on the forward strand.
GCCACGGGCTTGCACATCGGGGGGGACTTCTAGTGCGCCGCGCCTTCGTCCTCGTGGCCGGGCTTTCTGCGCTGGTGGCCTGCAACGCCATTGTCGGCGTCGAAGACGTCACCCTTCGGCGCACCTCCAGCGCAAGTTCGTCGGGCGGCGAAGAAGATGGCGGCACCGACGAAGACGCCGACGTGCCGCCAGAAGATGGCGGCTCGCCGGGGACACCCTCCGGGTCTCCCGTGGCCGCAGGCAATGGCTTCTCTTGTGCGCGTTTGGGCAATTCCGTGGCGCGCTGCTGGGGAAGCAACGAATACGGCCAGCTTGGCAACGGCGCGGCCACATCGCCGCCACCGGACCCGGCGCTGTCGCCCGTGGCCGTGTCGGGGATCACCAGCGCAGCGGCGGTTTGCGCAGGCTTCCGTCACGCCTGCGCCCTCAACAGATCGGGCACCATCGGCTGCTGGGGCCTCGCCAACGATGGACGCCTCGGCAACGGACAAACCGATGGCCCGTCGTCCACGGCATCGGGGGTCAAAAATGTCACCGACGCGGTCAACATTGCCTGTGGCGCAGCCTTCACCTGCGCCACCACTTCTGGTGGTGGCGTCAAGTGCTGGGGCAATGGCGGCGAAGGTCAACTCGGCGCTGGCTCCCAAGACAGCTCTGCGGTGCCCGTTGCCGTGATCATCGACAACGCCGTGTCCGTGTCGGCGGGCGAAGCGCATGCGTGCGCCGTTCGCACGACAGGCAAGGTCTCGTGTTGGGGCCGCAACGCCGCGGGGCAGCTGGGCATTGGCAACAACGCCAACCAAAACAAGCCCGCAGAGGTGCAAGGCGTGACCGATGCGGTCGAGGTGGCCGCGGGTACCAGCTTCGCCTGTGCCCGCACAACCGGTGGCGCCGTTTTCTGCTGGGGAAGCAACGAGTCCGGGCAACTGGGCATCAATACCGTGGGTGGCACCCGCACCAGCCCCGTGCAAGTTGCAGGTATCTCCGACGCGGCGGGATTGGCCGCGGGCGACTCGCACGTGTGTGCGGTGCGCAAGTCGGGGTCCATGGTGTGTTGGGGCAACGCAGGCAGTGGGCGCTTGGGCACCGGCAGTGCCTCCGAGGCGGGCGTTTCGGCCACGCCCAGCGCCGTGGCCACACTCTCCGATGTGTCTTCCGCGGCCGCGGGCTTCAGCCACACCTGCGCTGTCACCCGCGGCAACAAGTTCTACTGCTGGGGCGACAACCTGCGTGGGCAGCTGGGCATCGGCAACACAACCACGTCGTTTACGCCGCTCCAAGTCCAGGGGCTCTAACGGGCTCCAACGCATCTTGCGGACCTGCGGCGCACGCGCAGCGTTGGTCGCGGCGGGCGGTGCTCAAACGCCCCAAAGCGTTCTCCCTTTCGTGCGCTCCGGCCTTGGGCTCCGTCCACTCGCGACGGCTGGCACGTGCGTTCCAGCGCGGCTTTCCGTCGCCCAACGCTTCACGCACGTTGACCGCGCCCGGGCAAAGGCGCGATCATGTCGCCCATGCGCGCCTTGACTCGTAAGCCCATTGGACCGCTGGCCATTGCCCTGACCCTGGGGGTGTTCTCGGGCTGCAAAGGGTGCGTCAGCAAGAACACCGGCGAGGGCGCCTCGGGCAACACCGCGCAGGCGCAGACCACCCCCGGAGGTCCGCAGTTTGTGGTCGACTGCAAGGCGGCCACCAAGCCCATCAGCCCGTACATCTATGGCATCGCCTTCGACATCACCGGGCACTCCGACTGGAAAGAGGTCCGGCAGTTCGAACTCAATCCGTCGGGCCGGCGCCTCGGAGGCAACGCCGCCACCCGGTACAACTGGGAGCACGGCACGGCGTTCAACCACGGCTCCGATTGGATCTTTGCCAACAACGGCTACGCCGATGCCCCGGCGCCCTTCTACGACATGTTCATGCAGGGCAACGCCGAGAAGAAACTGCAGAGCGCCGTGATGGTGCAAACCATCGGCTGGGTGGCCAAAGACATGACGAGCGTGTCGTTCCCCATCGCCAAGGCGGGCACGCAAAAAGTCTTCGACGATGCCCGGGGCGGCGGCAACGGCATTCGTCCGGACGGCTCCGAGATCCCCCCGGGCCCGCCCACCAACACCAGCATTCCCTCGACCCCAGAGTTCCAAGCTCGCTACGTCAAGAAGCTGCGCGAGCTCGCGATCAAGCGCGGCGTGCCGGGGCCGCGGGTCTACATTCTCGACAACGAGCCCTCACTCTGGAACAGCACGCACCGCGACGTGCACCCCGAGCCGCTCTCCTACGACGAACTGCTCAAGCTCACCAAAGAGTACGCGACGGCAGTGCGCGACGCGGACCCCGAAGGCCTCATCGCGGGCCCGGCGGCCTTTGGTTGGACCGAGCTCTTCTTCTCGGCCAAAGATGCCAAGGCCGGCTTTCATCTCAAGCCCGACCGTCGGGCCCACGACGACATGCCGCTCGCGGCCTGGTACCTCAAAGAGCTGCGCGCGCACGAGCAGAAAACGGGCAAGAAGCTCTTGGACTTGTTCGACTACCACTTCTACCCGCAGGCCGAGGGCATCGGCATGGGCAAAGAAGGCAAGACCGACATGAACACGTCGGCGATCCGCATTCGGTCCACCCGCGGGCTATGGGATCCGGAATACAAAGACGAGTCGTGGATCAAGGAGCCGCAGCGCCTGCTTCCGCGGCTGCGCGAGTGGATCGACCAGTATTATCCAGGACTCGGCATCCAGATTGGCGAGTGGAACTTTGGTGCCGAAGGCGACATCTCGAGCGGCCTCGCCACCGCCGAGGCCCTTGGGCGCTTTGCCGACAATGGCGTCAAGACCGCCTACTACTGGCCATACCCCAAGCTCGATAGCCCCGCGTTCTACGCCTTCCGCGCGTTCCGAAACTACGACGGCAAGGGAGGCAAGTTCGAAGACAACTTGGTGCCGGCGAAGCCCATGGAGAACACGTCCATTTGGGCCTCCAAAGACGCCAGCGGCAAACACATGGTCGTGGTGTTGCTCAACTACAGCCCCTACCGCACCGTAGAGTCCACGGTCGCGCTCGATGCATGCGGCGCCGTGGCCAGCACCAAACACTTCGTCTACACCAAAGACAAGAAGGCCTTCGCCGACGGCAAGACCGCCGCCAGCGGCCCGGGCGTGACCGCCTCGCTACCGCCGTACTCCATCTCGGTCCTCGACATCACGCTCAAGTGACGTCGAGCCGACACACTGCCAAGGCCGCCCTCTGGTGACGACCTTCCAGTCGACCCGTTGGGCTAGCCGGGCTTGTGGCTCCAGTTAAACTACTCGCCGTCGCTGCCGGTTAGGCGCAAGTGCGGGAGCACGTGGGCCATGCGCAGGCGCTTGGCCTCGAGGTAGCCCATGCTGTGGTCGTTGGGGGCGATGAGCACGGCCTCACGCCCTGCAATGCTGACGCCGAGCGCGGTGAGCTTTTGCACCTTCTCGGGGTTGTTGGTGAGCAGCGTGATGCTCTTGACCTGAAAGTGGTCGAGCATGGCCTTGGCTGCACCGTACTCACGCGCATCGTCGGGCAAGCCCAAGAGGCGATTGGCGTCGACGGTGTCGTGGCCGTGCGATTGCAGCTCGTAGGCGCGAATCTTGTTGGCGAGACCAATGCCGCGGCCCTCTTGGCGCAAGTACAAGATGGCACCGCGGCCCCGCCGCGCGACCTCTTGCATGGCCGCCTCGAGCTGCTCTTTGCAGTCGCACTTGAGGGAGCCAAACACCTCGCTCGTCATGCACTCGGAGTGCACGCGCACGGCGATGCGCTCGCCGCCGGTGATGTCACCGAATACGAGGGCCACATGCTCTTTTTCCTCGCCGTCTTCTACGGCGCGGAACACGTGGGTGTGGAAGGTTCCAAACTTGGTTGGAACGGGAGCGCTGGCAACCCACACAGCAGGTTGGTTGTCTTGCGCTTGTACCAGAGGCCGGATCACCCGACTGGGGACGTGCATCTCGAAAACTCTCCTTCGGAAACCATAAAGCCGAGCACCTTGTGGCGCAAGGAGCCGCTCCCAGAAGGGAAAAGGCTGGTCGGTTCTACTCGGATTCGATGCGCGCGCAACCAGGACCGTTCCGCCCGTGCATGCGGCCGTGGCCAAGCAGGCCCAACTTCTCGTGCAAAGACGGGCACATCGCTGGTGGGCGCGCGATGTCTAGGCAGCGGTCCTGCGGCAGAGTCGCATTACGGCATCTTCAAGAACAGCGAGGGGGGGCCGCTTGCTGCCCTTGAGCGCAAGGTCCGCCTCGGCCAGCACCGTGAGCCAGCGTTCCAGCTCCTTGGGTGCCATCCCGCGGCCCTTCTCTTCGAGCTGCCGTGCCCTTGCGGGCTGGAATGCCCCGGCTCGGCGTGCGGCCTCGTCGGGCCGGGCGCCTTGTGCGACGGCGAGCACGTACTTGAGCAGCTGCCGCACGGACCACGCCACGGCGCCGAGCATGGGCAGCCCTCGGTCTCGCGGGTCGTACGCTTCGCCGAGCAGCCGCAGCGACAGCGCCAAGTCGCGCCGGCCCACGGCGTCTACCAAAGCCCAGGTGTCGGCCATGCGCACCCGGGCCACACATTCGGACACGGCGTGTTCGTCGATCTCTTTGCCTGGGCCCACGAACAGCGAGAGCCGCTCCACGACGTCGGCGACGTGCCCAAGCTCGGGCCCCGACAGCTCGGCGATGAGCGGCGCGACGCCCGGGGCCATGGGGTTGCCTCGGTCTTTTGCTTTTCGTTCGATGAAGGCGCTGAGCGCCCGCGCGTCGAGCGGATCGCAGGACACGAGCAGATTCTTCTTCTTGGCCAGGCTCGCGAGCTTGCGCCGGCCATCGAGTTTGCTGCCCGAGAGCACGAGGCAGGTCGATGGGCTCGGGTCTTCGGCGTATTGGGCAAGGTCGTCCATGGCCGCGCTCTTGCTCTCGCCGTCGCCCTGGTCCCAGCGCTCGAGGCCCCGCACCAGCACGAAGCGTTTGGGGCTCATCATGGGCAGCGTGCGCGCCGCCGACAACACCTTGTCGATGGAGGTGTCTTGGGCCGAGAACTTGTCTTCGTTGAACTCGGGGATGCCGCCGGCGAGCACGCCCTCGCGCAGGGCGAGGATGACCTCGTCGCGGAGCAAGCGCTCCTCGCCGACCACCACCAGAAGCGGGGGGAAGTCTCCTTTGCGCGCGCGTTCCAGCGCCTCGTCGGGAGTCACGCTGCGCGGCGGCGGCGAGCGACGAGCAGCGCCAAGGCCGAAAGCGGCCCGACGGCAAACAGCCAAGGAGCCTTGTGCGGCGCACCGACGGTCTCGCAGCCGCAGCCGGACTTGGGCTTCACCTTGATGTCCTCTTCCGGCGTCTTGTTGTACGCGTCTGCGGGGATGAACGGCTGGGCCGTGCCCGTGGCCTGCACATCGCCGTTGCCACCCGAGGCCGCCGGGGTGTCGTCGTTCTTGGGGGGGCCTCCGGCATCGACGCCTTCGATCTTTTTGACGTCTTTGCCCTTGGCGCTGAAGGTGATGGCGCGGCGATCGACAACGGGGTTGTCGCCCTTCAGGGTCAGCGTGACCGGGCTGCCAATCGTGGCGCCATCGGAGGTGCGCAGCTCGACCTTGTACTCGCCGGCTTCGAAGTTGCGGGGGCGGGTGATCATGAAGTCGAAGTGCGTGCCCTTGAAGATCTTGCCGCTGGCGTCGCCGAAGCTCACGTCGAAGCTTTCGATGAGCGGGTTTTGGTCTTTGAGCGCCACCTTGTTGGTGACGGGATCTGCGTGCCCGTCGATGAGTGCGCGCTCGTAGGTTGCCGTCTTGGTGAACAGCAGGCGCATGGTCTGGTGCGCGGTGCTGGGGGCCTTGGGCAACTCGATGGTCATGTAGAAGCGCCAGCCGCCAGAGACCTCGGCGGCCTCGTTGCTCTTGAAGCGGAAGGTGCCAGCTGCGAGCGCGTCGTGTGCGAACAGAACAACCGCGAGGAGCGACGCAAACAGTGCAAACGCGCGGAGCAGGGACCGGGGATGTTGGGTCATGGCGCCTCGAACGCTAACCCCAAGGCCCGGGCCTTGTCACGGCTCGGCTGCACGGTGCCGCCCTGGTGGCGTAAGTCTTTTGAATCTAAACGGATTATTCCTTCAGAGGCCGATTGACACAGCCGGCAGCGCACGCAAGAATCCAAAAAGGTAAGTGTTTCGCTCGCTCCTCTAGGAAGGTCACCTCGTCCCCCATGTCCGACCGCACCAGCGCGGCCGTCCCATCGCAGCCTGCCCCGGATCCGCTCCTCGGGCGCACGGTCAACGATCGGTTCACCATCAAGGCGCTTATTGCGCGTGGTGGCATGGGCAAGGTTTACCGCGCGGAGCAGGCTCCCCTGGGGCGTGTGTGCGCGCTCAAGGTGCTGAACCCGAACTACTCCGGCGAGGCCGACCCGGAGTTCCATCGGCGCTTCTTTCTGGAGGCCAGCACGTCTTCGAGGCTGACGCACCCCAACACCGTGACGGTGTTCGACTACGGCCGGACCGAGGACGACATCTATTACATGGCGATGGAGTACCTGGAGGGCAAGACCCTCCACCGTGCCATCCGCGAGGTCGGATCGCTCCCCGAAGAGCGTGGCCTGCACATCGCACGGCAGGTCTGCCGCTCGCTTCGCGAGGCGCACGGCCTCGGCGTCATCCATCGAGACCTCAAGCCGGCCAACATCTTCTTGGTCGAACACGGCGACGAGAGCGACTTTGTCAAAGTGCTCGACTTCGGTCTCGTCAAGAACATGGCCGACAAGCCCGAAGATCAGCTCACACAAACGGGGCTGTTCATGGGTTCGCCCAAGTACATGGCGCCCGAGCAGATCCAAGGCCTGGCCGTCGACGGCCGTACGGACATCTATTCCCTGGGCATCATCTTGTACGAGATGTTCACCGGGCGAGTGCCCTTCGACCGCACCACCAGCGTCAGCATTCTCATGGCCCACGTGAATGAGCCGCCGCCGCCGATGCGCGGCGTCAAACACGACATGGTCCTGTCGCAGCAGACCGAAGACATCGTGATGCGTTGCATCTCCAAAGACCCTGCGTTGCGATTCTCGTCCATGGACGAGCTGTTGCTGGCGCTCAAACATGCATCGAGCGGCGGTGGGCAGGTGCAGATGACAGGGGCCTACGGGGCCTACGCTTCGGGCTCCATGCCCGCCTACGACTCCATGCGGCCCATGTCCGTGACCAGCGCGCCGCCGCCGGCGGTCGTCTCTGCGCCGCCGCCATTGTTCTCCAGTGCCACCCCCATGCCGCTGGCCTCCGCCGACATCTCCATGGAGACCGGCGCCCAGCCCGCGAGCAACCGAACGTGGCTACCTTTTGCCGTGCTGGCCGCGGTGTTCGTGGGGGCCCTCACGGGGCTCATCGCCTTCCGGGTCACTTCGCCGCCCGTGGCCCCGGTGGCCGCACAAACGCCTCCCGTGGCGTCGTCGGCGCCCCTTTCGCCGCCCAAAGTGTCCGAGCCCAAGGCGCTCGTTCCGAGCGCCCAGCCCATGCCCGCGTCGCTCAAGTGGAAGGTCACGAGCGACCCCGAGGGGGCCAGCGTGCGCGAAGACGGGGTCGAGGTCTGCACCGCCACGCCCTGCGAGCTCACCTACAGCGGCGACGCAGCGGATCCGAGCAAGCCCAAGCACCTGTCGTTCTCCAAACTGGGCTACAAATCCGAGCAGAAAGACCTGACGCCGAAAGACGGCGCAGCCAAGGTCAAGCTGCTTCGCATGCTCAAGGCCCCCAAAGGCGCCGGTACCGGTACGGCGGATCCGGGCCCCACGCCCAACGGCTTCAAAGACGTCCCGTACTGACGCGGCTTTTTGTGTAACGTTCGCCGCGCATCATGCGTCTTGGGCGGACAGCTGGCCGGTACTTCCGTGGGCGCGCGCGCGGCCTTGCCGGCGCGTTGGCCATCGCCGTGCTGTTTGTATCGAGCGCGGCCTTTGCCGATGCGCGCACGGAGGCGCGCAAGCACTTCAAGAAGGGGATGGAGCGCATCTCCCAAGGCAAATACGAAGAGGGCATTGGCGATCTCCAGCGCGCCTACGAACTCGTGCCCCACGCCAACGTTCTGTACAACATCGCCCGCGCCTATGCCGAGCAGGGCGCCCTGGAAAGCGCCGTCGACTATTACAACCGGTACCTCGCCACCAACCCCAAAGACAAAGACGACGTTCAGTCCGTGGTGACGAGCCTGGAAGCCCGGCTCAAGAAACAACAAGCGCAAGCCGCGGCAGCGCACGAGGCGCCCAAAGAACCGACGCCCCAGGTCACCCCCCAAGAGCCGTGTGCGCCGGTGCCCGCGCCGGTGCCGGTGCCCGCGCCGGTGCCTGCTCCGCCGGCGGCGCCCAAAGAGCCCGCGCCCGCCGACGACCACGCCGAGGACGTGTTCGCCGAGACCGTCGTCACGGCGTCCAAGGGAACGCAGAGCCCTCTCGACGCACCCAACTCCACGTCCATCATCACCGAGCAAGACATTCGTCTTTCGGGCATCACCAAGATCCCCGAGCTGCTCCGGCGTTTGGCGGGCCTCGAGATCATGGAAGTGACCGGCGGCCAAACGGAGGTCGCCATTCGCGGCTTCAACCAGCGCCTTTCCAACAAAACCTTGGTCTTGGTCGATGGTCGCAGCGTCTACGTCGACCTCTTTGGCGCCACGTTCTGGCAGCTCCTGTCCATCGGCGTCGAAGACATCGACCGCATCGAGGTGGTACGTGGCCCGGGGTCGGCGCTCTACGGTGCAGACGCCTTCAGCGGCGTCATCAACATCATCACCAAGCGCCCAGGGCAGGGGAAGAACGGCATCTCTGGGGGCTATGGCTCCCAGAACCAGGCGCACGGAAGCTTCTGGGCCACGGGCAACAGCGCGCAGTTCGCTTGGCGCGCGTCTGCGGGGTACGACTACATCCCCAGGTGGTCCCGCGAGGTGCCCAACGGACGCGCCGATGTGGTGCTGGGGGTATCCGATCAGGTCGAATCCGCCCGCACCACGCGCATCGATCTGCGCGGCTCGCGGTACCTGGGCAAAGACATCAGCGTGGGGTTGGGCGGCGGGCTCACGCAGGGCTCTGGCGAGATCTTGGGCGTTGGCGCGCTCAACGACATCGTGCTGCGAAATGTCTACTCGACAGATCTCACTGCTACCTTCGACTCGAAGCCCGTCGAAGCCCGGGTGTTTTGGAACAGGTTCCGCACCGACAACGCGCTCAACGTCCAGTCGCTGGGGCAGTCGTTGCTGCCGGGGCGCGCCGAGCAGAACATCATCGACGCCGAGGCGCAGTACAAAGGATCCTTTGCCCTGGGCAAGAGCGCGCGCAACGACCTGCGCGTGGGCGGCTGGTACCGCTACAAAGACGTGGCGTGGACGTACCTCGACCGCAAGCGTTACGAGCACCACTACGGCTTGTTCCTGCACAACGAGCTCAAGCTCCTGGGCGATAGGCTCAGCATCATCGGCGACTACCGCTTGGACTACGTGCCGTACCTCGAGGACTTCTTCCATTCGCCCCGGGGCGCCGTGGTGGTGAAGCCCAGCAAGCAGCAGAGCGTCCGCGCCAGTGTGGCCACGGCGTTTCGTAAGCCGACTTTCCTCGAGTCGTACTTGCAGGTGCCCGTGCAGTTGCCGCTCACCGGCGGGGCGTTGCTGTCCGAGGGGGTCCGCTCGGACCAGCGCGGGTTCAAGGTGCAAGCCGAGCGCATCTACTCGGCGGAGGTGGGCTACCGAAACCAAGAGAGCGATCTCTTCGTCTTCGACGCGTCCATGTACATCAACCGCGCGCAGAGCCTCATCGAGCTTGGGGCCATTCGGACGGTCACCGTGGGGGATGTGGCCCGAGGCATTGGGCGCCAGGACCCGCAGACGGCACTGTTCCCGCTGTTCTTCAGCGGCTTCGAGAACCAGTGCCAACGCTACGATGTGTATGGCGCCGAGGCAGGCGTCCGAACGTTCCCCACCGATGGTCTCGATGTGTATGGCAGCTACACGCTCAACTTGTCGCGGCAAGACGATGCGGGCTGCAGTGCCGAGCAGCGCGCACTCATCGTCACGGACCAGCGGACCAGCGTGCACAAGTTCAACGCCGGCGTTCAGCTCCGCACCAAGGTTGGCTTCGACGCCTCTACGGACTTTCACTACGTCGGCGCGCAGTCATGGGCCGAGCGCGTGGCCGAAGCCGACACCCAACGCATCGCCACCCAGGGCTTCGAGCTGCCGTCCTATGCGCTCGTCTCCTCGCGTGTGGGGTACCGCTTCTTCCAAGACCAGGCCGACGTGAGCGTCGTGGGCTGGAATGTGCTTGGCGTCGCGCACCGGCAGCACCCCTTTGGGCAGCTTGTGCAGCGCAGGGTTATGGGCTTCTTTACGTACCGGTTCTAGGCCAATGAACGTCGTCGACCCCACATCGAAAGCACGCAGCTCGAGGCACCTTCTGGCCCTTGGGCTTTGGGTGGCGTCGCTCTCTGCTTCGCAGGTGCTGGGCTGTGATCCCGTGCCCATCGACGAAGGGCGGGCGGACAGCCGGCTCTTCCAGCCGCGCGGCGTTGTGCGGGGCACGGTCTCGTACACCGGGCCCAGGCCCTGCTCTCGCGCCGGGCACATCTCCGGAAGCGCCATCATCCTGATGTTTCACAAGGACAACCCGCCGCCGCCATCGGGCTTTGCGGATCGCCCGGTCAACTTCGTGGCAGTGCCCGGAGACGAGCTGTTTGCCAACGAGCCGCGGTCGCCCAACGAGAACATCTTCTGCCCGGTGGAGGAGACGATCACGGCCTCGGCGCCCTTCGTGATCTCGCCGCTCGATGCCGGCGAGTACATCATGGTCGCATTCTACGACCGCGCCGGTCGGTTCTTGCCCACGTTCAAGTTTCGCAACCAGGCCGAGGCGGGGGATCTCGGTGGAGGCTTCATCGACCTGGTGGACGCGGCCAAGAACGCGTCGAACCCCAACTACGTGCCGACCTACTTGCCCGTGGGTGTCGGCGTGCCCAAGACCGTCGCCGGCCGCAAGGTCTTCGAGATCCCCAAAGAGACGGGCTACGTCGCCGACAACGTTCCGGTCACCATCGCCCGGGACATTCGCCTGACGCGGCCGTACTTCTACCCCGACGCCAGTGCGTCCGTGTCCGGCAGCACGCCGCAGAACCCCAAGGGGGCCGCGGAGTTCGTGCCCGTGATCACCATGACCCAGGACCACAAGGTACTGGCGCCCGCAAGCAAGCCCTCCGCCGAGGCGCTGGCCCGCTACGAAGAATCGTTCGTCAAGTTGCGACTGCTGTATGGCGTCCCCGATGCCGAGCAGGCGGTCGCCACAGATCCGCAGCGCCCGTTTGGCTTGCAGATCGACCGCGATCGCGGCGGCGTGTTTGTCTGGGCGCGTGGGGGCAACATTCCCGAAAGCAGCGCGGTCCCAGCGCTCTGGCCCCTTGGGGCCCTGCGAAAGCTCGTGGACGACCCGGAGCGGAGCATCGACGTCCAGTCCATCACCTCCCAGGGCGGGGCGGCGCAGCCGGTGGTGACGCTCTTGCCCATCACCCTTCGGGGCGCGTCGCTTGCTACCACCCTCGCGGGGCCGGTGCCTTCGCTGCCCAGTGCCGCGGCCTTGCAGCAAGAAGTCACCCTGCTCGTGCGTCCTGCGGCACTCTGCGTCGACCCCCGAGATCCCGCAGCGGGTGGGCTTTTGGTCACGCCGCACTTCGCCAGCGAGAGCGCCGAGCCCAGCGAGGGCGAGCAGACCATCGTGGACCCGGAAGCCATCCAGAAGGCGCTCCCATCGGTCCGCGAGGTGAAGCAAGGATGCCTGCCCCTTGGGCGATACTCCATTTCGCTCGTGTACCCCTCGGGGCAGGCGTGGACCGTGCCCAACGAGATGGGCTCCTGCGCGAAGTCCGAAGGTGCCGCGCGCGCCGATGGCGCTCTTGGGTCGTGCAGCGTCAAGCCCCGCCCGGTGCTTGCCTCCCAAGGCACCCGCGCGGTGCTCGAGATCGTGCCGCCCACCAGCGCAGCGGGGCAGGCCTTCTGCCAAGAGTTCCCGGTGCCTGCGGCCTGCACGAGGAACCCGTGAGTGCGCCCATCTTCTTGCCCAGTGCGCAGGCGCCCCGGGGCGCGCACGTGGTCATCGGCAACTTCGATGGCGTCCATCGCGGGCACCAGCGGGTGTTTGGCGACGTGGCCCAAGCGGCACGCACCAGCGGGCGCCCGGTCGCGGGGCTCTCGTTCTGGCCTCACCCCGCGTTGGTGCTCGGCCGCGGTGCGCCTCCGCCGATGTTGTCTACCCTCGACGAGCGGGCGGCGCTGCTTCAGCAACACGCGGGAGCCACGCTCCTCGTGCACCCCTTTACTCACGCGTTCTCGCAGCTTTCGCCCGAAGCCTTCGTGCGCGAGGTCCTGTGCGACGCGTTGGGGGTCACTGCGGTCAGTGTGGGCGACGACTTCCGCTTCGGACGTGGCCGTGCCGGCGACGTGGCAACGCTACGGACACTCGGGGCCGAGCTCGGCTTCGAAGTGGTTGCGCATTCGCTCGAAGGAGACGCCGAAGGGCCATTTTCGAGTTCTCGCGCCCGCTCGCTGCTGTCCGCTGGCGACGTTTGCGGCGCCGCAAACGTACTCGGCCGTCCGCACTCGCTGACCGGTGTCGTGATCCACGGAGACGCACGTGGGCGGACCATTGGGTTCCCGACGGCCAACCTCGCCAAGGTCGAGCAGATGATCCCGGCCTATGGCGTGTACGCCGTCACCGTGCAGCGTCAGACGGAGGGGCGCATGGAAGCGCTGGGGCAGGGCGTCATGAACATTGGGGTGCGCCCCACCGTCGACGGCAAGGAGCTGCGCCTCGAGGTGCACTTGTTCGACCTCGCCCAAGACCTCTACGGCCAGACGCTCCGGGTCGAGCTGCGGGAGCGCCTGCGCGGAGAGCAGCGCTTTGCGGGGCTGCCAGAGCTCATGGCGCAAATCCAGGCCGACGCGGTGCTTGCGCGAGACGTCCTTTCGCGCCTAAACGTCTGATACCTTGCCGAAGGTCGTCGCTTTGGCCCCACGGGGCGAGGTGATGCCCGGTTTCAAACTTCTGGGGCCGAGGCCCCACAAGCCGTTCCCCAGCCAGCCACCATGAACCGAACGCAGCTCGACAGCATGTCCCGAGAAGAGCTCGTAGAGCGGGCGTCGCTCTTGGGGGTCCGCCGCGCGCGCATCCTTACCCGGCCCGAGCTCATCGACGAGATCTTGGTGCTGGGGGCCGAGCAAAAAGATGCGGCGTCGCTCGCTCGGTCTCGAGGCCTGTTTGGACGTGCGCGGGACTTGCTGGCCAAAGTCGTCGAACGGGGGCTGCACTTGCCCGACGCGGCGGAGCGCATCCGCACCATGCCCATCACGCCGACCACGCCGTCGCGCACGGCAAGTTCGGTGCTACCCACGGTTACCTTGGCCGAGATCTACGCGTCGCAGGGGCATCGCGGACGGGCCATCGAGACACTCAAAAAAGTCATCGAGGCCGAGGCCGACCACGCCGATGCGCAGGCCTTGTTGGCGCGTCTCGAGAGCCAAGACTACGTCAGCCCACCGCCCAAAGATCTGGGGCCCGAAGAGGAGCTACCCCCGGCGCAGGTCGATGCCGACGAGGAGCCGGCAAAGCCCATCGCGGCGGCTGCCGCCGGCGCGCAAGAGCCCGTTGCCTCGGCCCCTATTGGCCCCGCGCAAGCGTCCGAGAATTTGATGGCGTCCACCGATGCGGCGGGGCCCCAAGTCACCGACATGGTGCAGCCGCCGCTGATCTCGCCGCGGCCGTCACAGTTGCCTCCGCCGCCGCCACCCTTGTCGTTCCGTCCGCCAAGTGCGGCCGACGAACCCACCTACGATGCCTGCTTGGGCATCCCCCAGGGGCCCGGTGTGCTCTCGGTGCACTGGACCATCACCGAGCGCATGGTCCTTCATCACAGCGAACGCTCCCCCGGCGGTGCCTTGTCCATGCGCGTGGTCACCGTACGTGCCGCCGAAGACGGACCGCGCGCCAGCGTCATGGACGAGCCGCTCGCCGCCGCCCGGGGCACCCGCACGCTCATCAGCGACGACAGCGAGCAGGTGGTACGGCGCGTGGCCGTGGGCTGGCTCCGGGGCGGCGAGTTCTTTCCCATCGCGCACTCGCCGGACTTGGTCTCTGCGGGGCCCGGCGCCATGCCGCGTATGTGGACCCCGCTTGGCGAGGTTCGTCTGGAGAGCCCCGAGAAAGATCTCTGGTCCCAGGTCCACTAGCTACATCGCGGTGCAAAAGTGAGGCCTTCGGAGGCCGTTTTGGGCCGTGATGAGCTGTCGGAATGGTGCGGA
>JBIKNA010000135.1:0-16177 GCA_044358965.1 Polyangiaceae bacterium
CTGGCAAGGTTGGTGATGGAATCGAGCAGCAGCGACTCGGTGAGGTTGTTGGGCTCTGCCACCATCACCAGACCGCCAGGCTTGGCCACACGCTGCATTTCGGCGATGCAGGCCGCGGGTTCTTTCAGATGAATGAGCACGGTCTGGCAGGTGACCATGTCGAAGCTGTTGTCGTCGAAGGGTAGCTGCTGGGCGTCGCCCTGCAGGTACGAGAACCGCGCCCCAAGGCCTTGGGCCTGCGCCCGACTGGCGGCCTTCTGTACCCACAGTGCCTCGCGCTCGATGCCCGTGATCCGGACGTCTTCGGGCATGACACTCGCTAGCGTGGTGCCCCAGTGCCCAACACCGGCCCCGACATCGAGCACGGTGTGCATGGCCGCAAAGTTCCAGCGCTTGGCCATGAGCTCCAGGAACTCGCGGTTCCACCAGTGGTCGCGCGTGTCGCCAAAATGCTCCGCCGAGTGCCCGGTCTGCCCCTTGAACTCGTTGCCCATGCCTGTCTCACCCAAAGGCTACTCGCGGTAGCCCAGGTCTCGCAGCACTTCGTAGTTGTTGGCGTAAGTCCACACGCGCTCCACCAGGTCGTTCTTGTTGATGCGCGCGATGTCGATGAAGTGGCTGGTAAAGGGCTTGCCCGTGGCCTTGAGCGGCCCCCAAGCCCCCACGTGTTTGCCCTTGAAGGTGCCCAGCAGCACAACGTAGCCATCGACGCTCCATCCCTCTTCGGCGTTGACCACGCCATCGGAGAACGTCTTGAGCCAGTCGTCGAAAAGCGCCGCCGCCCCCTTCTTGCCCACGGCGTCTTTGGGGTCGTCGTAGGGCGCAAGCTGCACGTCGTCGCTGAGCTTGGCCAGGTAGTCCTTCTGCGAGCGCATGCTGAAGCTCGAATAGAGGCTCTTGCGAATGGCAAAGAGCTTGGGTTGCCCCACGTCTTGGCCGGCAACCTGATGCACCTCCCAGTCTTTGGCGGCGGGCACGTCCATGACGGGCCGCACCTCGAGCTTGGCAAGGGGCCCCTTGGCCCAGCCGGCCTGCACATCGAGGGTGAGCTGGTCGTAGTAAGTGGTGTCCTTCTTCACGAGCCCCTTGGGCGTAAATTGCAAAACGCTGGCCCCGACATAGCCAACCTTCTTGCCCGTGGGCTTGCTGGCGGCGTGCGGCCCCGTGTTGGTGCCCCCCTCGACATACTCGAACACCACCGTGTCGCCCTTGTGGAACGAGCGCGTGATGGCCGTGGCGCCATCGGGGAACGCATCGAACAGGCGCTGGTAGTTGGCCTGCACACTGGTGCCCGCGGAGACGAACTCCCCACGCTCCACGAAGACGGCATCTTCGTCGTACAGCGCCGCAATGGCCGCCGCGTCGTGTTTGTTGAACGCCGCGACGTAGGCCCGGAGGGACTTCATCTGCATCTCGAACATGGACAACGGCGCCGCAGGTGGCGCCGGAATCACGGCCGCGGCACTGGGCACCGGCGCCGCCGATGCCGCGGGGCTCGCCGGCGGTGCTGGCGCGCCTTGCGCAGACTTGGGCGGCGGCGCCTCGCCGCACGCAATGAGGACACAGCTGAGGGTGGTCAGAGCAAGGCTGCGACGTTTCACAGCATGGGAGGTTATGCGGTCAGCATGGCGACGTACAAGCAACGCGCGCCTTGGAGGCCGCCGAAGCCGAGAGGCTCCGCAGGCAGTGCACCCGATGCCGGTGGTCCCGAGTTACTTGTCGCTCCAGACCACCCACTTACCGGTGGCCCACGTGTCGTTGGTATCGCGAAGCGCGCCCATGTAGTCCGTCTTGTCGAGTCCGGGCACGTCGATGGCAGGGACCGTCAGCTTGCCGCTCGGTGCGAAACTCGGGTTCGTGACGTTGGTTACGCCGCATCCGATGCCAGGGTCGGACTGCACATTGTTGAACTGAACGTCCGTAAGTCGGGCGAACTCGTCGAGACTTGAGTCGTCGTTCGCAAGGAACTGCGCTCCGCCAGTTACCTCCGGAAACGCGACATTGCCGATACCGGCTGCGGCGCCCGGCGCGTGAATGTTGCCGAAGAAGATCGTGTTGCGAACTTCGATGCGGTCCAGGTCGCCCGGAATCGTGTCGGCACCGGCACCGCCGAAGTTGAAGCCGCCCTCGAACCCGAGGACGATGGAGTTGAGTACCTTGACGCCGGAGCGACGGCGAACCAGCATTCCGTATCGACGACGCAGCGTGACAGGGGTTCCGGCGTCATCCACCGGGCGCACCGTTGGCTTGCCGGGCCCGCACAAGGTCACATTCGCAATGCTCGGACTACTGAAGGGGGTCAGGTTCCAGGCGGGCGAAGCGCTGGCGTTGTCTCCCTCGAAGCCGTTCTGGTCGTCGTAGAAGTTCGGGTCCTGTTGCAAAATCAAGTACTGGAGCTTCCCGCGATAGCCGAAGTCCCAGTCAAACCCGTCATCTTGGTTGTAGTGGCAGATGAGGTGCTTCGCGTTGACGGTGCCCCCGAAGAACTCAAAACAATCGTCGGTGGCAAGGCGAACCTGAACAAAGTCCACGACCGTTCCAGAGCCGACGCCACCGAAGGTAAGTCCGTTAATCTCGCGGTCTTTTGCGATGGTGAACCCTGCGTACTCGATACGGACGTAGCGCAAGACCCCGCTGTTGTCAGCGTCGTCATTGCCACCGTATTCGACGGAGTCTTCGGCCGGAATGTTGGAGGGTACGCCTTCGAGCTTTGCTCCGGGCTGATTGACCGTTGCCTTGCCAAGCAGCACCACACCGCCCCAATCGGCAGGACGTCGATCCGCGGGAGCCTTGACGCTGGTGAAGACGATGGGCTTGTCGCGTAGGCCGTCAGCGATGAGCTTGCCCCCACGTTGGACGATGAGCATCCCAGTGGTGGAATAGACCTCCGGTAGGCCGCGGGTCGCCTTGATCGTCGTGCCTGGCTGAATCGTGAGAGTCGCCCCGGCACGCACAAACGTGGGCTTATCTAGAATCCAGTCTTTGGTGCAGTCCAAGGTGACCGAGTCACCTTCTTCGACGGTGACGAGAGCGACCTGCGGCTTGTTCTCGGCGAGGCACGGGTCGCTGACAACGACGTCCGAACCGGTGTCAGTTGTTCCGGTGTCCGACGCAGACGTATCGGCCAATGCGTCGTTTGCGCCCCCACCATCGATGCCGATGGGGCCCACTCCACTTTCGGTTCCCGCATCGGTTCCCGAAGCGCCGACTCCGTAGTCCCCAAGGCCTAGGACAGCCGAGCACCCAAAAGCGAAAACGCAAACCAAGGAGAAAACAGCCGTTCGAGAGCGCATAAGTAGTTTCCCTATTGGCAATGGAGCTTAGAACTGACCATGGGCGCCGATGTGACCGAGCCCGAAGCTCGGCACAATGCGCGCGGACCCGGCCTTGATTGTCGGCGGTCGCAGATAGAGGTACGCGCCCGCCGCAAGCCCGAGGCCACCAACCACGAAGCCAACGGTGGACACCGTGGCGGAACTCTTTGCGGAGTCGATGGAGTCTTGGCTGTTGGCCGGGCAAACCTTGTCTTTGCAAAAGTCGTCGAGCTCGCCCTTTTTGCCGAGAGCAATGGCGCCGAAGATGACGCCGACGCCCAAGCCGACTGCACCCACCCCTCCGGCGACATAGGCGGGAATGAAGTTGGGTTTGCTGTTGTCAGACGGCGCGGAGGGCTGCGCTGGCGTTTGGCCGGACGGCCCAGCTGACGACGGTGCAACCGTAGGGACCGGCTCTTTGGGAGCGTTTGGGTCGACCTGCAGCGTAAGGGCCACAGAGTCCGTGCCCCCTTCGGGCAGGTTAACCTTGGCCTCGGCCGTGAGGAACCCCGGAGCACTTGCTTCGATCTTATGTTCCCCAGGGTTCATGGGGCGATTGACGTTGAGGTTGGCCACGTTGAGCGGCTCACCGTCGACCTTGACGAGCAGCTTGGCATCGGCCGGGGCCGCAACGGCAATCTTGAGCTTGGCCACCTTGGGGCGGGCGTCTTCGTAGAGCTTCTTGGCCTTTTCCTGGGCAGCGAAAAAGGCGGCCGGAGCGTTGGGCGCAAGCACCTCACGCATGGCGCGGTTGAGGGTCTCGGTGGCTTCGACGAACTTGCCCAGCTTGATCTGGCACTCGCCCATGTACGCAAGGTGCGGGATCGCGTGGAAGAGCTTCTCTGCGCGCTGAAGCTTGTCGACGGCCTCGACACAGCTTCCGGCCTCGGCGAGCTTGACGCCCTCTTTGCCGAGCTCACGGGCTGCTTGAACGTCTGCGGCGGCGGGCTCTTCTTGGGCGCTGGCGAGCGAAGACGCCGAGAGCAGTGTCAGACAAACCGATGCGACTCGGACTCGTTTCAGTAGTGCCATCGGGGGCCTCTAATAGCCGAGATCTGGCTCGGCGTGCTTGGATTTCGGTGCCGGCTTTGTGTCTTTTGCCGGCGGGTCCGCCGGTTTGGGCGCCACCGGGGCGGGGCCAAGGAAAACGGGCTTGGCCTTGGCGATGGTGGTCGTCGGCGTGACGGTCGGGGTCGCTGGGGCTGCGCTCGCAGGCGCCTGCTGCATGACCGGTGCGGTCTCGGCGACCGTGGGGGTCGGCCGGGCGGAGACCGCCGACGAGGGCTCCGCTTTGGGGCGCTCTGCCGACTTGTCGCTGCTCCGAGAGAACAGAGCGGCTCCTCCCCCCGCAAGGAGGAGAAGTAGCACCGCTGCAACGCCGCCAATCAAGGCAACGTTCGGCTTCTTGCTGGCGGGTTGTTCGGCAGCGCCGACAACCTGTGCCGCCATCTGGGGCGTCAGTTGAGGCACGGAGTTGGACCCGGTGACGAGCGAGATGGTGCCGGACTGCGAGAGAACGGACGGCGGAGGCAGCGAACTCAGCGAACGGTGCTCCGCGATCATGCCCGCAGCGGCGAGCACGGCGCTCGAACGCTCGGCGCGGGTACGCGCACGGGACGGTGCAAACGGCATCAGGTCGAAGGCCAGGTCGGCCACGTTCTGGTAGCGCTCGTCGGGGTTCTTGCGAAGGCAGCGGTTGACCACAGCCTCGAGGCCCTCGGGGCACTCTGGCCGCAGGCTGCGAATGGTGGGAGGGTGTTCTTCGAGAATTGCGGCGCAGACTTCGGTGAGCGTGGTGGGCTCGAAGGCCGACCGCCCGGTGAGCAGCTCGTAGATGGTGAGCCCGAGGGCCCAGATGTCGACCCGGTGGTCGGCAACCTTGCCGCGCACTTGCTCGGGGCTCATGTAGAGCGGCGTGCCGACGAGGTTCACGGTCTTGACCACGTGAACATCGGGGCCGGCCATGCCCGTCAGTGCAACCTTGGACACGCCGAAGTCGATGAGCTTGGCGTGCTGCATGCCGTCACGACGCACGATGAAGATGTTCTCGGGCTTGAGGTCGCGGTGGATGACACCGCGGGAGTGCGCGATGGCCAAGCCTTCGCAAACCTCGAGCGCGAGCTCGGACACCTCGCGAATCGGCAGCGCTCCTCGCTGCTGGATGACCTCATCGAGGTTGCTGCCCTCGAGGTACTCCATGACGATGTACGGCAAGCCCGAGTCCAACGTACCGACGTCGAAGACGCTAGTGACGTAAGTGGACTTGAGATGGCTCGATGCGCGAGCCTCGGTTTGGAACCGCGCGACAATCTCTTTGTTGTCGAGCACCTCGGGGCGCAGGACCTTGATGGCCACCCGGTCGCCGAGCTGGATGTGGCGAGCCGCGAGCACAATGCCCACGCCGCCCATACCGAGCACGCTCTCGACTTTATACTTTCCGGCGACAATCTCGCCGGGAGCCAAGGGGCTCATCATCTGCTCTCGGGGCACTTCGACCGTTGTCGAAACGCTGCCCACTTGTCCGGGGCTCATTCGTGCTGGAACTGGACTCTTTTGCATCACTCGATCACCATCCGTTGGCTCCCCGCCACGAAATATTGTCGTGAATATTGAACGGCAGGTCAACGTCGGCGACGCATAAATTCCAAGTCGTCCATGTCTGTCTCCGCACGGAGACGTCCCACATTGACGCATCCTCGTCGGCGGCAGACGCAGATGTCGCAGAGCTCATGACGACCACATTTCATCAATGATTGTGAGCACTACGCCCTGTGGTGGCGCGCTCTTGCTGGGAGTTCGCTCCCCCGCCTCGGCAACCATTGCCCAGGCGACGGGCGAGAGAACGCCGAGTTGCTTCTCTTCGGGACGCGCGAAATCGGCGCGTGACGGACCCCAATGGCCGCTGTCAGTACCCTAGGTCGACTTCTTTCTTCGGGCGCGCGGTCTTGCCGTGCTTTGGCGTGGCCGTCGTGGTCGCGTGCGGAACCTCGGCGCTGGACACCACGGGCGTTGTTGCCATTGTCACAGTGGTGACAGCCGGTGCGCCACTCGCCTGCCGCTGCGGCGGGGCAGCCACTGCTGTGTCCTTGCGGACGATGCCAGCGTCGGCGGACACGTCGAGCGGCGCCGGCGCAACCAACCCCGCAGCCAACGGAGTCTGTCGGCGACCGACGATCAGAACCGCCGAGAGCGCGGCAGCCCCGATCACCGCCCCGATGACCAGCATGGCCCCAAGCCACCTGGGTCGCGACCATCGCGACGCCGCCAGGGTATTCGGCAAGTCTGCGCGGGTGTTGGCGATAGGCGCAATGGACTGCGACGCAAGGGCACTCGACAGCGATGGGTACCCTCCGCTGCCCGGTCCCACGGCTTCGTCGATGGCTTGCCGAAGCGCCCGGCGCTCTTTCTGGAAGAGCGAGCGAACCACCTTGCCGACGTCACGTCGGGTGGGCGGAACGGCGAGCGAGGCAAAGTAGCGCTCGATATCGGCGCGAAACGCCGCCGCCGATGGGTAGCGATCGGCAGGGTTGTGCGCAAGCGCCCGCTCGCAGATGGCCACCAAAGCCGTCGAGGTGCCTGCGGGAAACACATCGGTGGATGGCAATTGTCCGGCGCCAAGGCGCCCGAGAATGGCCACGTCGGGAACGTCGGACCAGTAGCGTCGCCCAGCGAGCGCCTCCCAAAGCATCACTCCAACGGAGAACAGGTCCGCGCGCAAATCGACGCCAGCATGAAGCACCTGCTCCGGCGCCATATAGGCGACCTTGCCCTTGAGTGTTCCCACTTCGGTGGTGACCAGCGAGTCGTTGGCTTTTGCGATGCCAAAGTCGAGGATCTTGACGTCGCCGTCGTAGGTCACGAACACGTTCTGGGGGCTGATGTCTCGGTGGATGAGTCCGAGCGGTGAGCCATCGAAGTCCGTGAGCTCGTGCAGGTACTCGAGCCCCTGCAGCACCTGCGACAACACGAGCAGCTGCAACGGCAACATGAGCTCGCGCAGGGCGGCGTTGCGAAGTCGGCTAAACGGCTGCCCGTCGAGGAACTCCATCACGATGGAGTACGCAGCGTTGGGCTCTTCGAGCACCTCGAAGGTCTGCACCACGTTCGGATGCGACAGCCGCGCCGCAAGGCGAGCCTCCTGCATGAACATGTCGCGGAACGCCTCGCGTTCGGCAAGGTCCGGGCGCATCTCCTTGACGACCACGAGCTTCTGGAACGCGTGCGGGCCGCGCAGCGCCGCAAGATACACGGTGGCCATGCCGCCCTTGCCGAGCGGAGCTATACGCTGGTAGCGCAGTGCGGTCATCGTGTCGGACATCGACCCGATAGCTTAGCGTGTTGCGCGACGCGACGCTTGTGACGCTCGTGTTTCAGCCCCGGGACGCTGTCGCGGCTCGCTGTTCGCCCCGCGGGCAAAGACGCACATGCGGGCACAAGGCCCCCCGGGCGTCGCTCAGTCGCGCAAGAAGTGGCAGGTGTAGCCGCCCGGGTTCTTGACCAGGTAGTCCTGGTGGTAGCCCTCGGCCAGGGTGAACGAGCCCGCGGCGACGATCTGCGTGACCACGGGCGAAGGCCACTTGTGCGACGCATCGACGCGCTTGATGACCTCTTCTGCCGTCTTGCGCTGCGTGTCGTCGGTCACGAAGATGGCCGAGCGGTATTGCGTGCCCACGTCGTTGCCCTGGCGGTTCTTGGTGGTTGGATCGTGCATGCGAAAGAACCACTTCTCGAGCAAGTCGGCGTAGGAGATCACCTTGGGGTCGAACACGATGCGCACGGCCTCGGCGTGGCCCGTGGTGCCGTCGTGCACCTGCTCGTAGTTGGGGTTTGCCGTGGTGCCGCCCGTGTAGCCAACGTCGGTCTCGAGCACGCCGGGGATCTTGCGCAAGAGTTCTTCCATGCCCCAGAAGCAGCCGCCCGCCAGCACCGCCGTCTCGAGGGTGGTGGCGCAGCCAGATGCTTTGCCGGCCTCGGGCACCGTGCACGAGTTGGCCGCGGCAGCCCCGGGCACGGCTGCCTTGCTTGCCCCCTGCCCGAAGTGCGCGGTGTACTCGCCGTACCCTTCGGCCGCGAGCTTGGCCTTGGGCACGAAGCGCAGCGCTGCCGAGTTGATGCAGTAGCGCAAGCCCGTGGGGCGCGGACCGTCTTCGAAGACGTGCCCCAGGTGCGAGTCTCCCGCGCGCGAGCGCACCTCGGTGCGCGCCATGCCCAAGTGGTGGTCCGTACGTGTGGTCACACGCGCGGCCTCGACGGGCTTGGTGAAGCTGGGCCAGCCGGTGCCCGACTCGAACTTGTCGGACGACAAGAACAAGGGCTCGCCGGTGGCGACATCGACGTAGAGGCCCTCTTCGTGGTTGTCCCAGTACTTGTTGCGGAACGGGGGTTCCGTGGCCTCGTGCTGGGTGACTTGGTACTCGAGGGGGGACAGCTTGGCCTTGAGTTCGGCGTCCGACGGCTTCTTGTACTTGGGATCCTGCGACATGGTGGTTTCGGTGTTGTTGCTAGAGGGGGTGCCATGGGCGCCCTGCACGGGCACCTTGCGGCTGCAGGCGCTCAAGGTAAGGACGAAGAGGCCCAGCAGAAAGAGGGCCAAGCGCAAATCCTGAACTCTTGGGAGGTGTGCCATGGGTCGCTTGTTGAATCTACGCACGCCCTAGGCAAAGGTTGCGCCCCACGGTCACAAAAGTCGGTGCAGCGCGGGGCACGGCTCGTTGCGTTTCGCCGCAAATCATCGGTGCGTAGCGGCATACACAGTGCATGGGCGGCGACGGCGGGCGCCAAAGCGTGTACGTCCTTGCCACATCACGCGCTCTGGCAACGGCGATCCGCTTTGCGCGACCACTAGGCAGATCGCTCGAGGCTCGTATTTCATGGCGCAACCGCTGCTCGCTCGGGCCCTTCAAGAACCGGTCTACGGCTGGACCCGCGACGGCGCGCTGTCGAAGCCCAGCAACCGGGACATCCTCCGCGCATGGCGTACGCGTATGAACGTGGTCGGCGATCGCAAGACATGGCTGGCGGCGACGGGCTGGTTCTGGACGCTGATGCTCGTGCCCTTTGGCGTGGTGTTCCTTACCCAGTACTTCAGCTGGAAGCTGATGCTGCTGGGCTTCTTGTACAGCATGGTGTGGATCGGCACGCACGGCACCGTGTGGCTGCACCGGTACTCGACGCACCGGGCGTTCACCTTCCGCAACGCGTTCTACCGAGCCCTGTGCCGCGAGCTGTCCATCAAGATCGTGCCCGAAGAGACCTACGTGGTGTCGCACCACGTGCACCACGCCTACTCCGACTTGCCCGGCGATCCGTACAACGCCCAGGCGGGGTGGCTGTATTGCTTCTTGGCCGCCGAGCTGCACCAGCCCATCAACCGGGAGCTTGGGCCCAAAGACTACGAGCAGCTCGTTGGTCTGGTGCGTCACACGGGCATTCGGCCCAACAGCTACGCGCAATACCAGCGCTGGGGCAGCATCGCGCATCCGCTCCGCACCTGGATGCACTTCGCAGTCAACTGGGCGGCCTGGTACGGCATCTTTTACATGATCGGCGGGCACGCGCTGGGTACGGCGCTCTTTGGTTGGGCCGCGGTGTGGGGCATCGGCATTCGGGCCCACAACTATGATCTGCACGCTGGCGGCAAAGACAAACGCCGTGACGGCGTCGACTTCGACCGCCGCAACTTGTCCATCAATCAGTTTTGGCCGGGCTTCGTGGCCGGCGAATGGCACAACAATCACCACCTGTTCCCAAGCAGCGTGCGCGCGGGCTTTCAGTGGTGGCAGCCCGACATCTCATTCGCGTTCATTCGCTTCTACAAGCTCATCGGCGGTGTCACCCAGTGGCGTGACTTCCAGAGCAAGTTCGTCGAACGGCACCTTTTGCCCTACCGCGCGGCGCAACAAGCTGCGCGGCAGGCCCGCAAGGCGCAAGTCACAACGGCTACTTCACCGTAGAGACGCCGGCGAAGATCAGGCTGCCATCGCGCAGCTTGTCGATGACGGCATCTTTGCGATTGAGGGGCAGCACGAAGCAACCCCAGGAGCGCCCCTGCTTGGCCGAGGTCTCGAGCACGTAGTCGGCACCGTGAAACACGACAGCGCGGCTGCGCGCGGCCGAGTTGGTGGGCGACAAGCCATCGAGGCGCATGGAGCGACCCCACTTGCCGTCGTAGACCTCGGCCGTCAGGTAGTAGCCAATGGAGCTTGCGTTCGATCCGCTTGCGTTGCTGAACTTCTCGGCGAGCCCATCGTTGTCGCTGTCGCTGCCCGAGCCGTGCGCCGTGACGTGTTGCTCGACCACGCCAGACGCCATGTTGATGACGAAGAAGCGCTTCTTGCCCGAGTGCTTGGAGAAGTCGACGACGGTGACATACGCCTGGTTCTTGATCTTGCCCTGGTTGGCATCGAAGAACGCAAGCGCTTGGGTCAGCAAGTCACTGGGCACCACGCCGGCCGGGTCGAGATGACCGTACTTGGACACCACGGTGCTGGGCGGAAGCGCCGGCGGCTCGACATCGAAGGCAGGTAGCGCCGCGGCGGCCGGCGTCTTGGAGCGCGGGGGCGCAAGCGGCGCCTGGGGTTCGCCATCGCCCTCGTCTTGCACCTCTCCTTGGGCCTGGCCTTGGATCTCGACAGCATCGGATTCGCCCTCGCCCTGCACGGGCGCGGAGCAGCCCGAAGCGACGGCGGATAGAGCGACAACAGACAAGCAAGTGAACAACGAGTTGAGCGCGCGATTCATGAGGCGGTCGACGCTACCGACCCCAAGACACCACGAGCAACAATCTGCGGAACAAGAGACGCGAATTGAGTGCCGAGGCAAATGGTCCGTGTCGCACGGCGGTGACGCGCGGCTCGAATTCCCGAGCAAAACACGCGTACGCGCGTGTCCTACTTGGGCGGATGCTGTGCGTGAACAGCGTCGTAGATGTTCTTCATCAAGTGCAGCGTGGTCTCCAGAACCTCGATCACGCCGTCTTGCAAACTGCGGTCTTCGCTGCACGTGGTCTGCAAGATGTCTTTGACCTCTTCGAGGTGCGCCTTGTCGATGACCGAGTGCGCAACCAAGAACGAAAGCTGCGAAGGCTGGAGCTTCAGGTCACGTCGAAGCGACACCAAGAAGTCTTCGAGGTACGGGTAGCAGCCCTCGGCCCAGTAACTGTAGCCGAGGCGCGCCGTGGCATCGCGTTCTTGCAGGCGAAACAGGTAGCCCACGAAGGCCGCGGTCTCGGGCAACGGTTTGCTGTTCTTGACGGTGTCCGGGCGCACGCCGATGGTCTCCAGGTCTTTGAGCACCATGAGATCGTGCCCCGCCTCGGTGTATGCATGATGCAAGCAGTACTTGAGCAGCGGCAGCCGGTCGGAGCCCAGGCGCACGGCCATGAGCGCCTGGTTCTGCGCGTTGTATCGCGTGTAGTGATACACCTGCGTCATCAGCGTCACGTAGAAGTCGCGATCGATGCCCGTCTTGAGCCGCTGCCACGAAGGGCTGGCGTGCACGGCGCGCCAGGCGGCCTGTTCGGTGGACTTGAGGCGTTCAAAAAACTCTTGGCTCACGTGCCTGCCCTTCTTTTTTGTGGTGTATCCGAGGAGATCTCCCAGCCCAGCGCGCCGAGGCGCGCAAGCACCGGAGTCTTGGAGGTTTCCATGTCGCCGTAGATCACGACGTAGCGCTTGCCCAAGGGCCTGCCCCGAAGCTCGAGCTCGCGATCGCTCGTGAGCTTCATGCCCAGCCGCGCATACAGGCGCACCAAGGGTCGGGCGCATACGGCAAAGTTGTAGCGGTACGGCGTCTCGGCCAAGAGCCAGGAGCCAGCCATGAGCAACATGGCCTCGACCAGACCCGTGGCCCGTCGATCGCGGCGCACCACCACGCGGCTCGACTCCACCAGCGTGTCCTGGGGCACTGGAGGCGGCGTAAAGCCGCTGGCCAAGTCGTCGAGCTCGAAGCGACCTCCGAGCGCCGTGGTGAAGCGACAGGTGGCCACGAGCTCGCGCCCGTTGGAAGCCCAGCAGCCAAACACATGTGATCGGTCGTCGTAGACATCCGAGGCCCGGTGCCGGCGCGACGAGCCCACCGGCGACAGCAGGTACGGCTGGCCGTAGGCGTACTCGGACTCACGCAGCGCGTAGACGGCAGCCCGCTGCGCCGGGGTCTCTGCCGGCGCCACCGTGTACGTTTGCCCGTCGTGTGTTGCTAGGCCCACCAAAAGACAACGCGTGGGCAGGCCGAGCAGATCGCTGACGCGTAGAGACTTGGTGCAACAAGCAGACACCCAAACCGCGCGGGAGCCTCTGGGCTACGCCGAAAGCCTGTGGAACTACTTTCGCGGCTGGCGCTACCCGTTCTTCGGAACGATCTTCTTGTACTCGCTCATGGTGCTGGGCTGGGTGTCCCTGGGCGGAGGCCTTGCAAACCCCCGCACGTCGATCACGCACCTGGCCTTGGGCCTTTTGGCGGCGGTGTTCCTGCTCTTCGGCATCTTTCTCATCAATGACGCCGCGGACCGTCACGTCGACGCGCGGGTGCATCCCGATCGCCCCATTCCCCAGGGCCGCGCCGCTTGGCAGCACATCATGGGCACCGCCGTGGGGCTCATGCTCGCAGCCTGCGCCGTGAGCTTGCTGGTCAACCGGCAAAGTTTCGCGGTCGCTGTGGCCATGACGACGTACGCGTTCTTCTTCTACGGTTGGGCCAAGGGCGGGCTTCAGGCGCCGGGCTCGTCCGAGATCTTGACGCCCGTGGTGTCGGCCCTGTTCCCGTTGTATGGCCTGTCCGTCGCCGGCTGCAGCGACGCGCGCGTGATCCTTGGCACCGTCGGCTACATCTACCTGGCAGACTTGGCCCAAGACCTCTTGGGCGGCATTCACGACCAACGTGGCGATCAAGCAGGCAACGTGCGCACCTTCGCGTTGGCCATCGGCACGCACCGAACGTTGCGGCTATCGCTTGGCATTTGTGTGCTCGCCACACTGGCCGGCGGCTCCCTCGTGGCCTTCGGTCTCGCAGGTCCGGTGTATGGCGCCGTGCTGGCTGCACTCAGCGTCGCCAACTTCGTGCTCTACGCGCGCCTGTTTCGCGCAGCCAACGCCAAGCCCGGCGATGACCCCGTGGTGCTGGCCGCGGCGGACCGAACGAACCATCTGGCCGGCATGTTCTACTTCTTGGTATCCGCCGCGATCTTCGTCGACCACGTGGCCCGGCGCGTGATGCCCCGGTAGGGCGTACGCCTAGTCTAGAACGGCTGGTTGGGAATCGCACAGGCCGGGAAGAACGAACGCGTCGCGCCATTCATCATGAACGGCTGGCACGGGGACCCGTTGGAGCAAACCGCTTGACCGCGAGCGCAGACCTCCCGCTCGTTGCCGACCACCACTGTATTGCTACACTTCGTGAAGAAGTTGTCGCCGACCGGTTC
Organism: Polyangiaceae bacterium; assembly: GCA_044358965.1. Lineage (GTDB taxonomy): Bacteria > Myxococcota_A > Polyangia > Polyangiales > Polyangiaceae > SXNL01. The sequence goes on from JBIKNA010000135.1 coordinate 13,732, forward strand.
TTGTCCCAGTCCCGGGAACCTGACGACAACACATTTCTGCCCGGGACAATCGGAGGGGTCATCGCACTGAAAGTCGTAGGTGCGTGCCGTTGCAACAAACGGGCAGGCAATCGGTTCGCAAAAGCCCCCCGAGAAGGCAGGGAGGAGGGCGCCACAGCACCGCCCCATACATCCCACTGGCGAGGCGGCGTAGTAGGTTGCGTCTTGGCCAACGAAGAAACCGCACTGAACGCTCCCCGGAGCGCCACCATCAGAGGCCCGCCGGCATCGGGTCCGCCCTCGCTCTGCCCCGCATCGGTTGCGCCATCGGGTCCCGGCGCATCGGCCACGTCGCCGTCGGTGGACGACGCGTCCGTCGACGAATCATCGGGTGGTACCGACGCATCGGTCGGCGTGAAGCCGGCATCGACGCTGCCGTCTGGTGAACCTGCGTCGCCAGGCCCCGCATCGGACTCGTCTTGCGGGCGTCGCGCCAGCGGATCCGGCTCGCACGCGTTGTCTTTGCAGCTCGAGACGAACGACTCGATGCACTTGCCGCTGGCGCAGGTGCTGAGGGCGCCGCAGGGCACATTGAGGCAGTCGGGGTCGAGCTTCACCGTGAGTGTGAGGGTGATGTTGTCGACGTACGAGAACCGTCGGCGCGCCACGATGCAGTCTTTGTACAGAGGCGGGCCACATTGGACGGCCTGCTTGGTGCCGTAGCCCGCGCGCACCAGCACAACGCCGCGGTCGCTGCCCGGCGCCAAGTAGATGGTGCCGAGCGTGCCATCGGCCTGGCACTTGGTGAGGTCGACCTCGGCATCGAAGTACCCGCCAAGCTGGTTCTCGAGGACAACAGCGTCGCTGCCGACATTGATGATCACGCCATTGAGCTGCTGGCACGGGACATCGGTCTTGAGGATGAGCTGCACCTGCGTGGGCGCGCGGCACGACGCAACGGCTGCACAAGCCGACGCCGCGAGCGCGAGCGCAAAGATGGCCCCCGAGATGCGCATGGCGCCATGGTAGCAGAAAGTGCCGCGCAGCAAGAGGCCCCGGAGCCCGGGCCCATGGGACCGTTCCCTTACGGCGCAGCCAGCTCGCAGCGCTTGTGTGCGCCACACTGGGCCTTGGCGTGCGCACAAAGCGCGGGCTGCTGGGGGCTGAGCTCGCATGTTCGTTGCGCGTCGGCGAGCAGCGCGTTGTGTTGTCCCAAAGCGCCGCGGCTCACCGCCCCCAAACCAGGGCACTGGGTGCACACGTTGCTCGTCGCGACGGCCGCGCAGTCATCATCCGTGGCGCACGCCGTGTCCAGCGCGGACACATCCAGGTCCAGCGGACCAAAGCGCCGCTCGACCGGCAGCTCACACGACGTTTGTGAGCCACCGTCGACAGTCCAGAGGGGCACCCTCGGGTTGCCGACGGGTACCGCAGGCTGGTCGCCGAAGTAGATGCTGTAGATGTTGGCGGGCAGCGCGGGCACCGTGCAGGTGTACGTGCGCGCCAAGCACTCGTCGGAGCTTGTCGTGACCGTTGGGCACTGGGTCCCCACCAGCGCCACGTCAAGCCGTTGCCCCTTGACCGTCACCTCGCACTCGAGCGCAAGCCCGGGGCTGCCACAGGACTCGCGAACCTGGAACGTGACGGGGCCATTTGTGTGGCCTTGGCTCAGCGAGCAGGTCGACTCGGGGGCCACGCGCACGGGGGTACACGCCGAGAACTGCGCCTCGGGCGATCGGACAACCGAGGAGTCCACGCGCTCGTCTTGTGCCTGCGCGACAACGGGGATGCGCCGACGTCCGGGCCGACGCGACGGGACCGGCTCGCGCCGCGGCGTGGGGGCCTGCGCGACGGTGTACCCCGGCAGCTCGACGGTGACGCTCTCGTCGTCGTCCACCGCAGGCGCGAAACACCCCGACAGCAACGAGCACGCACCCACCACGAGGCCCCCAACACGCCAAGACCAATTCATCGCAAGCTCCTTGGGGCACGAACACCGACGCGCCCACCGCGACAAGCGAGATGCAACCGCCGCTCCAACACCGCGGAACCTGGTTTTTGACTCGGATCGGCTCAAAAAACCTGAAGGGCCTGTCCAGGCGCCCAGCACCCCCGTGCAGGGCGTGGACAGGCGCACAATCGTTGCGGGAGCGCTTCCGCCTTCACATCAATGCAAACGATTTCGGCAACTTACGCGCACAGTGGCGCACAAGCACCGCGCCCCAGTGAAAAACAGTCCGCTCGGTGATAGAGAGCCTGCCCATGAAGAAGACGATTCACGATTTCGTGACGTTTGCCGACGCTGGCCTTGGCCGCGAATGGGCAGGCAAGAAGGTCCCCATGTCCGACGTGTACGAAGCGTACATCGACGGCAAGATCGACATCCCCGCCGACAAGTGGGACCCCTTCTTCAACGCCCGTCACGACACGGTCTCGTTCCGCCTCACCGAAGAGCACATCAAGTGGG
>JBIKNA010000521.1:0-4945 GCA_044358965.1 Polyangiaceae bacterium
TCGGATCGCCGAAGGGGCCGCGATCATTGATGCGCACCCGGGCCATGCGCCCGGTGTCCGTGCGCCGCACCTCGACCCAGGTGCCAAACGGCAGGCTGCGGTGCGCCGCAGTGCGGTCTGACGGGTCGAAGCGCTCGCCATTCGCCGTCTTCTTGCCAGCGAATTGTTCGCCGTACCAAGTGGCCTGGCCGATCTGGTTCGGCGTGTTGTCGGGCGCCCGGGCCCCTTTGGACAAGTCGCGCACGGAGTTCGGTCCGGCGCTCGGAGCCTCGGCCTTGAGGTTGCCGGGGGGCGGACGAAAGCCCGGCGTCGCGGGCGGCGCCTTGGGACCGCAGGCAGCCAGACAGACCACGAACGGCAGAAAGAAGATCGCGCTGCGCACGGCAGGGCTTGTGGCATGGCGCCAGTGTTGCGGCAACCCGAAGACCCGTAACAGTGTGCGTAACACTCAGGCGGAAAGTTACGGAACACGTTACGGAGCAGTCGCCACAGCGTAACACCGTGTCTCCCGCAACTTACGGAAGTTACTCAACTTCGCGTCGCAGGCGGTGTTGGCACGAAGGGTGCTGAAGGGGCTCACCATGAACGCCCTGACCGCCACCTCTTCTACCCCCTCCGCCCGCGAAAGCGGCGTGTTCCGTATCGCTGCCAAGGACGACACGTGGGACACCGACGAGGCCCTGGTGGCGGCGCTCATCGAGGGCGAGCCGCTCGCGTGGCGCGAGTTCCAAGAGCGCTACGGCCGCCTGATCCAGCGCTGCGTCGGCAAGGTCGCTCGTCGCTTCGCCCGCTTGATCTCCGAGGACGACGTCCTCGAAATCACGAGCGTCCTGTACCTGTCGCTGCTGTCGAACGACAAGCACAAGCTTCGCGCCTTCGACCCGAGCCGCGGCAACCGTCTGTCGAGCTGGATCGGCATGCTGGCGGTGAACTGCACCTACGACCACCTGCGCGTGGTCAAGCGCGAGCCGCACAAGGAGAACATCTTCGAGGCCGTGGACATCGCAGCGGACACCAAGACGCCCTACGAGCTCACCTGCGAAGCCGAAGAGGCCCGCATCGCAGCCGACACGCTCGCCGAGTTCAGCGAGCGCGACCAGGCCTTCGCGGCGCTCTACTTCGGCGAAGGCATGGACCCCGCGGTCATTGCGGACCGCATGAACATCAGCGTCAAGACGGTGTACTCGAAGAAGCACAAGATCCAGGCGCGCCTCGAGGCCGTTCTGCGGGTGGCCTGACCGGGCCCCCCCTATGCGCCCGGGGTAACCGCGGAAAACCGCCGTCGCTACGGTGGCGCGCGCGTTGCTCTGTCGACGGATCCCTGTTAAGCAGGCCCTATGCGGAGTTTTTTGGCCTACCTACCGGTCGCGCTCGGGATTTTTTGCGCCGCCGCGCTCACGAGCTGCGCCGAGCGCACGGGTGATGCCCCCACGGAAGCGGGCGCCCCGCAGGTCACTGGCAACGGGCTGCGCATTCGCCAGGTCACAGATCCCAGCATCCAGGGGCGTCCCGCCACGGACTCCATCGTCGCTGTCACCGGCGCCACGGTGGTCGCCATCGACACCTTCGACGAGACGCAGAACGGCAGGAGCCGGGGCACCATCTACGTCCAAGACGTCGGCTCCCAAGAGCCGTACTCGGGCATCGGTCTGTTTGCGCCGGCGTTCATCCCCGGCGATCTGCGGGTGGGCCCGGGCGACGTGCTCGACCTCACGGGGCAGTACCAAGAGAACAAGGCCATCGGCACGGCCATTTTCCCCGAGGGCCAGGTGCTGGCGCAGCTCGCACGGCCCGTCGCCACGTTCCGCTACGAGTTCCGGGCCCCGGAGCCACGGCTCATCGACGCCCAAGACCTGGCCGACTACAACGTGGGCCGACGCTGGGTGGGCATGCTGGTCACCCTCAAAGACGTCCGGATCCAGAACGACTGCAAGCCCGACAAGAACTTCCGGGTGCAGTGCCCCATCACCAAGCCCGACCCCAACGTACGCAACCCGGGCGTCATCGTGAACGAGCTCTTCGACTACCGCGGCGACTCCAAAGACACCGTGTACAAGCAGGTCACCGGCGTCGTGACCTACTTCTTCGGCCTCCACGTCGCGCCCCGCAGCGCGGCCGATTTGGTGAAGTAGATCGGCGCCGGAATGCGGGCTGCTCTTCGGGTCTGGCAGCTCTCGGCGTTGGGCCTGGTTGCGTTTGGCAGCGCCGTCGGCGCCTGCGGTCCGGCTGCGGCAACCGGCGGGGGCACATCGGCGCCGGGCACACGCGCGGCCCCCCTCGCGCAAACCTTCGTGCGCACCTTCGATGCGCGCCCCGTCGTTGGCGCTCTCGCACGCGTCGGGGATCCCGCCCCGGCGGCGTGCGTCGCGTTTCGTGCGGACGGAGTCCCGGACGAGGTGGCAGCGCTGGTTGGGGGTTGGCTCGCCGAGCGCCTTCGCGCCAAGGGCATCGATGCATCCAGCACCAGCCTCCGCGGAGGCGTCGTCACATGCGCCGACCGTGACACCGACGCGTCCATGGCGCTGTTCATCGATGCGGTGACGGCAGCGCTGCAATCGCCAATCAACGAAGACGACCTGGGCAAGCTGCGCGCGATGCGCTCCCGCGCGGTCGATGCGACCCCAGAGCTTGCGGCGGCGCAGTGCCAAGCCAGCGTGGGCGGCGCCTTCAACTGGACCGCCGCGACCCTCGACGACGCGAAGGGACGCATGCGGAGTCGCTCCCGGGTCGCCTTCGGGGTGGTCGGCGCGGCTTCCTCGACGCAGGCGGCGCTGGGCGCCGTCGAGCGCGGCCCGGCGTGGACCGACACGGGGGCCGCCGCAGCGGTCGCGACGCCGGCCCCGGCCAGTGTTCTGCTGGCACAAGCGCGCGAGGTGCCCCCGGGGCGGCTTTGGCTCAACGTGACCATCGACACGTCGCGGCCGCTCGGCGCCGTCGGCGGTGCCCTGCGCGCGGGGCGTGAGGGCGTTCGCCGCGCCCGCGCCCAAGACCCGCGACTTTCCGTAGAAAGTGTTGCCGGAGTCTCGCGCGGCGAAGGCGGCTGCGCCCATGTGACGGTCTCCGTCGCCAGCAGCGAAAGTGATCTATCCCAAGCCCTTGGCGGCGCCGCGGCGCTGCTCGAAGCCGAGCTCAGCCAGGGTGCCGTGAGCCACGCTCCGCTCGCTGCCCCAGCCCCCGTTGGCAGCGCCAAAGACGCCGCCCGACACGTCGCCTGGTGGGCCCTCGCCAAAGACGCGAGCGGCCCGCAGCCTTCGCCGCGGGTCACCGTGGCGTTCGCCCCAAGCAAGGCCACTCCGCCCGTCGATGTCGAATCCGTCGAAACGGCATGGCGTCGCGCCAAGTCCACACTCGACAAGCAGCGCATCGAGCTCCGCAGCAAAGTCGAAGCCGGCCAGAGCGAGCTTTGGGCGGTACTCGGCTCCCCTTGCGGCACGGGCCCGGAGGCCTTGGCCGACGCCGGAAGTGGCGCCCTCGCAGCATCGTCGTTCCCCGACGACAGCGACGTCGAACTGCGCCCCTTGGTCGACAGCGAAGGCATTGGTCTCGTGGCGCATGGCCTGCCACGCCCTGGCGAAACCCCGCTGGCCCACGCAACGCGTATGGGCGACGCCCTGGGCCGCGCCTTTGCCGGCATGGCCGAGAGCCCCGCGGCCGCAGACCGAATCATCGCGGCGCGTTTGGCCGGCGCCGGCGGAGACGACGACCTGTTGGCCTTCGCGCGTTTGGCCAGCGCCGTGGCCCCCGCGCACCCCTCTTGGCTGCTTCCACTTGGCCCCGCCGACGCCAACGCGCGGATGACCGCGCGCACGCTCGCCTCCCGCGCGGCGGGCCTACGTCAAGGGCCCGTACGGCTCGCCGTACTCGCAACCGAGAGCGAAGCGCAGGCCCAAGACCTTGCCCGGGCCGCGGAGCGCTGGGTGTTCCCGCGAGAAGGCTCGGCAAGCTGCACCACCCCCCAAGCCAACGCCCCGACCGCCGGCATGTTCACGTTGCAGCGACGGGCACCGGGGCCATCGGTGATCTACCTTGGGGTCCCCCTGCCCGCGCTCGACGAAGGGTCCCACGCCTCGGCGCGGACGCTCGCCGCGTTCATGGACGCCGATGATGGACCGCTGCGCGTCGCGCTTCGGGGCAGCGCGCGAGACTTCGGCGTCAAGCTCGCCGGCCGAAAAGAGCGCGCCGCCATCGTGGTGCGGGTGGTGACGGCCCCGGAGGGCGTCGACGCCGCCGCGGATCGATTGCGTGCGGCGGTGACCCAACTGGGCGCGACGCCGCTCGATGCCGGGCGTATCGGCAGCGCCGCCCAGCGCGTTGCGCAAGACGCGCTCCAGCGACAACGCTCGCCGGAGCAGCGGGCCACGGACCTGTTCCTCGGACGGAGTGCGCGCACGCCCAGCACCGAGTCCGTGCAAACGCTGGCCACGCAGGTTCTCCAAGCAGACCGTCTCGTACTCAGCGTGCTCCGGCCCCAGGCGGGCAAATGACCGACGCGCAATCGCCACACCCGTGGTTTGCCGTCGGCGCAGACCGCGTGCGGCTGCTCCGCGACGGCGTGATGGCGCTGCCGGCGATGCTCGACGCCATTCGCGCGGCGGAGCGCGAGATCCTGCTCGAAATGTATTGGCTTGGCGACGACACGGTTGGCCGTGCCTTTCGCGACGCCCTCGCAGAGCGCGCTTCCCGCGGTGTGCGCGTGCGCGTCGTGTACGACGCCGTCGGAAGCTACGGCTTGCCGCTTTCGTTTCTGAATCCGCTACGGGCGGCCGGTGGGCACGTCGAGGTGTTCCACCCCCTCGGGCGGCTTTTGCCGGCGCTTCGCCTGTGGGAGGTCGACCAACGTGACCACCGCAAGCTGCTGGTCGTCGACGAGCACCTAGGCTTCACCGGCGGCATCAACCTGACCAAACACTGGGCCCCCCTCGACGAGGGCGGCGAGGCCTGGCGT
>JBIKNA010000522.1:0-4939 GCA_044358965.1 Polyangiaceae bacterium
AACGCCAGGAAAGGAACCCAGACCGCTCGGCTCACGTCTGCGAGGCTAGCACGGCCGGCGCGTGCGAGCCTTCTTGGGCGCGTCGAGGTCGGCGGTCCCCCGAACAATGGAGTGCCCTCGCACCTGCAGGGCTTGATCCCGACCTGGGGAACATCATCGGAGGTGTTACCGATGGCCAAGGTGGTACTGCCGTGGATGCAAGCTCTGGCGCGCTCTGAGCGCATAGCGAGCCCGGCTTCCAGTGGGGGCCGAGCCCGCGTCCTTGGGCGACACTGAACGTCTGCTTCTGCGGCGGTGACTCGACCCCCGCGCAAAACAAAGGGAGCCCGACGACTTGGGGGGACCGGCCCGAGGTCCCCGCAGGGCCGAGCCATTGCACGCCGCATCCCTCTCCAGGGTCAGCATCAATCAGCCCTGTGTGCAGCGCTCGCAGGTCCGAGCGGTCGATTGTTGCCCTGGGGCACGGATGTACCAGACCGCTGTCGCCTGATTCTTACGTTTGCCGCTCGGTGCCTTTGCGGTCACGATTGGCTCTCCCGAAGGAGAGCCATCTTGAAGAGACACGTTCGCCACTTCCTGCTGCTTGCAAGTGTCTTGGCTCCCGCGTGCAGCGGCTCCGAGCAAGTGGGCGACACTGATCGCGAGCTTGAAGATCCCGAGACCGCGACGCCGACACGCGATCCCGTCGCGGACAACGAGGACGCTCCTCTGGACATGCCCAGCGCGTTCCAAACACTCTCGGGTGCGCCGGCGCTCACGGTGGAGCAAGGCGTGAACGTGACCGGGTACACCGGCGATCGCGTCACCTGGCGCGACAGCGTTGGTCGCACCCGCACGGCGTTCCTCGTGGGCAACGGAGCGCAAGATCCTTCGGGCACCTTTGGCGGCTACGCGCGTTCGTTCACGTACCAACCGAGCGTTGGCGTCACGCGCACGGTCAACGCAGCCGCGGCGGAGCCCGGCTTCGGGTTCATCCAGGCACAGCGGGCCGGAGACTACGCCACCGTGTCCAATCGCTACTTGGCAGGCACGCGCACCATCCGGTCCGTGGGCACCGGGCACGCGGTCATCGAGTACTCGTATCCACAACTCAAGACCAACACCGGCGCTACGGTGCCCGTTAAAGCAACGGCGCAGTGGATCTTCGTGGCGGGTCGCGACGCGCCGCTGTGGTCTGTGACCTACGACGCAACGGCCGCGGGTGCCAACGGCATCGAGCTAGACACCAAGGCCCCCTATGGCGCCCTCGAATACACGGGTGCCGCCGGCACCACCGTCGATGGTGTGGGCTGGGGTGACCGACGCAAGTTCGCGACGACTTCCGCGGGGCCGGTCACGTTTCAGTCGGCGTGGACATACACCGCCACCAACGTGGTGCCCTACGTTCGCTCGTGGAACACGGCGAGCAACGCCGAGATGGGCCTCGTGCAATCGCAGCGATACACCCAACACGACGCAGGCTACGGCTGGTTCTACACCCAATGGGGCAAGACCTCGGCCACTCGCATCATCGACGCCGGCTCTCCGTCGACCCAGCTCATGCCGGCCAACTGGAACTGGACTTTCCTGCTGAACCAGTACGATCTGCCGGGCAGCTCGACTTCCAAGAAGATGGGCTGGGGCATGAACTTTGGCGCTGTCGGCAAGACAGCCTTTCCGAGCTACGGCTACCAGGGCAACAAGGTCGGCTACCCGTTCCAGAGCTACGGGGTGTTCTTGGTGCTTGGCGCCAAAGACAGCACCCTCTCCCAGGTGGCGCAGGTGGAGCGGCACACCAACGCTGCAATCACGGCCACCCGCGGTTCCGTTGTCGCCAGCGGCCCGGCAGGTGTTGGCCGCAGCGACACGGCGACGTTTGTGCCGGCGGGCTACAACCACGTGCTCGCAACATGGGACGTCAAGGCCGAAGCCGGCACAGGCGCTGCGGTCTTTAGCTTCAACCCCAAGGCCACTGCGGTGGTGAACCCAGTGTTCCGCATCGTGGACTACCCGCTCGCGGCACTGCCCACGGGCGTCCGTATCGGGACCACCAACTTGGTGCAGGGCACCGACTACGACGTCTCCAAAGACGGCTCTACCGTGTGGCTCACCTTGCGGCGCACGATTTCGGCGACGAGCACCATCGGCCTCAACGAGAGCGTGGTCCCGCCCGTCACTTGGGCAACGGTGGCCATCGACGCAGGAACCTCTGTGGGCGGCTACGTGAGCGATGTGTACCGCTGGCGCGACTCGAGCAACAAGGAGCGCTCGGCGGCCTTGGTGCGCAACAACGCATTGGACCCAGCGGGGTTCTACGGCGGCTACATTCGGCGCTTCACCTACCAAAAAGCAGACAACAGCACGGTGCAGGCCGTGGGCGGGCGCGACCCCAATCACCCGGGCTGGGGCTACACGCTCCACCACGATGGGTCGCAGGATCTCGATCGCAACACGTCGTCGAGCAGGCGCACCCAAGGCACCTACCGCGTGGTGTTCCAAGGGCGGCACCATGCCTTGCACGAGTACTCTTGGACCACCCTGCGAACACAGGGCGAACTGCCGACGTATCCGCCGGTAGACCGCGCCATCAAGACCACGGTGCAGTACCTGTTTGCCACCGGGCGCGACAACCCGGTGTGGGTTCACACCGTCGACTCGTCGGCGCTTGCGGCCAACGCCGTGAATCTCGACGACCGTTCGCCGGCCGGCGAGCTCTCCTTCGATGGCATCGACGGCGCGGTTTCTGGCGCCGGCTGGGGCGACAGGTACAAGTTCCTGACCACCAGCGCACCGTTGTCCATCGCGTCGAGCTGGGACTACACACAAACCAACCGCGTGCCCTACGTGCACATGTGGAGCGACGGCACCAACACGGAAATTGGCGCCACGCAGACCAGCACGCGCTTGCATCGCGATGGAGGCTTCGGCTGGTTCTACAACAACTGGGGCCGCACCAGTGCGAACAAGGTTGTAAGCGCGGGCTCCCCCGCCACGCAGAGCATGCCCGCCGAGTGGAACTGGACCTACCAGCTGAACCAGTGGGAGCTCCCCGGCAACAGCAAGCGCATCGCTTGGGGCACCAACGCCGGCGCGGTGGGCAAGACCGCGTACCCCGTCTACGGCGACGACGGAACGCAAGTCGGCTACCCGTACACCACGCGCAGCGTGAACATGGTGTTGGGTCCCAAGGGCGCAACGGGTCTGCAAACCCAAGAGACCGAGCGCTCGGTGGACTCGGCGCTGACGGCACTCCAAGGCACCGTGCCCAGCAGCGGTCCCCGCGGCATTGGCGCTGCGAGCACCGTCACCGAGGCCTACGCAACGGCCGGCTGGAACCCCACCTACGGCGTCTTCGAAGCCGTGGCCGCAGCCAACGCCGCGCGCCTCGTGCTTGACACCCGCGGGGGCACGCTCAACAACCCCGTGTGGCGCATTTTGGGCTACACGGCAGCGGCCCCGGCCACGCTCGCCATCAGCATCAACGGCGGTGCTGCGCAGACCCTCGTCGCCGACCAGGACTACTTCGCGTCTGTGGTCACTATGGGCGCCCAAAGTGAGCTCTGGCTCACTCTCAAGCGCTCGCTGGTCGGTAGTGTGGAGCTAGGCGTGAACGCCCAAGTCGGCGGCGGCACGGGCACTGGTCTGTCGCCCACCTACCAGCACTTCGACATCAACCATGTGCTGTCCACGGGCCAGAGCAACAGCGTGGCCAACTCGGGCACGCCGGTGCTCAGCACCACGCAGCCCTACGCAAACCTCATGTTCAACGTGGGGGTCATGACGGCGTCGGGCTGCAACGGCGACGGCTGCACGGGCTACCAAACCCCTGGCTCGCTGGTCCCCCTCGTCGAGGGCGACATGTTCTTCAACTACAACGTCGAGACCATGTCGAGTGGCCTCGCCAACCAGATCACCAAGCGCTCGCGCGACGTGTACTTGGTGGGCCAGCCCGTGGGGCGCACCAGCCACGATCTCTTGGTGAGCCTGCATGGCCGGAGTGGCAACAGCTACTATTGCTTGCGCATGGGCGGATGCCCGTGGCTCAGCGCCAGCTACATCAAGCCCTTCACCGACGGCATGAACCAGGTACGCGACGCCAAGGCGTTGGCTGCGGCAGCGGGCAAGACCTACGTCGTTCGTGGCGTGACCACCATCCACGGTGAGACGGATCACTACAGCCCCGGATTCCCCATCGCGGGCACCGACGGCACGCCGAACAAGATCACCAACTACAGCGACGCGCTGCTCGAGTGGCAGGCGGACTACGAAACCCAGGTGAAGGCGCAGACCGGGCAGGCGCTCGGCGTGCCGCTGTACCTGGCGCAAATGAGCTCCTGGACAAATACCGCGGCCAGCGCCGTGGCCAACTTGCAGCTCGACGCGCACACGCGGGCGCCGGGCAAAGTGGTCTTGGTGACGCCGGGCTACCCGCTGGCCTTTGCCGGCGACTGCATCCACTACACGAGCCACAGCAACCGGCGCCTGGGCGAGTACTTCGCCAAGGCATATCTTGCGCAGGTGCTCGAAGGCCGGGCGTGGGAACCGCTCCGTCCGCTGAGCGTGGTCCGCAACGGGGCCATCCTGACAGTGAAGTTCAAGGTGCCGGTGCCGCCACTGGTGCTCGACACCACGCAGGTCACCAACCCCGGCAACTTCGGTTTCCGGTACACCGACGGCAGCGGCGCTGCACCGGCGATCTCCAGCGTGGTGGTCAGTGCCCCAGACACGGTCACCATCACCCTCGCCAGCACGCCGGTGGGCACCAACCGTCGCCTCACCTACGCGCAGAACGCGCCGGCCCCCAACGCGTGCCCTGGTCCCACGCAGGGCGCCCGCGGCAACCTGCGCGACTCCGACGCAACGCCGTCGCAGTACGGCTATGCGCTCCAGAACTGGGCCGTCCACTTCGACGTGGTTGTGCCGTAACGCCCCCCAAAAGGTCAGCGGGCGATCACCGCGA